>CBIHPJ010000043.1:0-20825 GCA_966211295.1 uncultured Myxococcales bacterium | reverse complement strand
TGCGCCAGACGCACGATCTCTGGCACGTGCTCACCGGCATCGACACCGATGTGCCTGGAGAGCTGGAGCTGCAGGCCTTCACCCTCACGCAGATGCTGGTGCCGAGCGCGACGATCCTCGTCTCCATGGGCACGCTGCGTTGGATCTTCAGCCATCCGACGCTGCCGTTCCGCGTGATGCGCGGGGCGATGAAGGGCCTCAAGGCGAAGCTGCTCGCGCCCATCGATTGGGAGTCACGCTGGTCGACTCCTCTCGAAGAACTGCGCCGCGAACTGCTCTAAGTTCGCCCCTCACCCCGCTTCGCAGGGAGAGGGAGCAAAGGGGATTGCGCTCTCATCGGACGTGGAGTGTTCTCCGCACGCCTCCCCCATGTCCGAGCCCTCCACCAAGCTTCGCAACACCGCGGCGATGCAGCTGCTCGCCCAGGAGAACTACTCCCAGGCGCTCCGTCGCGGCCTGATGCAGGTGACGTTGCAGGGCCGGCAGGGCCGCAAGGTCGCCCTCGATGCGAAGACGTGGGTGACCGAGTTCATCAACTGCAGCTACCTCGCGATCGACACGCGCGAGGACGTGATCGCGAAGAGCCAGTCGATCATGGACGACTGGGGCGTGCATCTCTGCTGCGCCCGCAGCCGCTTCAGCATCGGTCCGCTGGAAGAGCTGGAAGAAGGTCTCTCGGAGCTGTGGGGCGGACGCGCGATCACCTTCCCCTCGGTGACCACGACGCACATGTCGACCATGCCGCTGCTCCCCTCGATGGAGCTGAGCTCGCGCAAGGGCAGCGTCACCTTCCTCTACGACAAGCTCGCGCACGCCTCGATGCAGTTCCTCCGCCCGGTGCTCGCGGCGGAGCACAAGGTCGAGGTGATTCCGCACAACGATCTCGACGCGCTGGAGCAGGCGGCGAAGGCGGCGCACGCGCGCGGTGACTCGGTGATCTACGTCGCCGACGGCGTGTACTCGATGGGCGGCATCTGCCCGATCGACGAAGTGCTCACGCTGGCGAAGCGGCTGGAGTTCTCGCTCTACGTCGACGACGCGCACGGCACTTCGATCTACGGAGCTCACGGCGAAGGAACCGTGCTCGCGGCGCTGGGCGGCAAGCTCCCCGAGAACGTGGCGCTCACCTTCAGCTTGAGCAAGGGCTACGGCTGCAACGGCGGCGGCGTGCTGCTCCCTGATCGCGAGGCGGAGCGGCGCGTGCGCACGTTCGGCATGACCTACGCGTTCTCTGCTCCGCTCGATTTCTCGGTGGTGGGTGCGGGGCTCGCGTCGCTCGAGTTGCACAAGAACGGTGAAGTGAAGCGCCTGCAGTCGGAGCTGCGCCGCAAGGTCGCGCTCTACGATTCGCTCGTCGGCCGCGAGTTGCCCTTCAGCCCGATTCGCATGGTGGAGGTCGGTGAAGAGCAGCGCGCGATCGAGCTCGCCGATGCGCTCAAGGCCCGCGGTCACTTCCTCTCGGTCACCTTCTTCCCCATCGTGGCGCGCGGCAACGCGATGCTCCGGCTCTGCCTCGGAGTGGGCCACACCGACGACGACATCATCGCGCTGGTGAAGAGCCTGCGTGAGCTGGGAGCACTGCCATGAACCGCCTCAATCAGCTTCAAGAGCTCGTTCGTTCGGGTCGCGTGCATCCGCTCCGTCCGCTCGGTGCGGCGTCCACGTTGCCGGCCACCGAGGCGTTCTCGAAGATCGGCTCCACGCTGATGAAGGCGGTCGCTTCGCTGCTTCCGCACGCGCAGCCCACCGAGCTGATGAAGGAGACGCCGGGGCTGGTGGAGCTGATCAATCGCGAGCTCTCGCGCGGCCTGACGCTCGGCTTCACGCGGCTCGACGTGGTGTGTCCGCTCGAGACGCCCGATCGGTTTCAGTTGCTCGAGGTGCAGGCTGGTGATCCTTCCGGCATGGGCTTCCACGACGCGCTCGCGGAGCTCTTCGAAGGAGAGCCCACCCTGATGCGCTCGCATCGCCGGGTGATGGAGGCGCTCACGCCGCACCGGCGCATCGCCTTCGTGGTGGCGAAGGGCTCGATGGGCGAGACCGATCTCCAGCTGTTCGCCGAGCACTACGTGCGGCACGGCTGGCAGGCGCGCGTGGTCGATCCTCGCGAGCTCGAATTCGTGGGCGGCAAGCTGCTCGCGCGCGGTGAGCAGGTGGATGCGGTCTTCCGCGACGCGTTCGACGAGCTCTTCCTCGGCGAGTTCCTTCCCGGAGGGCGTGCGTTGCTCGACGCCGTCACCGCGGAGGCCGTGGTGGTGATGAATCCATTCTGCGCTGCGCTCGCCGACGACAAGGCGTTGCTCGAGCCGCTCTCCACGCCGTCTCGTTGGAACTCGCAGCTCGCGTCGGTGCTCGCCGCGCACGTGCCCTGCACCCGCGTGGTGCGTGAGCGCCGGGTGGATTGGGAAGGGCAGGAGGTCGATCTCCCTGACTTCCTCCGCGCGAATCGGGAGCACGCGGTGCTCAAGCCGGTCGATGGCTACGGAGGCTACGGCATCACCGTCGGGCCCTTCGTCACTCAGGCCGCCTGGGAGGCGGCGCTCGACGAGGCCTTGCGCAAGCCGAGCCGGTACGTGGCGCAGCGGTACCACGCGCTCCCGCGGCAGCAGGTGGAGTTGCTCGAAGGCGGCGCGAAGGAATCGTTCGTCGTGCACAGCCTCTGGTTTCATCCCGGGAGCGATGCGGTGGCCGGAGCGTTCAGCCGCGCGTCTCAACAACCCGTCGTCAACGTTCACCAGGGCGGCGGTCTTGCCCCTGTGTTTTTCCGTCCGCCGTTCGGTTAAGCCCCCTCAGTTCGCTGCTGCACATCCAGGAGAACGTCATGCCCAAGATTGGTTCCAAGCCGCCCTCGATGCCGAAGACGAACCCCACCAAGCCGGGCGCGAAGCCCAAGAAGCCGTCGACTCCTGCTGAGAAGCCGGGCACCGGGGGCTGGAAGCCGGGCACTGGCGGCAAGGGCGGCCGGAAGCCCGTCGAGTAAGTGGTGAAGCGCCGTTCCCGAGCGTCGACTCGGGTCCCTGTTGATTCGCACCTCACGCGCCTCGTGGACGCAGCGCTCAAGCGCAACGTCAGCGAGGTGCGGGATTTCACCCATCGCTTCCACGAACGTTGGAAGAGCTGGGGCATCACCACGATTCGCGGGTCGGGCTGGGCGCTGCGCCCGCTCTTCGTGCCCGCTGATCGTCTCGACTTCCTCGCGGCTTCACTTCACTCGCGGCTGGTCGCGGTGCGCGCGCGCCTGCGGGAGCTCGCGCGGAAGAAGGGCGCGCTCTCGAAGGTGCTCCCGCTGTCGCCGGGCTTCGAGGATGGAGTCGATGTCAGTGCGGGTCTCGACTCGCACGACTGGTTCTCTCACCTGCGGCCCGATGGTTTTCTCTTCGAAGACCGCTTCGTGTTGTCCGAGATCAACTTCGGCAACGGCATCGCGGTGAGCTGTGGCTACACCGAGGTGGTCGCGGATTATTGGCGCGAGCATCCCGTGTTGAAGAAGTTGGGCGTCGACGTGGCGCGGTTTCATCGTCGCCCGTTGCCTCGCTACTTGCACACCATTCGGCGCGCGATGCGGCCGTCGGCGAAGCCCTTCGTGGCGCTCCTCACCCACTCGCAGGAGTGGGAGGTGATCCTCGGCTACCCCAAGCGCATTCAGGATCAGCTCGAGTACGTGCAGCGCGAGCTGTACCGGCTCGGCGTCGACAGCCGCATCGTGACCGAAGAGGAGGTCGTCGTCGGGCGCGATGGCAACCCGCGGATCGTCGGTGATGCGCGGCGGCCTGACCTGGTGATGCTGGTGACGATCTGCTCTTCGTTCCTCGACGCGCCCGAGTTGCTCGCGCCGGGAGGCCGGCTCGCGCATTTGCGCGGCGCGCGCATTGGTGACGTGGCGATCGTGAAGCCGCTGGCGGCGACGTTGATGGACAAGGGCGTGTTGCCGTTGATGCACGAGCTCGATGGGCAGTTCACGAATCGCATGGCGGATGGCTATCGATTCGAGATCGCTCCGACGCACTTTCCGAGGGGCGAGTCGGCGTCGAAGTTCACGCGCGCGAAGGATCGCTGGGTGCTGAAGCGCGCATTCGACGGGAAGGACACGCACATCGGCATCGCGCGTGATGCGTCGCTCTGGAGTGAAGTCGCACGCGTGGCGACGCAGGAAGATGGGTACGTGGCGCAGGAGTACGTGTCGATTCCGCGGGCACGGATTCCGGTGTTCATCGACGAGAAGCACCTCGAGTTCGTGGAGAGCCGGGTGGAGTTGTCTTCGTTCATCTACGACGGGGCCTTCGGTGGGGCCGCCGCTCGCCACGCGCCGGATGCTGAGGGCCTGGTGATGACTGATCCGCCGCCGGACTATGGCTTCTCGACGGTCTTCGCCGTCTAGGTCCTCCCTCTCCCATCGGGAGAGGGTCGGGGTGAGGGCATGCCTCTTCGGAGGCTGGTCGCTCTGGCCACAGGTGCTCGTAAGAGGCGCGGGCTTCCCGTTCAGCTGGCTCGACGAAACCGTTCAGCGAACTGATGTCTCCGCGGCACTCAGAGAGGTCGCGAGAGATCCGAAATTCCGCGAAGCCGTGACCTGGCAGAACCGGAGCGCAGTCGAAGACGGACTCGACTCACTGCTGCGCAAACCCGAGGGCGCGACGGACTCGAAGACGCGGAAGAAAGAGCTCCTCGTCGTCCGCTATCTCCAGCGCTACTGCGCGAAGAACGACACCATCGGATTCTTTGGTCCCGTCGGTTGGTCGAAGTGGGGCGAGGGAAGATTCGTCCCGCAACCACAGCTGCTCGACGCACGACGAGCGTTCTTCGAGCCGTGGATGGCGCGCGTCCTCGCCGACACGCTCGCTGCTGATCCCGAGTACCGCGATGACGCCCTGGTCTGGCTCCCCGGAGATCTCCGAGTCGATGGCAGGAAGCTGATCACTCCGACCGCGACGCATTCGTTGTCGAAGGAGGAATCGTCACTGCTTCTGCGGCTTCCGGCGAAGGCACGAACGTTGAAGAAGCACCGCGAGTTGCTCGGCCGACTCGCTGAGCAGAACGTGATCCGCTGGACCTTCCCCGTCGCGATCTCGCATGACCCGTTGAAGGCGCTTCCTCCCGCACCCGTCGTTCAGCAATTGAGGACCGCACTCGAAGCGAAGCACTTGCCGGAAGTGGAGAAGCTCTTCACCCAGGCCACTGAGCACGCGCCAAAGCGCCACGAAGGACGCACCTACGGTGGCCGCGGACTCGTCTACGAAGAGTGTCGCCGCTCGCTCGATCTCGAATTGAGCGAAGCGATGCGCGCACGAGTCGCCGGTCCGCTTGGCGTCGTGCTTCAGGTCGCGCGTTGGTACACGTTCCAGATCGCAGCGGGACTGCTGAAGAAGCTCGAGGGCCGCTTCGAGAAGAAGATCCCGCTGCACGTCTTCTGGGCGAACACCGCCGATCTTTTCGAAGGAGATCCACCGCGTTTCATCGCGCCCGTGGCGAAGCGTCTGCGCACCAACTGGAACTCACTCTGGGGCGATCGCACCGAGCTCTCGGTCGAAGAAGTGAACCTGAAGAAGTTCGCCGCTCCGTGCCCTGGCTGGCCGGGGGCGCGGCATCACGCGCCAGATCTGATGTGGGCCGCCTCCAGCGCTGAGGCGATGCTGCGTGGAGAGGGCACGCCGATTCTGGGAGAGATCCACCCGGGCGTGACTCCGTTCACCACGCTCTCGGTGCTGGCCCACGCGCCCGATCGCGAGGGTCTCGAGCGCGAATGGCGCGAAGACTTCGGCGAGAACAACCTCACGCCAATTCCCTGGGAGGACTTCGCGCGCTCCTCGCAAGACGCGCGGCTCTCGAAGAACCACTTCCACCTCGATCTCGGCTTCGGCTTCGAGTCAGACCGTCCGGCGAAGCAGGTGCTCCGCGCGGCGGATTTCGACGTGAAGCGCATGGGCAGGCGGCTCATCGCGCAGCACCGAGCTCGGCCTTTGACGTTCGATCTCCTTCAAGTCTTCGAGCGCCGAATGAAGATCCTCGCGGCCACTTCCTTCTCGCTCGGAGACGGACAGCCGACCGGTCCCCGCCGCACGCTCGGTGGAATGGTGGTGCAGCGCGCACACTGGCGCTTCTCCCGCGAAGAGCTCACCTTCCTCGACGAGCCCGAAGGTCGTGCGGAGCGGGTGCAGCAATTCGTCGAGGTCCACAGACTTCCGCGCCGTGTCTTCGTGCGGAGTCCCGAAGAAGTGAAGCCGGTCTACGTGGACTGGTCCGCACCGATCCTCGTGGAGATGCTCGCGCGGCTCTCACGCCAGGCCGAATGGCTCTCGTTCTCCGAGATGTTGCCGGGACCGGGAGAGCTGTGGCTGCGCGATGCGCAGGGATCGTCATACGTGTGTGAGCTGCGCACCATCGCGGTTGATCCGCAGGCCTGGGACCCGAGCGCGCTACGCTCCGGGGGATGAAGAGCTTCCTCACGCCGCTCCAGGTCGTGGTCACGTTGTTCCTGTTCATCGAAGTCTCCGCGGTGGTGGGCCTCGCGCTCTTCCCGCCCGTCTCGCTATGGATGGCCGTCGAAGATCAGCTCGGCGCTTCACCGCTCAAGACGCTGATCCTCTGCATGCTGGGAGCGTTCGGCTACTTCATCTACGGCATGTGCTTGCTGATCATCGTGCCGATCGCGCGGTGGGTGACGTTCTCGCTCGGTACTGCTCTCGGCAAGTACCCGTACGTCTCGTTCAAGGGCTACCAGTGGGCCAGCTACAACGCGTTGATCCTGATCGTGCGGTTCAGCTTCATCAATTGGATCCGCGCGACTCCGTTCAACGTCTTCTTCTACCGGCTGATGGGCATGAAGGTCGGAGCGCGCACGCAGATCAACACGGCGGTGGTCGCTGACTGCAATTTGATCAGCATCGGTGACGACACGGTGATCGGCGGTGACGCCACGTTGATCGCGCACGCGGTCGAGGGGCCCAACCTCGTCACCGCTCCGGTGAAGATCGGCAATCGCGTCACTGTGGGACTGATGTCCGTGATCATGCCTGGCTGTGAGATCGGCGACGGCGCGATCCTCGCGGCGAACGCGGTGCTCAAGAAGGGCACCATCATCGGGCCGAATGAGATCTGGGGCGGGGTGCCGGCGAAGAAGATCGGCGTGCGTGGAGAGAAGCCCACCGAGCCGGTTCCCGTCGCCTAAGCTGCCCTTCGTGCGTCTGGTCCTGGTTGGGTGGTTCCTCACGTCGTTGCTGGCTCACGCAGATCCACTGCTCGTCGATCGAATCGTGGCGGTGGTCGATCTCCAGGCGATCACCCGCTCGGCGGTTGAGCAACGCGCGGCGCCGCTCCTGTTGGCTGCGAAGACGCCCGAGGAACGAACGCAGGCGCGGCGTGATGCACTCACCGAGTTGATCGAAGACGCGTTGATCTCGAGGGAAGCGCGCAGACTGCGGCTCGAGGTGAAGGACGAAGAGGTCGAGAGCGCCTTCGGAGAAGTCGCGCGGCAGAACCAGCTCTCCACGGCCGAGCTCGCGGCGGAGACGAAGCGTCAGGGCATCGACGTCGTTCAGTACCGCGCGATGCTGAAGCGGAAGATCCTCGAGATGAAGTGGCTCAATGTGCGGCTCAATCGCGCGGCGATGCCTGAGGCTGATTCGGAGCGCGGCGCGTTCTATTCGAGCGAGCGGCAGCGATTGATGACGGAGTTGCGCGCCGCTGCAGTGATCGAGGTGAGGTCATGAACTCCCTCTCCCTGCGGGAGAGGGTCGGGGTGAGGGCATACGGCTTCGCATCACTTCTCGGTCTCTTGTCCTGCGCGACAACTCCGGTGGTGACAAAGCCGGTCGCTGAACCTGCTCCGACTCTCCCCACCGTCGCGACGTGCCCAACCAAAGCACCCGTCCCGTTCGTCGAGACGGGCACCTCCGCGGGATCGAAGGTGGAGAAGGTCTGTCTCGTCGGCGCAAGCGAAGACAGCTACCTCAAGCTCCACGAGCTGGTCGCTCCGCGCGAGGGCACGACGCTCGATCCCGACGTGGTGCGCACGGACATCGAGACGATGTTCCAGCAGGGCCTCCTGAAAGACGTGGTGGTGCTCGCGCAGCCGCTCGCGTCACAGGGCGTGATGCTGATCTACGTGGTGACTGAGTACGACTCGATCACCAGCGTGGACTTCACCGGTGTGAACGTGGTCACGAAGGATCAACTCGCCGAGCTGGCGCACACCGGAATCCAGGCGAGCCCGTTCGTCTTGAAGACGCTCACGGAGACGGTGGAGGCGCTCTACGCCGGCCTCGGCTACTCGCAGGCGAAGGTGGGCTTCGAGCTGAAGAGTGTCGGCGCGGGGAAGGCGGCGCTGACGCTCAAGGTGGAAGAGGGCGCGCAGGTGAAGGTGGCGTCGATCTCGTTCGAAGGTGCGAAGCAGTTGAAGGAGCTCGAGCTGCGGAAAGTGATCAAGTCGACGATCGGCGCCCCGTACCTCGAGGAGTTCGCGGAGCGCGACGTGATCTCGCTCACCACGCTCTACTTCGATCACGGCATGGTGAACGTCGCGATTCAGAACAACGCGCGTCCACTCGCGGCGCCGGCGGGCGCGGTGGCGTTGGTGTTCGAGGTGAAGGAGGGCGACGTGTTCCGGCTCGGCAAGGTCTCGCTCACCGGGTTCTCGCTCGGAGTGGAGAAGGATCTGCTCAAGAACATGGAAGCGAAGCCGAAGAGCGTGTTCTCGCGCTCGGCGCTGCAGCGAGACATGGAGAAGCTTCGTGCGCGCGCGCAGCTGCAGGGGCACACGGTGGAGATTGTTCCGCTCACCACGGTGGACGCGGACAAGAAGGTGATCGACGTCGCGTTCGAGCTGCAGAAGAAGCCCGGCGGGCAGATTCGGTTCTGAGTCATGCTGCTTCCATTCTTCATGTTGTTCATCCCGGATGCTGGCGTGAAAGCGCTCGACGCGGGGACAGAGGCGGGCGTCGTCATTGAGGAAGTTCGCGCGCAGGCGTCGATGCTCTCGGAGTGCGCGCCTCACGTGGACGGTGGCTCCGAGAATGTGTCGCTTGATTTCCGCGTGATCCCTGATGCTGGAAGTGAGGTTCGGCTGGTCGGCGATCCGACGGAGCTCGGACGATGCGCGAAGTCGCTCGCGACCGGTTTTCAGTTTCCTCCTGGCATCACGATTCGGCGTGCGCAGACCTTCGCGATGGCGAGTGACGGCGGAGTGCAGGTGCTGCCCTTCATGGGCGTCGGGGGACTCGACAAGCCAGACATCCTCAAGGTCATCCAGTCGCACCGTGACGCGGTGAAGGACTGTTTCGAGTCGCGGCTCCAGTTACGGCGCGGGCTCGCGGGGAGACTGTTGGTGGAGTGGTTGATTGGCACTGAGGGCGAGGTTGTGAAGGCCTCAGTGGTGACGGACACACTTGCCGATCCGCTCGTCGGGCGCTGCGTTCGCGAGAACGTGATGACGTGGCGTTTTCCTCCGCCGCTCAACGGCCGGACCGTCAACGTGACCTTCCCGTATGTCTTCAAGGTGAAGGAAGAACCTGCGCCGAGTCCGCAGTCTCCGGGCTCTGGCGACGAGCTGATGCCGATCGCTCCGCAGCGCACGGGTCCTCAGCCGAGCGGGAACTCACAAGAGATTTAGAGGCAGCCTTAAGAGCGATGGGTGACCAGGACACTGATCGTACTCGCCTCGAACGGGCCTCTCGCTGCGAGCTTTCGTTCACTCGTTGAGCGTTGCTTCGTGAAGGTGGCAGGGGACCGGACTCGTTGATGCCCGACCTCCCCCGATTCGCGTTGCTGTGGCAGCAGTTGGCGATCATCGAGTGTCCCCCCCGAAGCTATCGCCACTTCAGATCCCGCTCGAAGCGAGAGGCCCGTTGGCGACGAGCACTGGCGCCAGCCACCCGACGGTCTCCTCTCCTAGAGGCGAGGATCGATCGGCTCGCTCTCGAGGGCGAGCACGCCGAAGACGCACTCGTGCACGCGACGCAGCGGCTCCTTGCGGACGAATCGCTCGAGCGCTTCGACACCCAGCGCGAACTCGCGCAGCGCGAGACTCCGCTTCGTGGAGAGGCCTCGCTCTCGCAGCCGCTCCAGGTTGGCCGCGGCCGTGTACTCGGGCCCGTAGATGATGCGCAGGTACTCCCGGCCGCGGCATTTGATCGCCGGCTGCACGAAGCCGCGTTTGCCGCGGGAGATGAAGTCGAGCGGCTTCACCACCATGCCTTCTCCTCCGCGCTCGGTGAGAGATTCCCACCAGGCGATCGCGTCGGCGACCTGAGCGGCGTCGTTCACCTCGATGACCTTGTACGGAGTGGCGAGGATCGACGGGCCCGCCAGCTTCTTCAGCCTCTCCATGTGCCAGACGTGATTCTTGTCGAAGTGCGTCGCGCCCTCCGTCGCGAGCAGGTGAAACGGCGCGAGCTTCACGTCATCGAGCGACGTCACCGGCCAGCAATAGCGCTGGTACGCGGCGACGTACTTTTCGACCTGCTCCAACTTGTCGCTGAACTTCGTCTTCAGCGCAGACACAGCCACGCCGTTCTTCAAGGCAAGCTCGAGCGCGCGGCTGACTTCGCGGAGTGACGCGCTCCCCGCGGCTCCAACCGCGGCGTATTGATCGCGCACCAGCTCGAGCGCCTTCAACGACCAGGGCATCAACTCGCAGTCGAGGCAGAGCCAATCGGTCTTGAACTCGTCCCAGAAGTTCGCGGCGTCGACGGCCGCTCGCACTCTTTCGAGGAACGCGGCTTCCATCGCAGTGTCGTTGAAGAACCTGCGACCCGTGCGGGTGTAGCAGACGCCGATTTCGCCCGAGTCGATGCCGAAGCGTTTCCGCGTCACCTCGGGGCCGCGGCAGACGATCACCACCGCGCGCGAGCCCATGTGCTTCTCCTCGCAGATCACCTTCGTGACGTCGTTCTTGCGGAAGTACGCGAACGCTTCTGCGGGATGCTCGAGCAGTCCCGGTTGCTCGCTCGTCTCGGAAGGAGACATCGTCGGCGGCTGATAGATGAGCCACTTCGGATTCGTCGCGAACCGGCTCATGACCTCGAGTGCTGCCGCCGAATTCTCCTCGCGAATGGTGATGCTGGGCTGCAGGCGCGTCGAGATCAGTCGCTTGCCCGCGACATCCTGGAGATCGAGCACGTCGTCCTGCTCGTGCTGCGCCGACAGTGAAGTGGTCGGCGCCTTCAGCGGCTTCGTCGGCTCACAGTAGACGCGCGCCGCCGCGACCGAGACGAGCTCGTGCTCCGGGTAGCGAAGCGCAGTGAGCTTCCCGCCGTACACGCAGCCGGTGTCGATGCAGATCGTGTTGTTGAGCCACTCCGCTTCAGGAACCGGCGTGTGGCCGTACACGACCTTCGCTTTGCCTCGGTACTCCGCCGCCCAGTCGTAACGAACCGGCAGCCCGTACTCGTCGGTCTCGCCCGTGGTCTCTCCATACAGCGCGAACTCGCGAACGCCGCCTGAGCCACGGCCCTGCATCGACTCCTTCATGCCTGCGTGCGCCACGACCAGCTTTCCGTCGTCGAGGACGTAGTGCGAGACGAGCCCATCGATGAACTCCACCACCTGCTGGCGGAACTCCGGTGGTTCGCGTTCCAGTTGCTCGAGTGACTGCGCCAGCCCGTGCGTGATCTTCACGTCACGTCCGCGCAGCTTCCGCATCAACTTGATCTCGTGATTGCCCGGAACACAGAGCGCGTTTCCTGCCGCGACCATGTTCATTACCAGGCGCAGAACGCCCGGCACGTCGGGGCCGCGATCGACGAGATCTCCGAGGAAGACGGCTTTGCGACCCGGTGGCGGAACACCATTTGAGTAGCCGAGCTTCGTCAGGAGTTGGGTCAGCTCGTCGGGGCACCCATGAATGTCGCCGATGATGTCGAACGGGCCGTGTTGGTGCCGCAGGTTGTTCCACAGGGGCTGGCGCTCGAGCTCGAGCTGCTCGAGGTGCTCCGGCTTCAGCACGTGCACATGGCGGAAGCCCTCCCGCTCCAGTCCGCGCAGCGAGCGGTGCAGTTGCTGGAGTTGATTGCGAACGACGTGCGGCCCGAAGTTGCGATCTGCTCGCTCGCGGTTGCGCTCGTGGCAGACCTTCTCTGGAACATCGAGCACGAGCGCGACCGGCAGCACGTGGAACTCGCGCGCCAACTGCACGAGCGGCTTGCGCGACTCGGGCTGTACGTTGGTCGCGTCGATCACCGTCAACCTGCCCGCGGCGAGTCTCTTGCTGGCGATGAAGCGCACGAGCTCGAACGCGTCCTTCGTCGTGTCTTGACTGTTCTCGTCATCACTCACCAGGCCACGGCAGGTGTCGGACGAGATGAGCTCGGTGGACTTGAAGTGCTTGCGGCCGAAGGTGGATTTGCCTGAGCCCGACGGCCCAATCAGGAGCACCAACGACAGTTCTGGAATCGTGATCTTCATCGCGTGAACACCGCCATCTGCGTCGGAGCGCCGAGCACTGCGTCTTCCGCTCCGACCGCGCGGAAACGGACGCTGTAACCGAATCGAGTCGCGATGCCCGTCGCCCAGGACTCGAACTCGGCGCGGGTCCACTCGAAGCGGTGATCTCGATGCCGGAACTTTCCCGCGGGGAGTGACTCGAACTTCACGTTGAACTCTGCATTCGGCGTGGTCACCACCACTGCCGCCGGACGCGCGAACTCGAACAGCACGCGCTCGAAGGCCGACAACCTCGGCGGGTCCAGATGTTCGATGACCTCGATCACGGTGGCAGCGTCGAAGCCGGAGAGTCGCTTGTCGCGGTACATCAAGGAGCCGTGGAGCAGGTTGATGCGTTTGCGCTGCAGCTCGGGCAAGCGATCCCAGTTGAGCCGATCCTTCGCGATCTCGAGGGCCCGGAAGGACACGTCGAGCCCGTTGATCTCGGTGAACTGACGCTCGCCGAGCATTGCCTTGAGCAGCCGGCCTTCGCCGCAGCCCAGATCCACCACGCGCTTCACGGCGAGCTCCTTCAGGGTGTCGATCACCGCGGCGATGCGTTGCTCGTTGAGACTGAGGCGCTCTTCGAGGACGTGCTCCTCGTGATTGCGCGAGGCCTCCTTCTCCTCTCGAGAGGCCTCGAGAACTTCGTCACGCAGAAGCTGCTCAAGCGCTTGCCGCGCGAGGCTCTTCTGATGTTTCAGGTATCGGCGCGCGATGGTTTCACGTTCGGGGTGCGCCGCGAGCCAGCCCTCTCCATGACGCAGGAGCTTCTGCACCTCGTCGTCGTTCACCCAGTAGTGCTTGTCTCCGTCGAGGACGGGGATCAGCACGTAGAGATGGCTCAGGAACTCCGAGAGTCGCTTGGTCGCGGTGAGCTCGACGGTGAGATACCGGTTCAGCTCGTCGAGAGGGTGCGACGTTGCATGGACCTCGTACCCGAGCGGCTCGAAGAGCTTGCGGAGAAATCCCTCGCCGCCGTGACAGGGCAGGGCGGAGATTTTCGCGTGCAGGGGAATGGATCGTTCCACCAGCTCAGGGCGCTGAATGCTCTTTCCATGCAGCGCGCTGCCGAACACGCGCGCGATGGCCACGCTCATGAAGGAGGAGGCGACGTACGGGCGATCATTCACGTACTGCTCGAGCGCGCCGCCGTCTCCTGAAGGACCGCGACGGCCGCGAACCAGCCCGACCGAATCGACTTCGAGCAGCAGCGCGGCGGTGCAACGGTCGTCGTTGGCCTCTGGGTAGAAGACGTGCGCGGTGCCGAAGGACAACTCCACCGACTGGACGCGAGCTGGGTTCTTGTGAAGGAGGAAACCGAGGTCCGTCGCAGGCGAATGCGTGGTGGAGATCGTCAGGAGCAATGTGGAACCTCGCAGTGCCGTGAAAGTCGGCGCGCGGGTCCAGACCAATGCGAGAGCGAAGCCTGACGGGAGGCGATTCCGCAGACACTGTCTGCGGAATTCGCGCCCTGAGCTCAGCGCTCGATCATGAACTCGACGCGCCGGTTGTTCGCGCGACCCGCCTCGGTCTTGTTCGTATCCGCCGGACGATCGGGCCCGAACCCGAGCGCGTTCATGCGGGACGAGTCGACGCCCTGATGCTCCAGGTACGCCAGCACCGACTTCGCGCGACCCAGTGACAGCTTGCGATTCAACTTCGCGCTGCCCTTGTCATCGGTGTGACCCTCGATGGTCACCATCGTGATCTCAGGATGCGCTCTCAGCACCGACGCCACCTGATTCAAGAGCCCGAACGACACCGGCAGAATCGTCGCCTTCGCGGTCGCGAAGTAGATCTTGTCCGAGATGACCAGCTTGTCCTTCGTGATGATCACGAGCTGACGCTCCTTCTCGGGGCAGCCCGCGTTCTCCATCGGGCCCTTCTCGTCAGGGCAGTTGTCGAGCGAGTCCTCGACCTTGTCGCCGTCGCGATCCTTGAACGGACAACCCTTGCGCTCCTTCGGCCCCGGATCGTTCGGGCAGGCGTCGACCTCGTCCTCCACGCCGTCCGCGTCAGCGTCCTTGATCGGACACCCGTCGTGATCCTTCGGCCCCGGAGTCGTCGGACACTTGTCCTGCAGATCCGGAGTGCCATCGTTGTCGTTGTCCTTCACGCGCACCGGGCAGCCGTTGTTCGAGCGAGGACCAGGCTCGATCGGGCACTTGTCCTCGGCATCGACCACGCGATCGCGATCGTTGTCGGGATCGATGCAGCCGTCGTCGTCTTCGAATTGATCCTTGTCCTCAGGCTCGAGCGGGCAGCGATCCACGCGATTGCGAAGTCCATCGCGATCATCATCGAGCTCAGGGCACTCCTCAGGCGTGTGCGTGCTGTTCACCGAGCACTTCTCCGCCTGCGGCTTGATCCCGATGCCCGCGAACACGCGCACCGTCGGAGTGCCAGGGAGACTTCCGAACCCCGGACCACCGAGCGCGAAGATCTCGATCGGCCCAATCGGCACGCGCACGCCACCGAGCAACTCGAATCCCGGAGGCGCTCCACCCGCCATCGCCACCATGGTGTGGAACGAGCCCTCGAATCGCGCGCCATCACCCGTGCTCGACACCAGGGCGCGCAGCAAGAACTGCGAACCCACCGTGTCGCGATCCGTGTTCGCCGTGAGCGCCGCCGCCGGCCGAATCACGAACGAGATCTCTCCACCGAGCCGCACCGCGCCGAGATTCGCGCCCGCGGAGAGCTGCGGCACCACGTTCCATCCACTCTCGATGTTCAGCGCGTTCCCCACGCCGAACGGCAACGCGAGCCCGATCTGCAGCGCGAGATCGAGGGGCATCCCATCCTTCAAGCCGCCCGGTCCCTGCGAGAGAAACCCCACGCGCGCCGCGAGCCGAGTGGAGCCGAGCCCGAAGCCATCAGGAGAAACCGTGCCCGCGGTCTGAGAGAGATCGTCACCCGTCTGCGCGATCACCATCGGCAGCTCCGCGGTCACCTGGAGCCACGAGGTGATGCCGAAGCCGAGCCCCAGATGCAGCTGCGCGCGGTGTGCCACCAGCGCTCCCACTCGCGTGGTGTCCCGGTAATAGACGAGCGGGTTGTTCTCGTAGTGAACGCCGAGCGTCGCGCGGAACTTGTACTTCGGCAGCGTGTCGCCGGTGGCAGCCGCGAGGCCGCTCTTGCCGCCGTCGTTCAGGGTGAAGCGCGTGAGAGAGAACTGGGGCAGCGGCTGCGCTTGTTGAGCGAGGGCGGAGCTCGCGAGGAGCAAAGCCACCAGCGTCAGCCCTCTCCCCAACCCTCTCACCCCCGGGGAGAGGGAGACACGAACTCGCTTCACGACTGCACCCGCCTACGCCCGAACGCGAGCATCGCGAGGAGCGCCAGGATCTCATAGCCACCCGCAGCGCTGCAGCCGATCAGTCCCTGGCCCGCGAACCGCGCGTCGACCGCCTTGACCGAGAAGTCCACCGGCGCCGACTTCGGGCTGGTGTTGCCCGCCGCGTCGCGCGCCTCGGCCTCGGCCACGTGAGGACCCTGGCCGAGCTTCGCGGGATCGATCTCCACCGAGAAGTGCCCCGCTTCGTCAGCCGTGGTCATTCCCACCGGGCGGCCGTCGATGAACACGGTCACCGTGCTCCCCGGCTCAGCGACGCCCGTCACGCTCGCCGTGCGATCCACGTCGAGCTGCGTATTCGCCGCGGGCGTGACGATCACCGGCGCGGTGGGCGCGATGCTGTCGATGGTGAACGTCGGACCGGTGACGACTGCACTCTCGTTGCCCGAGGGATCCTTCGCGGCCACGCTCACCACGAAGGTGCCATCGGCGATCGGCGTGGGCGGAGTGAACGTCCACACGCCCTGCGAGTTCGCCACCGCGGTGCCCACCTCGTTGCCATTCACATAGATCGTCACCGTCGAACCCGGCTCGGCAGTCCCGCTGATCGGCGGCGTGTTGTTCGTGGTCACCGTGCCCGTGGTGGGGCCCGTGATGGTGGTGTTCATCGGCGCCGTCGCGTCCTTCCGCACCGTGCGCGTGTCAGAGCCCGTGCCCGCGGCGGTGGTCTGCGCCGCGCGCACCGTCACCATGTTTCCATCGGGAATCGCGCGCACGTCGATGGTCGCGCTGAACATGCCGCCCGCGCACTGCACCACTCGCGAGATGAGCCCCACGCTCACCGTGACGTCGCCCGCGTTCGAAGTGCACGCGCCCGTCACCACGTACTGCTCCGCGTTCGAACCGCTGATGTCAGAGGGCGTGTTGAGCAACACGTTCGGCAGCCCCTGCACCTCGAAGCTGCGAGGCGTGGAGTCAGCCGAGACGTTGCCCGCGCGATCCATCTGGCGCGCCACCACCGTGTGCGGCCCAGAGCTGAGCACCGTGTTGCACGACCAACCACCGGTGGCGTCCGCGGTCACGGAGCAGACCAGCGCCGCTCCCTCGAACACGCTCACCACCGCGAAGGGCTCCGCCGTTCCCGTCAACATGGGAGAAGGAGCCACCGAGGCACTCATCGCCGGCGTGCTGATGATCGGCGCCACCGGAGGCTGGGTGTCGATGGTGAAGGTGCGCTGCGGCGATGCGCCCGACGCGTTGTCGGCGGAGTCCGTCGCGCGCGCGGTGATCACCACCACTCCGGGCAACAGGCTCGACGAGGTGCACGCCCACTGACCCGAGGGAGGCACCACGGTGCTGCACAGCTCCACGCCGCCGCGGCTCACGCGCACGGTGCTTCCCGGCTCACCCGTTCCCGTGAAGGTCGGCGTGGTGGTGTTGCTGAAGCTCATCTCCGCGGGCGCGACGATCACCGGAGTGGTCGGCGCCACGGTGTCCTTCACGGTGTTGCGCGTGTCGGTGCCGGTACCCGTCACGTTCGTCTGCTGCGCGGTGAGCACCACCATCGGGCTGTCCACCAACGTCGATGCGTTCACCGTGGCGGCGAAGCGGCCCGTGGTGCAGGCCGTGAGCACCTGCACGGTGCCCACGCGCACGGTCACCGTGCCCGCCGAGGTGGTGCAATTTCCAGAGACCGCGACCGCGGTCACGTTCGCCGCGTTGATCGGACCCGGCGTATCGAGCGTCACCGTGGGCACGTTGGCCACGCTGAACGCGCGGCCCGTGGAGTTCGGGCCCACGTTGGTCGCGCGATCCGTCTGCCGCGCGATCACGGTGTGCGCGCCGCTCGAGAGCGAAGTGGCGCAGCTCCACTGCCCCGACGCGTCCGCGGGCGTGCTGCACAGCTGCGTGGTGCCTTCCAACACCACGACCGTCGCGAGCGGCTCCGCGGTGCCAGAGACCGAGGGACTCGGAGCCACCGTCGCGCCCGAAGCGGGGCTGCTGATGATCGGCGCCGGCGGAGCCGTGGTGTCCACCGTCACGCTCCGGCCGGGAGAAGTGGTGCCGCTATTTCCCGCCGCGTCCGTCGCGCGCGTGGTGAGCGAATACGTGCCGTCGGTGAGCGTGCTTGCGATGCAGCTCCAGGTGCCGGAGGAGGGAACGATGGTGCTGCAGATCTCCGTGGTGCCCGCGAAGACGCGCACGGTCGCTCCCACTTCGCCCGTGCCCGCGATGGTCGGAGTGTCGTCGTTGGTGAACGCGCCCGACGCCGGCATGGTGAACACCGGTACGCCCGGCGCGACCGTGTCCTTCACCGTGGTCGCCGAGCCCGAGCCCGTGCCCGCGCCGTTGGTCTGCGAAGCCGACACGCTCACGCTCGCGCTGTCAGCGAGGCTCGCCACCGAGATCGTCGTGGTGAAGCGATTCCCGGAGCAGGGCGTGGTGGTGCTGAGCGTGCCCACGCGCACCGTCACCACGCCGTTGCTGTCCTGGCAGTTGCCCGAGACGCGGTACGCGGTGGCGTTGCCCGAGTTGATGGTGCCCGGCGTATCGAGGGTGACGACCGGCGCGCCGATCACCACCGAGAGCGTCTGCGAGGTGACCTGGTTCTCCAGCACCGAGATGCCCGAGATGTTGTTCTCACCATTCACGTACGCGCCCGCGGTGCTGCTGGTGACGTTGACCACGATGGTGCAGCGCGAGGTGCCCATCGCGAAGCCGCCCGCCGCGAGCCGCACCGAGTTGCTCCCGGCAGCGATCGCCCCGCCGCTCGCCGTGGTGACCGAGCCTCCGCAGGTGTTGGTGACCGTGGCGTTCGCCATCACCAGCCCGGCGGGGAACGTGTCGGTGAAGCCCAGGTTCGTCTGCGGCAGCGCGCCCGGCACGTTGTCGATGGTGAAGGTGAGCGTGGTCGACATGCCCGCCTGCAGCGCGGTGGCGCCGAAGCGCTTCGAGAGCTGCGGCTGGAAGGAATAGAAGGTGAGGTCGTTGGTCGAGGAGTACGTGCCCGGCGCCGTGCCGAAGTTCCACATGATGCCGAACGAGTTATCGACGGTGGTGGGCTCGACGTAGTTGGTGAAGGTCTGCGCCGAGTTCACCGAGTTCATCTGGCCCGCCGGGCAGCGCGTGCCGTCGAACAGACAGCCGTAGAAGCCCGCGAAGTAACCCGTCCACGTGATGCCGCTGCGGTAGCGCCAGGCCTCGACGATGTTGCTCGCCTGCCGATAGCCGCCGACCAACGCTGGAGGACCGAGCGAGAAGAAGCTGGGACCGAAGTCGTCGCCGCCGAGGAACGCATCCATCACGTGGTACAGGCGCACCGTCGCCGTGTTCCCCGCGGGAATGATCAGCGAGTGCGTCACGATCACGAAGTCGTTCGGGTACGTGTACTGCCAGGTCACCGTGAGGTCGTAGTTGCGGCCGCCGATCGTCGCGCGGAGCACGGTGGTCGCGGTGCCGCCGTTGCCCTGCGGAGTGAACGTGTTCGAGATCGGAGTGAACTCCTGCAGCGTCACGCCGGTCGTCGCGAGCGTCGCGAAGTTCGCGGGCCCCGCCACCGTGTTGCCCACGGCCACGTAGATGCCGTTGTCCATGCTGCTGTTGTTCGTCGCAGCCGCGGTGAGGTTCGGGTTGTAGAGCTGGCCGGTGCCGTTGCGGAGCACCTGCATCTGGCCCGTGTTGCCGATGGTGACGCGAATGCCGTCAGTCGAACCGGTGCCGCCGGTCGGGTTGATGACCACCTGCCCGAAGCTGAGGGCAGGCATGAGCGCTAGAAGCGCAAGGACCGATTGACGCAATGAAGACTCCCCGGGCTGAGACCCCATGGGCATTAGGAGGGTACGTAGAGGAAGGTCAAGTTCACTTCCGCTAGTGTCGCCACCCCATGCCCATCGGACCCCGAAAGATCGGCTCTCCTGAGATCAGCACTCCCCGAGGCACCGCGGCGCCCGCTCCGGCGAAGCCCGCCGCGCCTGCGGCGCCGACTGCGTCAGTTGGCCTCGAAGCGTCCAGGGCGGCGACTGCCACCAGGCGCACCGCCGCGCTGGAAGGCGTTTCTTCGGCGCCACCTCCGGTCTCTTCGACGGTCGCGGTCGCCTTCGAGAACTTGAAGGCACCGGGTGGCCCCGCGAAGGCGCGCATCCTCGACGACGGGCTCGATGCGTGGAACGCGCGCATGGACATCATCGAGAACGCGAAGACCTCGATCGACGCCTCGTACTTCATCGTGGAGAAGGATCCGTACGGCTACGCCTTCCTCGGCGGTCTCTTGAAGAAGCAGCTCGAGGGCGTGCCGGTGCGCATGTCGATCGACGCCATGGCAGACACCTTCGGCAAGCACGGCTTCAAGGCGCCCGGGAAGGGGAAGGACTACCTCCAGGAGCTCGTGAACCACGGCGGCGAAGCGTACGTGTATCACCCGGTGTACGAGCGCCCGCTCGACGCGCTCAAGGGCGACTACTCGGTGCTCGCCTCCAACCACGACAAGATCCTCGTGGCTGACGGGAAGATCGGCATCACCGGCGGCCGCAACATCGCGCAGGACTATTACGCGAACCCCAAGGACCTGAAGGGTGCGTGGCGCGACATGGACGTGATGGTCGAGGGACCGGGCGCGGCGGCTGGCCTGAAGGAAGCCTTCGACGCCGAGCTGAAAAACGGCGGCGCCTCGCACGCGGTGAGCAAGGATCGCCTGGGCAACTGGGACAAGAAGGACATCCAGATGCTCGGCGCGTACGAGATGATGAACGTGTGGCTGAAGGCGCCGGCGTTCACTGAAGAGCAGAAGAACGCGCTCCGGGGAGACAAGGCCGCGCAGGCCGCGATGGCGAAGGAGCTGGTGCAGTCCACGCTCGCCGCCGTGCAGCAGGATCTCCCCGCGAAGCTCAAGCGCGAGCCGAGCAAGGACGACCTCGAGTTCCTCACCGAGCAGGCCACGGCGCTCGTCACGCACCTCGAAGCGCGCGGCAGCCGCGCGGCCTTCGACACCCGCCAGTCCACGCAGCACCAGACCGAAGTGAAGATCATCGATCAGACCTCGGCCGCTTCAGGTCAGCGCGTGAACAACATGGCCCCCGCGCTGATGGCGCTGGTGGAGAGCGCCAGCAAGCGCATCGTG
>CBIHPJ010000042.1:0-20845 GCA_966211295.1 uncultured Myxococcales bacterium | reverse complement strand
GGCCGGGGTGAGGGGCGCACTTGCATCCCCAAACTCTGCAGGGGCACGAAGCGCGGTGGTGCCTGTTCCAACTGAACGGTCGGCCACACGTGCTGAGCGGTCGCGCTGCTGGCATGAAGCCGAGCACCCATGACGGACGATCTGGACTTCGACCTTCCTCTCACCGGCGCGCAGGCCCTCACCGGCCTCGAGCTCGAGATCTCGATCGCGCGCCGGGTGCGCACTGGCTCCAACTGGTCCCTCCTCCCTTTGAAGGTGCGTCTGCAGGTCCCAGCTGGGGTGGCCCCGCGCACGGTCCTTCGCCTGCCCAATCAAGGACACGTGCGACCCGACGGCTCCTCCGGTGATCTGCGCGTTCGAGTGTTGGTCGACGAACCGGCACAGACGCAGGAACTCCGGCTCAGCCCGGGCGACGCCACCCGCGGAACCCGCCGCACGCTCCACCTGGTGAACGGCGACGTGGTGGTGAACGTGCCCGCTGGCGTCACGGAAGGTCAGATGCTCAAGATCTCGGAGCTCTACATCCGGCTGTGTATCGACCCGCTCCTCCCTGACGCGTTGCCGGAGACGGGTCGGGGCGGAACGCTGGCCATGATCGCCCTCGCAGTCGTGGGAATCGCGCTCGCCCTGTGGCTGATACTTCAGCGCTCGATGTGATCAACGAATGGCGAGCATTGGCTCGACCTTCGCCGCCAGCGCATCGACGAAGAACCGCACGCGCGCCGGCAGCTTCACGCGACTCGGATACACCGCGTGGATCTCCCTCATCAGCGCGGGCTTCGACCCGAAGAGAATCTTGAGCCGCCCCTGCTTCACGGCAGCCGCGCTCAGAATCGAAGGCACCCGCGCGATACCGACGCCCGCGATCGCAGCGTCACACGCCATCTCGAGATCGTTGACCACGAGCACCGGCTCCACCCGCGTCTTCGCCCCGCCGAAATCCCAGAACTCGATCGGATGCAGCCCGATGCACCGCGCCGATCGCACCTTCGGCAACCCGTGCTTCTTCAAGAACCCCGGACTCGCGACGTAGTGCACTGGCGCCGCACCGAGCTTCCGCGCCACCAGCGACGAGTCCTCCATCGGCCCCATGTGAATGGCGAGATCGAGCCCCTCTTCGATCAAATTCACGCGCCGGTCCGTGAGCACGATCTCCACGCTCGCCCGCGGATGCTTGCCCAGAAAGTCCGCCACCACCGGCGTCAGGTAGCGCCGCCCGAAGAGACTCGGCGATGAAACGCGAAGAAGTCCCACCGGCTCCGGGTCTTGCTGCTGCGCCTCGCGATTGGCCTCCTCGATCTGCGCCGCGATCGCGGAGCAGCGATCGAAGTACGTCGCCCCCGCCGGAGTGAACCGAAGTCTCCGCGTCGTCCGCTCCAGCAGTCGCACACCGAGCTGGCCTTCGAGCTTGCTGATCCGCTCACTCGCCGTCTGCTTGGTCACACCGAGCTCGAGCGCGGCGCGCGTGAAGCTGCCGGTGCGCACCACCGCCGCAAAGAGAACCATGTCGGAAGGCGAGATCATCACCGTCAAGAATAACCTGACAAAGTGTCAGCGGCGGCACGGATTGTCTGGACGCGTCGTGGAGCGCATCTTGACGCTCATGAAACTCCACCACGCACCCAGGTCCCGCTCAGTCCGCGCCCGTTGGCTCCTCGAAGAGCTCGGAGCGCCCTACGAGCTCATCCGCCGAGAGAGCGCCGCCGAAGCACCGGTCCTCATCGACGGCGACACCACCATCACCGAATCACCCGCCATCGTTCTCTACCTGGCCGATCGCTACCCCGGATTCGCACCGTCGCCCCACGCACCCGAGCGCGGCGACTACCTGCAGTGGCTCCTCTTCTCCGAGGCGACCCTCGATCCCATCGTGGTCGGATTCCTCACGAACCCCAACGCCCCGCGCGATCGACTGGAGCAGCTCCTCGCGGTCATCGAAGCGAGAGTCGCGAACCGCGAGTTCGTCGTGGGCGACACCTTCACCGCAGCGGACATCGTGCTCGCGTCGATCCTCCACCTTGCGAACCAGCTCAAGCTCCTCGAGGCGCACCCGAAGCTCTACGACTACACCTTGCGCCACGCGAAGCGTCCTGCGGTGCGGCGCGCTCTCTCCTGAGGACGCGAAGATCGCCCCTCTCCCCGCTGGCGCAGGGAGAGGGAGACGTCAGTCCGGGGCGCGGCGGAGCTGCTCGATCAACTTGCCCGCGCCCTCGATCGCCTCGACGAACACGCGATTCCTCCCGCCGAGGAAGAACGGAGGCAGCGTGTAGAGCAGACTCATCGAGCACACGAACACGCGCGTGCGGCCCGGCCCCAGCGACACGTGCGCCGTGTACGTGAGCGCACGTTCCGCGGTGCGCATGCCCATCACCCGCGAGAAGTCGGAATTTCGCTGCACCACCACCGACACTGGCACCGCCCCGCTCGGCAGCAACGAGAGGAAGCGCCTCAGTCCCGCATCTTCCGGAAACGGAGGCTCGAGCCAGGTGATCCGGAACCGATTACTCGGAGTGCGCCTCGCGCGAAAACTCCCATCAGGCTCCTCGGTCACACCCACTTCTGGCGCGACCCGATTCATCCACTTCACGTCGCGCGCGCGCGCCTCGGTGAAGAAGCTCACGTCGCGCTCGACCGTGTACACGAGCCGGCTCATCACTACGTGATACGGATCGCTCGGCTTCGACAGCGCATCCATCGCGCGGAAGAACGAGAGCACTGAGCCTTGCGCGGGCTTCTCGACCGGATCGGCGAGCTCGTAGAAGTACTGCACCCCGCCGTCCTGCTGGAACGCCTCGTCCACCGCGAAGTCGAGCGAACTTTCCCGGCGCAGTTCGACGGGAGCCGCAGCCAGCGTGAGCGCGATCAGCGAGAGCATGGACCCTCACTTCAATAACGCGCTCGAAGCGCCCCCGACACTTCAGAGCGCGGCGAGCGCGCGGCGGTAATACGCGAGACGCGAGTCGAGCCCGTTGAAGCCACCGTTGATGCGGCGGGTGACCTCGCGGAAGTTGCCCTGGTCAGCGAACTTGTTGAGGCCGCGGCTGGTCCAGAACCACGCCGCCGTGCGGAAGCCCACGCTCGCCTGCGCCGCCATCTTGGGCTTCGCTTCCAGCGGCAGACCAAGGGCACGACCGGCAGCGCGATAGTTGCTTCGGCCGGTGAGCTGAATGGGGCCGCGGCCCTTGTAGCGAACGCCGTCGCCCGGGTGGATGTTGCCGAGATCGCGGCGCCCTTCGTATTCCGCGCCCGACGCGATCTCCTCGAAGAAGCGGAGCTGCACGCTCTCGTGCGCCAGCTGCGCGAGGAACATCGCCTTGCGCTGCTTGGTGTTGATCTTCGCCTCCGCCATCGCCCGGTTGAGGAACGGCAGGTACGCCTTCGCCTTCGACATCGGCAGGCTCGGCATGATCCGGTGCAGCTGGCCGAGCGTGACGCCCTTGCTCAGCTTCTTCATCTGCTCGAGCTGACCGGTGGAGATCTTCCCGTCGACCTTCGCGCCCTGCTGCTTCTCGTACGCCTTCACCGCCTTCAGCGTGTTGCGATCGAACAGTCCGTCGATCTTCCCCGGGTTGAAGCCGAGCTTCTTGAGCAGCTGCTCGCTCGCCTTCACCGCGCCGCTGCGCTCATTGAGCGCCTGCGCAGGAGCCGCCTTCGAGTTGGTGAGGATGTAGCTCTTCTGCAGCGCCTTCCAGGTCTTCGCGTTCACCACGCCGGTCGCGTCGATGCCCGACTTGCGCTGGAACGCCTTGAGCGCGCCGGTGGTGCGCTCATCGAACACGCCGTTGGCGTGCTTGGGGGAAAACCCCGCCGCCGCGAGGTGCTTCTGCAGGTTCTTCACGTGCTCGCCGGTCGCACCTTCCACGAAAGAAGAACCGACCTTCTGCGCGGTCACGCGATCGAGCCGGGTCTGGGCCTTCGAGGGCGCCACGCGGCGGCGCTCGGGAGCGTGCGCCATCGCGCCGATCTCCCGACGAAGGATCGCGCGAGCGCCCTTGCTCAGCGCACCGACTCCGTCCTTCAACTCGGACTGATCAGCGCGGAACGCCTTCACCGCTTCGGCGGTGTCGCGCCCGTAGATGCCGTCGGCCTTGCCCGTCTTGTACCCAAGCCGCTGCAGCCGCTGCTCGAGGGTCTTGATGTCCGCCGACTTCTCACCGACGGAGACATAGAGGTCCTTCGCCTTCGCGTGCTTCTTCACGCGGTCGGCGGTGGCCTGCAGCTTGTTCGCGGTCGCCTGGTCCACCACGCCCGTCGCGGAGAGGCCCCACGCCGTCTGGAACTCCATCACCGCCTGCTTGGTAGCGGCCGTCTCCACCGCATCGACCTTGCCGGGATTGAAGCCAATGCTCTTGAGGAGCGCCTCGGCGCGGCGGGTGCTGATCGGAGAAGCGGTGGGAGGAAGAGTGATCGGAGGCATGCGACATGATCGCCACCGGCCTCGCTCAATTGCCGCGAGTGCCTGTCAACGCAGGTTGCAGATCAGGCCGATTTTCACGGCGAATTTCGCGAGGAATTACCGCCCCGCATCCACCGCAGGCGGATTGAAGGGCTCATCACGCAACGGATACTTCGCCGCGTCGGGCAGGTCGTAGTGCCACCACTCCATCGGGTTCTTCTTGAAGCCCACGCTCTCCATCGTGGTGCGCAGCAGCTCGCGATGTTCGAGGGCGGTCTTGGTGCCGTCCTTGTACGAGTGGTGCGCTTCCTTGCCGAAGTGATCGTACGGCGAGGGGAACTCCACGTCTTTCCCGTCCAACGTCACCAGGCCCAGATCCACCGCGCCGCCGCGGTTGTGGTTGCTGCCCTTCTTCGGCTCGGCCACGTAGCCCGGCACGGGCATCACCTTCCACAGCTCGAACTGCACGTGATGCGGCCGGTAGCAGTCGTACAGGCGGAGACGGAAACCCTTCTCCCGCAAGACGTCGGCGGCGGCCTTGAGCTGCTTCGCGCTCCGCTCGAGCAGCAGGCACCGCGCGTCTGACGGGTACACCTGCTTCTTCATGAAGTTGTCCGCGGTCGCGTAGCGGAGATCGACCACCGCGTCGGGGATGATCGAGATCACCTCGATCAATGGCTCGGGTGCAGGAGCCGCGTTCAGCGCCAAAGAGAGCAGCAGCGGAGTGATCACGTCTCAGCGTCCCACGTAGCGGGTCGGATCGGGAACTCCCGCCTCTTCGAAGCCCTTCTTGCGCAGCAGACACGAGTCACAGCGGCCACACGCGAGCCCCTCCGGCGAAGGGTCGTAACAGCTGTGCGTGAGCGAATAGTCCACGCCCGCCGCCATGCCCGCGCGCACGATGTCGGCCTTGGTCATTCCAGAGAGCGGCGCGTGGATGGTGAAGCGCGCACCTTCCACTCCAGCCTTGGTGGCGAGCGTCGCGAGGTTCTCGAACGCGCGCACGAACTCCGGGCGGCAATCGGGGTAGCCCGAGTAATCGACCGCGTTCACGCCGATGAAGATGTCGGTGGAATTCACGACCTCGGCCAGACCCAGCGCGAGCCCCAGGAAGATCGTGTTGCGCGCGGGCACGTACGTCGGAGGGATCTCCGCCTTCACTTGCGAGACGTCGTCATGCTTGGGCACCGCGATGTCATCGGTGAGCGCCGAACCGCCGATCGCGCGCAGATCGAGCTTCACCACGCGGTGATCTTTCACCCCGTGCGCCTTCGCCACCGACTTCGCGCGCTCCAGCTCGATCGAGTGCCGCTGCCCGTAGTCGATGGACAGACACACCGGCTCGAACCCATCGCGCATGGCGAGGCCGAGACACGTGGTGGAATCGAGCCCGCCCGAGAGGAGAACGACTGCCTTCTTCTTCATGCGCGGGTTCTACGTGATCTCCCTCTCCCTGCGGAGCGGGGAGAGGGCCGGGGTGAGGGGCGATCTTCAGCGACGATCGCCACGCAGCTGGTAGTGCGCCGAGCAACCCTCGCAGATGGGATCGCACGGTCCACCGTCCACCGTTCCCAGCGCGACTACCCGGGTGGTGAGCTCACCGCACAGCAACACGCCGTCGAAGCCCTGCTGCGTTTCACCAGGCAACAAGATGCCGGCGTCGGGGTTCACGATCACTCCGCCATCGAGCGGATTCTCGGGGCACTGATTCGCCGTGACGCCAGATTGCGAAGGGCTCAGCACCGCGAAGGTCATCGTCTCCACCAGGCGCGTGGAACACTTGGAGCAGGCAGCGAAGACCCGGTTCGCCTCGGTGGTGCTGGTGAACACCTGGCCGTCGAACGAGGCGTCACGTGAATAGCCGCTCAGCGTCACATAGGCCTGCTGCGACGTGCTCTGGCGGGTGAGCACCGCGTCGAACGAAAAGTCCGCAGCCGTCATGTCCGCGAGCTCGCACTGCCCGATGCCACCGTCCTCCGCGGGCTTGGGGCCACCATCGCCGAGCAGGAAATACTTCTTCGGGCCTCCTCCGTCTTCGAGACGATCGGAGATCGCGGTCAACGCGTACTGACCCATGTGCACGTCGCCGGGAGGCGGAGGGACGGGACAGCCCATCAAGGCCACCGCAACGACGCAGCTCGCCACCAACCTCACGCGCCAGTCCCAGCGAGCGTCTTCACCGCGGACAACGCCACCGCGCGGAAGGCCTCGCTCTTGCGCAGCACCGCGCCCACGTCGACCTTCGCGGGATCAGAGCCGCGCACCGAGTCGTCGAGCTGCGCCAGCACGCGGGAGAACGCGAGCGACGCAGGGTACGAGCCGAACGCGCGCACCGCCGCGTCCGTGAAGCCCTCGACGGGACCGAGCTCGCGAAGCGCCGCGCCGTTCTCTCCGAGCGCCAACGCGATCGCGAGCAACGCCGGAAGCTCGGCCTGGCCAAAGACCGTGAGCGCGCCGGCGCCGAGCACCACGCGCGGAGAATCAGACAGCCACGCCTCCACGCCACCGTGCACGTCGAGCGCGACCCCGAGCTTGCCGTTGCCGAAGCCCGCGAGCATCTCGTGGAGCGCCGCGTGAAGCCGGGGCATCGACTCCTCGGTCACCAGCACGCTGCCCATGGGATCAGCCGTGCGGCCCGGCCACCACCCGAGCTTCTTCGGGAGCACCGAGGGCGCCGCGCCCGTGCTCGACGAGAGCGCCGCGCCGAAGCCATCGGCCAACACCGCGTCGCCCTCACGGCCGCACAGCCGCAGCGCTTCCCCAAAGAGCGTCCACCCGTCGACGTCGGTGACGTCGGCCTTGAGCAGCTCGGGCCACGCACGCGCGGAGAGCGGAGCCCCCTGCTGCGTGGGCGCCAGACGCTCGGCGAGCAGGCGCAGCAGCGGCGCAGGGAGCGGCGCTTCGGCCCACAGCTTTTCCGCGAGACGCACCGCGAACGGCACCAGCTCGGCCTGCAGGTAGCCTTCGAGGATCCGCTCGAACTCTTCGCGCGTGTCGGCGACCTTCTCGGCGAGCGCGAAGGCTTCGCCCTTGAGTCCGAGCTGCTCGGCGAGACGCACGCGATGGCGAATGCGCTCGGGCTGCTCTTCGAGCTGACCCAGCAGCGTGTAGGCCTCCTTCAAGCGGCCTTGCGACTCGTACGCCTTCGCGAGCGGCTCGCGCCAACGCGCGATCGCCTCGGGTCCCGCCATGTCCTGCAGGCGCTCGACCATCGAGCTGAAGCGAGCGGGATCGCCGCCCGAATACAGCAGCACCAGTTCCTTCACCGCCGCCAGCTGCGTCGGATCGTCGAGCAGCGCGCGCTCGTAGGCGGCCTGCGCGAGCTCGGGCGAATTCAGCTGGTGGAGGAGCACCGTGGCGCGCTCGATGTGCAACACCGCGCGCGCGCCCTGGCGCGGCTCGAGCGTCGCCAGCGCATTCAGCGTGTCGACCGCGTCCTGGAAGCGACCCGCCTCGGTGCGCAAGGTGGCGAGCTCGCGCATCATCGACGCCCGGCGCGTGGGCGCCAGGATGGCGACCTGCTCGAAGACCTGCTCGCGGCGGCTCTGGCTGAGCGAGCCCAGGTACGGGAGCAGCGCGACCAGCACGTCGGCAGACTTCGACGCCAGCGCGCGATTGGCCAGCACGTCGGTGGACCCGGTGCTCACGAGGCTTTCCACCTCGTCGAGCTGATCGTGCTCGATCGCCAGCTCCACCTTGAGCGCGATGGACAGCTCGGGAGCGGACTCCGCCGCGGACGCGGCGAACGCGCGCAGCCCGCTGACGTCCTTCGCCTCGCGCAGCAGGCCCACGTAGCGCTCGGCAGCGGCACTGGTGGGCGCGGCGTCGGCCTGCTCGGCCAGCACCTCGCGAATCTTCGCGCCGTCCTGCGCGGCCTCGGCCAGGGTGAGCGCTTCGTCGTAGCGGCCCGCGCGCATGGCGGGCGTGAACGCGACCTCGAGCGCACGGCGCGGAGCCTCGAGCTCGAGGAAGCGGCGGCCCGCGTCGGTCGCGCTCACCACGCCCGGCGCTTCCTTGAGCACGCGCTCGAGCACTTCCTGAGCCTTCGCGAGCTCGCCAGCCGCGCGCCACGAATCGAGGGCCTGCAGCAGGAGCACCGCGCGCTCCACGCCTTCGCCCTGCTCCGCCAGCTGCGTCAGGGCGCGCGCGAGGACTTCGGGGTGACCATCTTCCTTGGCGAGCTCGACCAGGAGCGTGAAGCCCGCGCGCGAGGGACGCGCCGCGAGCGACTCGCGGGTGAGGTCCATCGCGCGGCCCAGCTGCTTCGCCTCGCGGAAGCTCTTCGCGGCCTGCAGCAGGCGCGACGCGCGCTCCTGGGCACCGAGGAGCTCGGCGGAAGCGAGCTGCACGTCGGCGAGCGCCGCGGAGTCGTTGAGCGCGGTGGCGATGCGCTCCAGCGCCTGCAGCGCCTGCGAGTAGCCCGGCGCGCTCACGCCCTGGCGGCGAATGGATTCGAGCGGCGTACGCGCCGCCTCGTACTGCTGGCGCGACTCGAGCGAGGCCGCCAGCTCCAGCTTGAGCTCCGCCGCGCGCTGCTCGTCCTGCGTGGCGAGCGAGATGCGCACCAGCATCAGCTCGAGGCGATCGACGTCACCACGCGCGCGCGCTTCGGCGAGCACCGCCTCGGCCGCTTCGAGATCCGTGGAGTCTGCTTCGTAGGCCGCCTTGCGCAGCTCGAACGCGCGCTGGCCTTCCTGCAGCTCCTTCTCGACGAGGTTGGCGGCCGCGAGCAGCGCCTTCGCCGCGGCGGAGCCACCGGAAGCCGCCGCGTAGCGCTCGTGCAGCGCGACGATTTCCCCCGCGCGACCGAGCGCGGCGTAGGCCGACAGGCCCTTCTCGTAGAGCACCGCGTCGCCCGGGTGACGAGCGAGCAGCCACTCGAGCGCGGCGAGCGCCTTCTGCGGCTCGGGCTCGAGCGCGAGCGCGCGGCGGTGCAACGCCTCGGCCTCTTCGCCGGTGGCGCGCTCCGCGAGGCGCATGGTGGTGCGGTACTGGCCCGCGGCGTCGCCGAGGCGACTGTAGGCCTCGTTCAACATCGAGAGCGCTTCGGCTCCCCGCTCGGAAGAAGGAGCGACCGCGAAGGCCGCTTCGAACGCGTCGACCGCGTCGTGCCACGCCTGGGACTCGACGGCCGCGCGACCGAGGCGCGTCCACACGGTGAGGCGCGTGAGCTCGGGCAACGTGTCGCCCGCGAGCTGCACGAGGCGGCGATCGAACGGCTGCGCGGCGCGCGCACCACCCGCGTCGGCGGCGAGCGTGCCGCGGGCCTCGAGCGCCTCGAGATCGTCGGGAACGAGCTGCAGGTACTCGTCCCACGCGGCCGCCGCGTAGAGCGGCTCACCCGAGCCACTGAGGATCTGCGCGCGCTGACGGAGGAGCGTGGACGCCTCGCCGGGAACCGCCCGCGCGCGAATCGCGAGCAACTCGGCCTGGCGGCGGGGCTCACCCTGCGCGCGATCGAGCAGCGACTGGAAGGCCTCGCGATTGCCAGGCGACGCTTCGAAGGCCTGCGCCTCGGCGATCTGCGCGCGCTCCGGCGCACCGGCGCGGCGGAAGGCAGCAGCGGCACGCAGCCAGAGCGCGGCGGCCGACTCATCCTTCGTCGCCTGCGCGCGCAGCGAGAGCACGCCGGCGAGCGAGAGATCGTCGCCCGTCTCTTCGAGCCACGCGGCGTGGCGATCGAACGACGAGTGGAACGGATCCGCGCCGATCAGCACCGCGTCGAAGTCGGCGGCGTCCTGGCGGCGGTTGAGCTGAATGAGCAGGTCGGCGACCCGCGCGGTGAGCGAGAGATCGTCGGGGTTCGCCGAACGAGCGGCAAGCAGCGCAGCGGCGGCGTCGTGGGGACGGCCCGCGCGATCCTTGTAGAGCTCGGCGGCGCGCAGCAGGAGCCCGGCCTTCTCCGCCGCGTTCGCCGTGCGCGTGGCGGCGGCCTCGTAATACGCAGCCACGTCGCCCAGGCGATCCTGCCGCTCGTAGAGACCGAGGATCAGCTGCTCCGCTTCGCCAAGACCCGGCACCAACTGAAGCGCCTTCTGCAGCGCGGCTTCGGCCTGGTCAGGCGCGAGCAGCGGAGCGGACGCCACGTCTCCGGCGCCTTCGGCCGGCATTCCGAGGTGGAGGCGCGCGAGCTGAACGAAGGCCACCGCCTGCTCCGAACCCGAGAGCAGCGCGAGCAGGCGCTCGAGCCAATCGATCTCTCCGTCGCGATCGCTGCGGCGGCGTGAAAGGGCGAGGCCCTGCTTCGCCAGCTGGAGCGACGGCGCGTATTCCCACGCACGCTCGAGCGACTGGGCGGCGCCCGAGAGATCGAGCTTCGCCTCGGCGAGCAGCTCGGCGCGGCGAATGAGGTGACGGCCCGCTTCCGCGAGGCGCTCCTCGTCGGCGCAGACGTCGGCCATCGCCGAGAGCGTGCGGAGCGCGTCGTCGATGCGGCCGCTGCCCTCGGCCAGGCGCGCCTCTTCGTCCCACGCGGTGAGCGCACCATCGAAGTCACCGAGCGTGAGCTGCAGCTGGGCGATCTCTGCCAGCTCGCTCATCAGCTCGGCGGTCTTGCCGGCCTCGCGCAGCACCTGCGCGGCCTCGAGACGAACAGGCAGCGGCTCCTCGGCCGCCGCGGCCGCCTTCACGTAGAGACGAGTGGAGGCGTCGAGATCGCGGTGCGTCTTGTTCGCCTCGCGCGCGAGCTCGAGCAGCAGCTCGGCGGTGCGCTGCGACTTCGAGAGCGTCTCGGCCCAACGCGAACGCAGCTCGAAACCCGCCTTCGGATCGCGCGTCGCGACGATCGCCGCGAGCCGCTCGACCGCCTGGCCGTTGAGCGGACGCTCGGTGACCACGCGGCGCAGGCTCGACTCGGCGAGGCCCGCGTCCTCCAACTGCTCGGCGAGATCGGCGAGGCGCAGCCAGATGCGCTCCGCCACGTCGGGCGCGTCGTGGAAGGAAATGGAACCAGCCAGCTGCTGCTGCAGCGGGAGCGCTTCTTTCACCGCGCCCTGCAAGTAGAGCGAATCGGCGAGCCGCTGCAGATCTTCGCCCTTCGCCGGCACCAGCCCGTGCGCGAGGCGCATCAGGCGCAGCTCGAGCATGCGGTCTTCGAGCTCGCGCGCGAGCGTGGCGGCCTCGCGGAACATCGCGGCGGCCTCGACCGGAACTTCGTGCGCGGCAGCGGACTCGAGGAGCTCGATCGCCTCCGCGTTTTCCCCGCGCTCGGCCACCAGAGCAGCCAGGCGACGCCGTGCGGCGACGTTCTTGGCGTCGAGCTTCACCACCCGACGCAGAGCCGCTTCGCCCGGGCCCGGCGTCTTCAGGCGATCGAGATAGAGCGCAGAGAGCTCGACCCAGAGCGCGACCGCGTCCTTGTCCGAGGTGCGCTCGGCCTCGACGCTGAGCACCTCGGCGAGCCCCGCCCAATCTTCCACGCGACGAAGTGCGTTGATGAGACCGGCGGTGGCCTTCGGGTGACGAGGCGCGAGTTGCAGCGCGGCGGAGTACGAATCGACGGCAGCGGACAGGGCGCTGCGGCCTTCTTCGAGCTCGGCGCGCTCGAGGAGCGCTTCCACCCGGCGCTGCGACGGGCCCTGCTTCGAAGCCTCGAGCAGCGCCTCTTCCGCGCGGCGAATGTTGCCCGCGTTGCGAGCGACCTGCGCGAGGCCGTAGTGCGCCTCGAAGCGCTCGTTCGCAGGGAGCGGCAAGGTGACGAGGGCCTCGAAGGCCTCGAGCGCACGCGCGGTGTCTTCGGCGTGCGCGCGGTTGCGAGCGATGGTGACCAGGCGCTCCGCGGCATCGGTGACGACCGCTTCGTCGCCGCGCGCGTGCTCGAGCACCATCTTGAGCGCCGAGAGCTCGGCCGCCTCGTCGTTCGACTGGCGAGAGAGCTCGGCGAGCGAGCGGAGCAGCGGCACCGGGTTCGGCGAGATCTTCGACGCCTCGAGCAGGTCCGCGCGCGCGGAGAGCAGATCGCCCGCCACGCGGTGGAGCTCGGCGCGCCGCGCCAGCAACTCCGCGCGCTGGTAACCCTCGGCGTGCACGATGAGGCGCGAGAGCAGATCGAGCCGCTCGGGCTGATGCGCGTCGTCATTGGGCAGCAGCGTGAGGAGGCGTGACGCCGCCCACTCATCGTTCGGCTCGTCGGCGAGCATCGCGCGCAGGGCCTCGAGCGCCGCGGCGGTGCGGCCGAGCGAGAGCGCGCCTTCGGTGAACTCGCGGCGAGTGGCGACGCGCGCTTCGCCCTGGAGCCGGGTCCACAGCTCTCCGAGGAGATCGACGAGCGGCTCGAGCGCGCCGGCGCGACGGTGCAGCTTGGCCAGCTCCTGCAGCGCCTCGAGATCGTCCGGCTTGTGCGCGACGTAGCGCGCAAAGAGCCGGCGAGCCGCGTCGTAGTGACCGGCCTTCTGCGCGGCGTTGGCGGCGCGGCGGGTGAGCGCGGCGAGATCCAGCTGCAACGAGGCGACCTCGTCGTCCTGCAGCTCGGCACCGGCGCTGAGCACCACCTCGAAGTCGGCGAGCGCCTCGCGGGGATTGGTGGCCTCGATCAGCTCCGCGCGACGCAGGCGAGCGGGGATGAAGGTGGCGTCCTTCTCGAGCGACTGGGCGAGGAACGGCTGCTCGCGCGGCGTGTCCCTGGTGAGCGAGGCGGCGCGGAAGAACCAGCGCGCGGCCTCGCGGGGATCGCTCGCCAACAGCGCGCGGCGACCGTAGAGGCGCGCGGCCTCCTGCGAGCCACCACGATCGAGCTCGAGCTTCGCCATCGCCTCGAGCGCCTCGCCCGCCTTCTCTCCCGTGGGAGCGGCGTCGAGCGCAGCGGTGAGCCGGAGGATCGCGCCCTGCGCATCGCCCGCCTCGAGCAACGTCTGCGCGGCCTTGAGGAAGAGCGGAGCAGCGTCGTGCGCACGGCCGGCCTGCAGCAACGCCTGCGCGCGCGCCGCCCAGAGATCGGTCAGCTCGCGGGTAGCGCGGTTCTCGACGTAGAGCGCCTCGAGGCGCATCGCGAGATCGTCGTCGAGCCGGCGGAGCGGGAACGCGAGCGCGTAGTTCTCGCGCGCAGCGTCCTTGTCACCGAGCTGCTCGCACGCGCGGCCGAGGCGAGCGCGAACTTCGGCGAGCTTCTCCGGAGGCGCGTGGCGCGGCAGCAACGCGAGCACGTCTTCGAGGGCGCGGCGGGCGTTGAGCGGACGCTCGAGGCGCAGCGACAACGTGGCGAGCTCGAGCAGGCCGTTGACGTCGGGGAAGAGACGGGTGCACTTCTCGAGGGCGACCAGCGATTCGCCCGCGCGGCCGAGGCGCTGATCGAGCACCTGCGAAAGTTCACGAAGCGCGGCCGCGGCCAGGCGCTTGTCGCCCGCGTTCTCGGCCACGCGCGCGCGCTGCTCGAGCGCCCAGGCGAGCCCGGCCATGTCGGAGCGACGGCGCTCGAGCGCCGTGAGCTCTCCGAGCACCGGAAGATCGTCAGGCTCGACGCGCAGCACTTCACGCGCAGCGTGCACCGCGGCCTCGAGATCGAACGCGAGATCGCGCGCGGCGACGATCAGGCGGCGGTAGTGACGCACGCGCTCCTTCGGATCCTCGGTGAGCTCGGCGAGCGCCTTGAGGCAACGGGTGAGCTGGCCACCGTCGCGCTTGCTCTCGGCGAGCGCGAGCATTCCTTCGAGCGCGAGGCGGTTCTTCGGATCTGCCTCGAGCGCCTGCTGGAGGAGCCGCTCCGCCTTGTCCGGCTGATTGAGACGGCCGCGGTACAGCTCGCCCGCTTCGGCCCAGAGCGCCGCGCGACGCGCCGGTTCCTCGAGCACGGCGGCGGCCTTCTCACACGCATCGGCGAGCTCGGCGGCTTTGCCCGACGCCCGGAAGTACGGGAGCAGCTCGTCGAGCGCGACCACGTCTTGAGGATCGAGCGCGAGCGCGGCCTCGAGGTGATCTCTCGAGCGCGCCGGCTCTCCCAGCTTCGTCTTCAGCAGTCGTGCGAGGGCGTGATGCGACGAGTGCGCAGCCTTGCGAATCGCCTCGGTCCGCGGAGCGGGACCCGCGAGCTCCACGGCCTGCTGGAAACCAGCCACCGCCTCCTGCAGCTTGCCGAGCGACTCCGCGACGCGCGCAGAGAGATAGTGCGGCTCAGGCTCACCCGGCAGCAGCGCGGTCGCTTCGTGGAAACGAAGGAGCGCGTTCTCGGGCTGCTTGAGACCGGTCTCCCAGACGAGGCCGGCGAGCACGTTGGCGCGGCCCACGCGATCGACCTCGTGACGAGACATCGCCACTTCGCGCACGCGGTCGAGCGCCTTGATGGCGCGCAGCCACTCGCCGCTGCGGTAGCAGAGCTCGCCCAACTGGAAGAGCGCCTCGGGATGATCGGGTGCGAGACGCAGCGCCGCCTCGCAGTGCAGCCGAGCTCCCGCGAGATCGTCCTCGGTCTCAGCGCAGAGGCGGGCGAGCTGAACGTGCGCCTCGGCGGCATCCGCGGGATCTCGAGCGAGCGCGGCGAGGCGGCGGTACGCGCGAATCGCTCCGGCGCGATCCTTCGCCTGATCCGAAGCGCGAGCGAGCGCCTTCAACGAAGGCAGGTGATCCGGCTTGAGCCCCAGCAGCTCGTGCAGCGCCTTCACCGCCATCTGCGGCGAGTTGTCGCGCGACGAACGTGCAGCAGCTTCAGCCGAGAAGAACGCCCCCGCCTCTTCCTGGTTCTTCCGAGCCAGCCCGCACAGCGCGAGGAAACGTTCGGCCGCGCGCGCGAACTCACCCCGGCGCTCACGCACCACGGCCTCGGCCCAGAGCGCGGTCGCGCTCCGCTCACGGCGGCGGTGCAGCGAAGCAGCGATGTCGAGCGCGAGCTCGTGCGCCTGCAGATCAGCGACGAGCAGCGTCAGCAGACGCTCCACCGCGAAGGGATGCGCCTCGGTGGCGTCGCCCAACCGCAGATAGGCCTCCCGCGCCTGCGCCAGCTTGTTCTGCGCGAGCAGCTCTTCCGCATCAGCGAACGCGCGCGCGCCCTCGAGCGCGAGCAGCAGCTCTTCATCAGGCGCCCCCGGAGGAGGCAGACCGCCCGAGCTGAAGCGCAGCCGCAAGCCCTTCGAAGAGACCTGGGCCTCGGCGAGCCGTGCCTGATCGAGCGCCGGCATCTTGTAGCCCCGCCCCACCGCCGCCTGCTCCACCAGCTCCGGGAGCACGCGGGTGGTGAAGCCGCTCGCGCCGCGACGCTCGACCTCGGGCAACGCACCGAGCTCACGCACCGCTTCACTGATGATCGCGCCGAGCCGCGCTGCCGGAGTCGCAGAGAACGAATAGAGGCGAACGTCGTAGAAGTAGACCGCGAGGCGCTCGCCATCGCCGTCGAACGCCATCTTGAAGGTGACCGGCGTGCGCTCAGGGCCCCTCAACCGCGCCTGCACCTCGAGGTGCCCGGGGCGGAAGTGCAGCTTCACGTCGTCGAGCTCGGGCAGCTTCGCCGCGGTCGCGCGCACCTCGCGCTGAATCACCTCGGCGTCGATGGTGATCTCGAGGAAGCCGAAGTCGAGCTTCCGCTTCTGGTACTTCGAAGCGCCGCCCGACAAGTTGAGCGGGAAGCTCACGTCGGGGATCTGCAGCGCGAAGTCGTTGATCACCACGCCCGGCGCGAGCTTGAGCTCCGGGAAGCCGACGAACGCGCGGCGATCGACCAGCCGGAGCTCAGGCCCGGCGATCTTCGCAACGCTCGATGTGGTGTCCTTCTCAGCCATTGGATTCGAAGAGGTGGGACGGTAACACCCGCTGGAACACCCCGGAATTTCTCTTCCTGCCTCAGTCCCGCGTGTCGTCCCGATCGTTGAAGACCGTTCCGGCAGGCACCGGCTGGCCGCCGATCGTTCGATCCTCACTGGAGATGGACCACACGTCGATGAACGGGTCTTTGTCGACGTTCCCCGCGCACACCATCGTCAGGGTGTCGCCCTGCAAACCAACCGCGTTCCTCAGGGCAGGCGGAATGCCCTGCTCCAGCTCGCCTTCGCTGGGGGACCCGGGGAAGTCCGCGGGAACGACGCTCTCCTCACTGATTCGGTAGAGGTAGCGGCGCCTCGCCTCGGGCATGAAGCCGATCTCCTCCGCCGTCTCGCCGTAGTGGCCCTTCTCCCCGAAGAAGGCCTTCTGAGCGAACCAGGCCGACTTCAGGTTCGCCTTGCACTCGCTCTGTTTCGAGCGCGCCTGGAACTTGATGAAGTTCGGAATGGCGATCGCCGCGAGGATGCCCACCATCGGCACGTACGCCACGCCGAGCGCGAGGGTGAGAATCGCGAGCACCTTTCGGGCCGCGTACGCAGGGTCCTGACCGTTCGCGAGCGAGATGATCGCGAGGATGATCGCGATCAGAAACAGCGGCGGAAAACAGAAGCCGACGATCCCGAGAATCAGCGCGATCAACGGGAGCGCCGCCGGCTTCACAGGAGCGTTGTCGGGGTGCGGTGTCATGGGGTCGCTACGCTACTCTGACCCAAGTCCCTGATTCGACAGTGGAATGCCGATTTGCAACAACTTCAGACACACATCCTCCGACAACGGCGTACCTCAGCAGCAATTCCACGACGGCTGGATGTCAGCCACCTAAGCTACACACCCTTCTCCACCAAAAAACGAAAGCAGGGGGCACCATGTCGGTCAGTGATGTGAAGAACGCGTTTGCTCGAGTGACGACGGACCGGAAGATCAGCAAGGCCGACGTCGACACCATCCTCACCTCCGCGGGCAACATCTCGAAGGACGAGCAGGCCGCGATCAAGGCGGAGGCGGACAAGTTCACCGCCATGATGGAGCCCGACGCGAAGCGCCACCTGCAGACCAAGCTGGGTGAGATCGACAGCCTGCGCCGCGACGCCGCCGAGATGAACCGCGACGTGAAGGCCACTGCTTCGAAGCTCTCCGCCGAGGCGGGCAAGCTGCTCACCGTCGGCCAGGCCACCAAGTCGTTCGGCGGCTCGCAGATCCCCGATGCGGTGAAGAACGTGGTCAACGCGCAGCTGAAGAACGGCGCGATCGCGTACGACGTGCGCGAGCTCAAGCCCGACCCCGTGTACGACAGCTCGCACGGCGACCCCGAGATGACCGTCGAGGGCAAGTACAACCCGTACTCGCAGGAGTCGACCGCCACCGACTCGCTCGCGTTCAAGCACACCGAGCTCACCCCCGCGAAGATCGCGGAGGACATGAACACGGTTCAGACCTTCAACATCATCAGTGGCGTGAAGAACAACCAGGCGACGTACGAGAAGGCCACCATCAAGGGCAACGGCAACATCACCGAGCTCTACGACGAGGCGAACCACAAGGACACGTTCGCGCGCGGCCCGGGCGGCCAGAAGTACGCGTCGAACTTCGCCATCCTCGCTGACGGCTCGATGCACGCCGTTCCCGCGGCGCGTCGCTCGAAGGGCGACCCGAACCTGATCCTCACCACCGCGTCGCTCGCGCGCGGCAAGCAGATGCTCTTCAACGGTCACATCCACATGCAGGGCGGAGTGATCACGTACATCGGCATGTCGGGCCGCCTCTGCAAGCAGCAGCAGGACGGCGTGAAGTTCGTCGACCCGGTGGAGATCGCGAAGGCGTGGGGCTTCAAGACGGCGCCGGGTCTCAAAGTCACCAACGAGGGCTGAGTCACTGAAGTGCTCCCTCTCCCACCGGGAGAGGGTTGGGGTGAGGGGGCTCGAACTCTCCTCGAGGCTGGTTCCCGACGGCGTGCTCCTCACAGGGCACGCCGTTTCCATTGCGGGCTTCAGCTCGCAGGCACGGGCACCACCGGACGGATCTCGATCGCTTCCCCCAGTTTCACCCCCGGAATTCGCCGCGCGATCGAGATCGCCTGATCGAGGTGCTCGCACTCCACCAGGAAGAAACCCGCCGGCTGCTCCTTCGTCGGCGAGAAGGGGCCGTCGGCGATCTTCTTTTCGCGCACCGTGGTCGCACGCGCGCTCGGGTGAAGGCGAATGGCAGAACGAAGCTCGCCGCTCTTCATGATCTCGTGCGTGAAGTCTCGGTACGCCTCGGACAGCTGGGTCAGCTCAGCGGGGGACGGCATGGGCTTCGTCTCGTCGGCGATGATCATCAGCAAGAACTGCATGGTGACTGCTCCTGGCTCGATCCGCGTGAGTGCGGATCAACCAGTGGTCGAATGGGAGGCGCGCAGATCGACCTCGGCCAGACGCTTTTTCAGAAGTCGCACCTCCGCGGGCTGAACGGTCAGCTCGAGGGCGCGGGTGTACGAAGCTCGGGCCTCCTCGAACCTCCCCACCCTGCACTGCAGCTCGGCCCGCGCGGCATGCGCGAACGAGTAGCTCTCGAGCTCGGGCAACACCGCCTCCACCGCGACGAGACCTGCCACGGGTCCGTCACGCATGCCCAACGCAGCGGCGCGATTGAGCGCGATCACCGGTGAGGGATCGACGCGCACGAGCACGTCGTACAGCGCGACGATCTGCGGCCAGTCGGTCTGTTCCTCACTCGGAGCTTCGGCATGAAGCGCGGCGATCGCGGCCTGCAGGAGATACGGCCCCACCCGCCGAGCGGCCATCGCGCGTTCGATCAGCCCCTGCGCTTGGGCGATCTGAACGCGATCCCAGCGCGTTCGATCTTGCTGGCCGAGCAGCACGAGCTCGCCCGCCGCATCGACCCGCGTAGAGCGCCGCGCCTGGTGCAACAACATCAGCGCGAGCAGGCCCAGCGCCTCGGGATCGCCGAGCAAGTCCACCATCAAGCGCCCCAGCCGAATCGCATCGGCACAGAGCTCGTCGCGCGTGACGGAGTAGCCCTCGTTGAAGATCAAATAGACGACGTGAAGCGCGCTCTCGATGCGCTCCGGCAGCTGGGTCCGGGCAGGGACCTCGTATGGAATCGCCGCGTCGCGGATCTTCGCCTTCGCCCTCACGATCCGCTGCGCGATGGTGGGAGCGGGCACCAGGTAGGCACGCGCGATCTCCTCGGTGGTGAGCCCGCCGACTTCCCGCAGGGTCAGCGCGATGCGCGCGTCGGGCGCCAGCGCGGGGTGACAGCACGTGAAGATCAGCCGCAGCTCGTCATCGTGAATCTGCTGAGGCAGCGTCGGCTCGGGAAGGGGCTCGCTGGGCAGCGTGGCCAGCTTTCCCTCGAGCAGGGTCTGCCGCCGCCACCGATCGATGGTCTTGTTGCGCCCGGTCGACACCAGCCACGAGTACGGATTCTGAGGAACGCCTTCGATCGGCCAGCTCTGCGCGGCCGCGAAGAACGCTTCATGGAGCGCCTCCTCCGCTGCGTCGAAGCTGCCCAGCAGCCGAACGAGCGTCGCCAGCACCCGGCGCGACTCGGCGCGGTAGGTGGCCTCGAGTGGATTCATAGCCTCGGGCGCGGCTCACTCTGATCCACGAGCGGACGTACTTCGACCGAGCCCAGCCGGGCGTAGGGAATGCCTCCAGCGATCCGCACGGCCTCGTTCAGATCGCGCGCTTCGATCACCATGAAGCCCGCGAGCATCTCCTTGGTCTCCATGAACGGGCCGTCGGTGGCCGACATCTTTCCGTCGCGCACTCGCACCGTCATCGCGGACTGGGGGAGCTTGAGCCCGTGGCCGAAGATCAGCTGACCGCTGGCACGCAGCTCGGCCTCGTACTGGGCGGAATCGCGCAGCGCCGCTTCCCCCTCGGGGCTGCCGTTGAAGATCTGCTGAGCGTCGAAATAGATGAGGCAGGCGTAGCGCATGAGTCCTCTGGTCGATTGGCGCTGCTCGAATTCGACATCGCTTTTACCGGAGCGTGCGACCGGCCCAGCGTCCGTCCTTCCGCTCCCAGCCGCTGGTGGCGTCGTAGGCCGCGCTCCAGGTGCGAGTGAGCTCGACGTCTGAGCCGCTCACGTCCACCGGCACCTCACCGTCGAAGTGAATTCCTTCGAGGCTTGGCACCAGCCGAATCGCACGCACCTCGAGCCCCGCCTTCACCCCACGCCGCATCGCGCGAGCGAAGTCGGGATCGTGAAGCGCGCTCGGCCTGAGCAACTTCGCGTCGTCGCGCTGAAGCGTGAACACCACGGTCGCGGAGATCCCCTTCTTCACCAATCGCGTGAGCGCCTCGACGTGCGCCGTCGCTCGCGCGCTGACTGAGTCGGGGAAGTAGCCGCACGCGTCGGGGTACACGAGGTGGCAGTTCTTCACCTCGACGTAGTGATCGCCGCGCGCGTGCTCGAGCAGGAAGTCGACGCGATGCCCACGGCCGAAGACCCGCTCAGGATGAACCGCGCTCGCGTCATGCAGTCCAGGCAGCAGCCCACGCCGCAGCACTTCGCCCACGAGCTTGTTGGGCAGCGAGGTGTTCGCGCCGATGAGCCGGCCCTCGAGCTCCATCAGCTCCCACGTCCAGGGCAGCTTTCGCCCCGGCGCCTCGCTCAGCCAGACCCGCGCGTCCGGCACGACCATGCCATCCATGCGCCCGGGATTCACGCAGTGGGCGCGCACGACGCGGCGGCCCAGCT
>CBIHPJ010000041.1:0-21194 GCA_966211295.1 uncultured Myxococcales bacterium | reverse complement strand
CCGCCGCGTGAAGAGGATCGCGTGGTGCGAGCGGTGCGCCCCCGTGCGCCGGCCATCGGCCCCGCGCCGGAGAAGGAGCCCGAGCGAGCTGCGCCTCCGCCCTCAGCACTGGCCGCCGAACTTTCGATTCTCCGCACGGCGAAGACCGAGCTGGACGCAGGGCGTTGGGCTGGCGCACTCGAAGCGCTCTCGCGCCATGACACGGAGTTCCCCGCGCCAGCGCTGCGCGACGAGGCCGAGGTGATTCGGGTGCTGGCCTGGTGCGGCCAGGGGCGCACGGGCGACGCCATGCAGCGTGCGTTCGAGCTGCGAACCAGGGCGCCGAACTCCCCCGCCATCGCGCGGCTCGCTGGATCCTGCGTCGACCTATGAAGTGGCTCGCCGTCTTCTGCCTGGCCTGCGCGAGCGGTTGCCGAATGGAGATCGACCTCGGCAGCGACGACCCGCCCGACTCGGGGTTGATCGCGACGCCCGTCCCGCCCGGCCAATGTCCTCCGCGCGCGGAGCTGCGCTCGTACCGAATCACGGTCGAGCCCACGTCGCTCGGCGCTCCCTCGTGTTGGAACGACGGCGGCGTCCCGATCGATCCCACGCTTCCCGCGGAGACGTTCGAGGTGCTGATCGTGCAGCATCAAACCCTCGGCGTGCTCGGCCTGTCCTCTCAGCGGCTCGGAGACTCTCCGGTGATCACCGTCGGCCCCGCGATGGGCGGGAGCGGCACGCGCTACGAATGGACGAGCGTCCGCTTCAGCCCCTCGGGCGTGCGCACGACGCTGGCGCGCTTCGAGTTCGATCGCCTCGACACGCAGGAGACCGCGGGGACGCTGCGGTTGGAGGCGAGCTGGTCCTGCCCGCTCTTCACCACCTGTGTCACTCCACCCGATGCACGGGCCTGCGCGCTCGAGCGAACGTTCACCGCCAGCGCCATCGTTCCCAGCGCGGTGTGGACAGCGGTGACCACGCCGCCGCTCGCGGGCGCGAAGCCGCATCTGGTGGTGATCGACACCGGCGCGCTCGCACGGCCCGAAAGCGATTGCGAGACGCCCGAGATGCCGGCGACGCGAGAGCTGACGCCCAACGCGCGCGCGATCGAGGTCTGGCAGATCGCGTGGCCCCTCGTTCGGGCACCCGCGCGGACCTATGCCGTTCGCGGCGCGCCGGCGGTGGAGGCGCCATCTGACTTTGGTCCGCTCCTCCAGCCGCGCGTGAGCGTGAGCGACGCCGGAGTGGACGCGAAGGAGATGCGCACCACGTCGGCGGTCTTGAATCTCCCCTGCAGCAACACCGGCGGCCGGGGGATCGATCTCTCGAGCCGCTACGAATGTGAGGGCACTGGCTGCGCGAGCCTCACTCCGCCGGAGGATCGCGGGTCCTGCAGCGTGTCGGTCCCGTTCTCCACCTTCGAGCTCTGAGCCAGATCGTCTCTCGACCCGACGCGAACGCTGACGATTTGTCAAAGCGACGCGGTTCGTGAATCGAAGAATCACCGATGCCGTACTTTGCGAGCCTCTCGAAAGGAGCCCGGCGTGCGAACTCGATGGATGGTGGTGCTGATGCTGTGTAGCTGTGGTCCGCAGACGAGTGACCCGGACGGTGGGTGGCATGGGCGCACCGCCACCGTGCGACCGTTCAAGGCGACGCTGACGGCGAGCGGTCTCGCGCTTCAGCCTGACCTCGAGACCAGTGTGTCGTGGCATCAGGGCGGCGAAAATTGGCTGCCGCCGGTGTCCGTGGACGTCGACGGCACGCAGACCTTCGAGGTCGCTGACGGGCCGGTGCTCTACGAGGTCGGCCCCTCACGGTACGTCTACTCGAGCGCAGACGTGATCGAGCCGTGCATGGAAGCGCCGCCCATCGCGAATGTCGACGCGGGTATCGAGTTCGAGCTCACGCTCACGCAGCCTGCCGGCCGCCGCGATGTGCTCACGATAAGCAACTCGCAGACCCCGACGCTCCCGAGGACGTTCGTCCTCGACGGAGGGAGCACCACGTTCACGGAGCGGCTGGTGTGGCGCACTCCGGATCCGCTCAACGCAGGTCCGACGACGATCGTGCAGCTGAGCGAGGCGCTCCCCTACGACGGCTTCGATCGTCAAACGGCGGTGGGCAGGTTCGACGCAGGGATCCTCGATCCGTTCGCGCCAGGTCCTGTGCGCGGCACACTCGAGCCCGTGGCCTCGGCGGGCGACTTCAACATTCAGTGGGACGGGTTCTCGTTGGGCTTGCTCGGCTCCTCGACACCGAAGGGCGGGGCGTTCCCACCGACCTTCGTTGCGTTGAAGGGCGGCGTGGGAATTGCGACGCTCTCGACTGACGCGCTGAAGATGTCGCGCGTGCCGATGGTGATGCCGGCGCTCGAGCCTGACGGCCAGCTCGTGGTGGGGACGTTCTTGGCCCAGCTCGACCCGGATGGCGGCATCACGGACTATTCGAGCTTCTACGGCTGGCGAAGCCCGTGGCCGGATGCTCCGGAGATGAAGGCGACGTTCCGCCCAGCGACGGAGGTGCGCATGGAAGGCGGGCTGGTGACCTGGGTCGCGCCGTCCATCACGCCGCAGTTCTACGAAGTGCGCCTGCTGGATCGCGTCGGAGGCACCTATCGGCCGATGGCGTTCATCTTCACGGACGAGACCCGCATTCGGCTTCCACTCGGCGACTTCGCCAGTCCCCGCATCGAGGTGATCGCGACCTATGGAACGGCCCTCTCGGCGACGAAGTGCACCGTGTTCGAGCACCTCGACACGTGGGCGCGGCTGCCGGCGTTCGGGGTCCCCGCGCGTTAATTTGCCGACAAACTGCAAATAGTTCAGCCGGATCAAGCTGTTGCAGGTGTTCACTCCGGTGCTCACGTGGGGGCGCGGGCCCCCAACCGGAAGCGTCAAAGAAGCTGCATTCCGCACGATCACGTGGGCTTGGAGCGCGGTTTTCGACTGGTCGCGGGGTTGCAATCCGCGGGCGGCATGTCGCGCCTTTCGCTCGTACTGTTGTTGACTGCCGTCACTGGCTGCGAGGGCTTCATCGCGTCGTCTGACTGGGTGCCGGGCCAGGAGCCGAGCATTCCGCTGGTTGGCCCGACGCCGAGCACGCCCAACCCCGACCCCGTGCCTGAGCTCTGCGTGCCCGCGCTCGCCGACGTGGGCCGCGTCACCATCCGCCGGCTCAATCGCTTCGAGTACGACTCCACGGTTCGCGATCTGCTCGGCGACACCACGCATCCCGCCGACGCGTTCCCCGCGGACGACTTCGGTCACGGCTACGACAACCAGGGAGACGTGCTCAGCACCGCGCCGTTGCTGGTGGAGAAGTACGACGCCGCCGCGCTCAAGCTCGCGAAGACCGCGCTCGCCGCGGAGTACCAGCCCGGCTTCTCGCAGCGTCTCCCCGCCAACTCGATGACCGCGAGTACGGGCGCGGCCGATGGTGCTGCGTGGAACCTGTACTCGAATGGCACGCTGCTCGATGACGTCACCGTCACCGCCGCGGGCACGTACACCCTCAACGTGCGCGCGTGGGAGTCGGCCGCGGGTCCCGATCGCTCGCAGATGGCGATCCTCGTGGACGGCGTGCGCCAGGGCGCGATCGTGAACGTGGCTGCCACTCAGGCCGCGCCGCAGACGTACTCGCGGCAGGTCACGCTCACCGCCGGCACGCACCGCATCGGCGCCGAGTTCCTCAACGACTACTACCAGGCGCCTGCCGATCGAAATCTCTACGTGGAGTGGGTCGAGGTCACGAAGCCCGCGAGCGGCATGGCGGGCGGCACCGCACGCATTCTGACCTGCGATGTCACCACGGGCGGCGCGACGTGCGTGCGCGACATTCTCTCCCGCTTCGGCCGCAAGGCCTGGCGCCGTCCGCTCGCGGCTGCGGAGTTGGACCGCCTCGCTTCCCTCGTGCAGCTCGCGCAGACCGAAGGAGATGGCGTGCAGGCCGGCCTCGAGCTCGCGTTGCAGGCGGTGCTGCTCTCTCCGAATTTTCTCTTCCGCGTCGAGGCAGACCTGAGCACCCAGCCGCGCGCGCTCGATGATCACGAGCTCGCCGCGCGCCTCTCGTACTTCCTCTGGGCCTCCACGCCCGACACCGAGCTCTCCACGCTCGCCGACAACGGCACGCTCCACACGCAGCTCGAGACGCAGGTGCGCCGGATGCTGAGCGACCCGCGCGCTGACTCGCTCAGCTCGCAGTTCGCGGGGAGCTGGCTGTGGTCGCGTGGCGTCGAAGAGGCCTCTCCGGATCCGACGCTGTTCGCCAGCGTCACGCCCGCGCTCAAGGCCGCGATGAAGGCGCAGACCGAGGCGTTCTTCGGCACCTTCTACCGGGAAGATCGGAGCGCTCTCGAGCTCCTCACCGGCACCGACTCGTTCATGAACGACGCGCTCGCCGCGCACTACGGAGTGCCCGCGCCCGGCTCCACCACGCTCACGCGCGTGCAGAACGTGCCCGAGAATCGTCGCGGTCTGCTCGGTCACGGAGGGCTGCTCACTGTCACCTCGCAGCCCACGCGCACCTCGCCGGTGAAGCGCGGCAAATGGGTGCTCTCGCAGCTGCTCTGCATGGAGCCGCCGCCTCCGCCCGCGAACGTCGAAGCCTTCACTCCGGCGGGTACGCCGACGGGCACGCTGCGGCAGCAGTTCGAAGCGCACCGCGCGAACCCCGAGTGCAAGGGCTGTCACGCGATGATGGATCCGATGGGCTTCGGTCTGGAGAACTACGACGCGGTCGGCCGCTACCGCACCACCGACAACGGCGGCTTCGCGATCGACTCGAGCGGGGTGCTGTTCGACGGCCGCACCTTCAACGGACCGACCGAGCTCTCGCACGTGATCAGCGCGGATCCGAAGTTCGCTGACTGCACTGCGCGCCAGGTGTTCACCTACGCGCTCGGCCGCGCTCCGGTCTCGACTGATGAGTGCACCATCAAGAACATGACCACCGCGTTCACCACGAGCGGCCACCGTTTCCCTGCGCTGATCACCGCCTTGGTGACGAGCGACACCTTCACGCAGCGCCGGGGCGAAGCACCCTAACTTCTCCCTCTCCCTGCGAAGCGGGGAGAGGGTCGGGGTGAGGGGCGCATTTCGCAAACTTTCAGGACGAGGAACTCAATGAGCCGCTTCCAACTCTCACGTCGCACGCTGCTCCGCGGACTCGGCACGGCGCTCGCGCTGCCGTCGCTCGAGATCATGCTCCCGACCCGCGCGTACGCGCAGTCGATGCAGCCCAAGCGCTTCGTCGCCTTCTACGTGCCGTGCGGCATCCGCATGAACCGATGGACGCCCGCGGCGACCGGAGCGAACTACGCGCTCTCCTCGATCCTCTCTCCGCTCGGTGCGTACAACGGGCAGACCTCGATCCAGGACGACATGCTCGTGCTCACCGGGCTCGCCAACCGCCTCGCGCGTCCCGACGGTCCGGGCGATCACGCCTCGGGCACCGGCGCGTTCCTCACCTGCGCGCATCCCTTCAAGACGAACGGCGCCAACATCAGCAACGGCATCTCGTTCGACCAGGTGCTCGCCAACGCGTGGCGCGCGCAGACTCGCTTCGGCTCGCTCGAGCTCGGTCACGATGGTGGCGCGGCGTCGGGTGACTGCGACTCCGGTTACTCGTGTGCGTACGCGCGCAACATCGCCTGGGCCTCGGCCACGCAGCCGCTCGCCAAGGAGACCAACCCGCAGGCGGTGTTCGATCGTCTCTTCGCTGGAGTGGATCCGAATCAGACCGCCGCCGCGGTGGAGAAGCGCAAGCGCTACCGCCAGAGCGTGCTCGACTCGGTGAAGGAAGACACCGCGACGCTGAATGGAAGACTCGGCGCCACCGACAAGCGCAAGCTCGGCGAGTACTTGAATGGCGTGCGCGAACTCGAGGTGCGCATTCAGTCAGAACAGCCCTCGGCCTGTGCTCCCGGCGCTCGGCCCGGCGCGTGGACCGACATTCGCGACAAGGCGGATCAGTTCCTCGATCTGATCGCCTTCGCCTTCCAGTGCGACCTCACGCGCTCGGTCACGTACATGCAGCAGAACGCGGCTAGCGGATACGTGTACCGCTTCCTCACGGTGAATGGCGCGGGGATCACCGAAGGACATCACTCGCTCTCTCACCACGGTGGCGACGTCTCGAAGAATGATCAGCTCGAGGCGATCGGTCGCTGGGAGGTCGAGCAATTCGCGAAGCTCGCGCGCAAGTTGAAGGCGATTCGCGAGGCCGATGGCAGCACCGTGCTCGACAACTCGGCGCTCTTCTTCTCGAGCGAGATCGAAGACGGCGACAGCCACAGCCACTTCAACATGCCGGTGCTCGTCGCAGGCAAGGCGGGCGGCGCGCTGCGCACGGGCCAGCATCTGCGTTTCCCTGATCAGCCGTCGGTGGCGAACCTGTTCGTCACGCTCGCGCAGTCGATGGGTCTGAGCGGCACCACGAGCTTCGGCGACAGCACCGGCACGCTGCCCGGCATCCGGGTGTAGCGTTCGGCAGATGCGCCAACGGCAGACCGAATGTCCGACGCACGGCCGCGAGGGCATCGGTCTCGTCTGTGAGCACATCGCCTTCGCACTCGCTCAGGGAAGCGGGTCGGCTTCTTCTGGGCCGATCAGGCCGACACCGCGCGTCCCGATGCGTGGTGCTCGAAGTGCGAGGAGTCGTTCGCCGGAGTCCGCAGCGGAGCGGGACGAGGCGAAGCGTGTGTGCGGCGGGTTCGCCACATGAATCCGGTTCCCACCGAGGTGCTTCGGCGGATGCGGAAGATCTGTCTGGGCTTGCCCGGAGTCACCGAGGAGCCAGCGTGGGAAGGAATTCGCTGGATGGTGCTCGAGCAGAACTTCGCGCACGTGCTCACGATCTTCGGCGGCAAGCCAAAGGCCTACGCCCGCGCGGCGAAGAGTGAAGGTCCAGTCGTCGTGCTCACCGTGCGCTCAGCGAAAGCGGAGGAAGCTGATGCGGGTCCACCGTATTTCCGCGCGCCGTGGGGCACGAAATGGGGCGCGCAGGTGCTCGGGCTCACGCTCGGCTCGAAGACAGACTGGAAGAAGGTGAGGGCGCTCGTCGTGGAGAGCCACCGCCTGCTCTCAGCGCGGAGAACGTCGGCGCGACGCTCGCCGCAAGACTGACCACCAGTTGCGCGGGTCGAGTGGTGCCAGACACAGCAGCGCATCTCCACTCGCGTAGCCGGGATTTCGCTCGACGAAGAACTGCGCATCAGCGTCGTTCGCGAGCTTCTCTGGCAGCGCCGCGATGTCCGCGCGCAGGCGGCGATCGAGGTTGCGCACGAGTCCGGTGTCGCGCTCGAAACGATCACCCAGCAGCCGCACGCCGATCTTCTCGTACAGCGCGCCTTCGCGCTCCGGCAGCGGCTGCTCACGACGCGGCCACGAGCGCGCGAAGTTGCGCGTGAGCATCAGGTACGTGCGCCAGCTGAACGTGGTGTACGCGAGGTACACGGGGCGCAGCGGATGCTTCGCCTTCGCGCGCAGGAAGTAGCGGAAGCCCAGGCGCTGCACGTGACTTTGTCCGCGCGTCTCGTCCGCGAACGCGGTGTTGCCCACGTGGATGATGGTCGCTCCGTCGATCTCGAACATCTCGACCGCGCCCATGCCGACCAGCGTGCCCCCGCGGTCGCGCAGCATCACGAGCTCGTGCTTGGTGCGAAGGCTCGCTTCGAACGCGCCTTCGAAGAAGCGCGCGCCGAACTCGCGTACCTCGCTCCACTCGCTGGAGCTCAGCTCACCGATGGGCCGCAACAACGCACGAATCACGACTTCGCGTTCTTCCCCATCAAGACGCCCGCGGTGACCGCGGAAGCGACGAAGACGCCGAGGCTGAACACGAGCACGAAGACGTCCGCGTACGGCCAGCGCGGGAACCAGTGTGCCGCCATCCAGAAGAGCACGCGCATGCCGATGTAGCCGCCGGCGATCCCGGAGAAGAGCGACCAGAGGAAGATCTTCAGCGCGTTGGGCATGACGGCAGCCTACAGGGAACGTGGGCCGAGGTGGATCGAGGCTCTCGCTCCAGTACGCGAGGTCACTTGCCCTCACCCCGACCCTCTCCCGAGGGAGAGGGAGAGTGTGCGCTCAGTGCTCTTCGAGCAACTTCCGAATCGCCTCGGTGAACTGACGCTCGGTCGGAACGATGTACGGCTTCTTCACCGCGGGCTTCACCGCCGTGAGCGGCTGACCCGGCTTGAGCGGGAAGTCGTCGTACGCACCCGATCCATCCGCATCGATCAGGATCGCGTTCGACCACGCCGCCGGACGTGAACCGTGGAGGGGACGCATCGACCCGGCTCCAGTACCGCGCGCCATGCCCACGAACCAGGTGTCCGTGGTGGGCTGCACCACGAACTTCTCCACGATGTGCACGCGGCGCAGGCTCGCCGCACCCGGCACCGCCTCCACCGGCAGCGCGAGCGGATCGAGATCCTTCTTCTGCAGAATCCGCCCCTCGGGCCACAGGTCGTTCCCGGTGCCGTCCACCGATTCGCGGCCCGGCGCGTGCGAGTAGATCTCCACGCGATTGATGGGCATCCACTCGAGGCCCTGCACGTCGACCGTGAGCTGCACGGAGTCGCCTGCCGCCACCGACAGCGTGTCGCCGATGCCCACCACCGGACCCACCGGCATCATGTTCCCGTCCAACTTCTGCGCGGTGAAGCTGATGATCGGCCCGTTGGTCACGAACGCGTGCTGCTTGCGAATCGCCTCGGCGAACACTGACGGCTGAAACTGCGCCGGCGAATCGGTGCCGACCTTCGCGAACGTGCGCGCGTAGCCGCCGTTGTCGTTGAAGAGCTTGTGCGTGTCAGACACGCCGCTCGTGGTCCGCACCGTGCCGCGCGAGAGGAACGTCATCCAGTCGTTGAGCACCGTGTAGCTGGGGCTCGGACCATTCGCCGACTCGATCAGATCGAAGCCATCTCCGAAGAGCTTGGTGTCCGTCGCGGTCGCGTCGGGCGCGGGCGCCATGAAGAAGTCCGACGGATTGCCGTGGCTCGCCAGCGTCGCGGTGTCGACCTTGAGCTGCGTGAGCACTCCGCTGCCACCGCGCGGGTGATTCAACTGCACCACCGCGCCGGGGAACTTCTCCTTGATGCCCGAGAACATGTCCGGCATCCGGAACGTGGGCCCGTCTTCTCCGCCCGCGTGATCGAACGCGCCGCCGTTGGGGAGCGAGGTGTCCTGCGTGAGCGGGAACGCGTTGAAGTGACCGTGAGTGAAGCTGGTCACTTCCTCGCCGATCATCGTGGCCATCAGCTGATCAGCGCCGAGCTCACGCACGATCGGCGCGAAGTCGGTGATCACCTCGTGATCCGTCGAGAGCAACACGTCGACGCCTTCCGCGAGGAAGCTCGCCGCGCGCTGCGCATTCCCCACCGCGCTGTCGGTGCTGTTGATCGCGTGCACGTGCAGGTCGGCCGACATCCATCCCGTGGTGTCGACGATGCGGCCCAGCGTCGCCGCCACCGTCGCATCCGCGGTGCGGAGATCGACGTGGTGACCCGCCATCGGCCAGGTATCAGGCCACGTCGAGTACTCGGGTCCACGAGAGACGACGAGGTCGTACTCGCCCGGAGGAAGCGTGAGCGAGAGCTGCCCGTTCACCGGCACGTAGCCGATCACCGCCGCGTCCATGTCGTAGCCCTCGAGCAGGTAGTGGTGCTCGTAGGTCTTCTTGTCGAACGGACACGGTCCGCCCGAGCAGAACACGGTCACCTTCGCCGGCATCCCCACGTTCGCCGCGTCTTTCACCGTGAGGTTGAGCTGGTGCGCTTCGCCGAGCACCACCGTCGCCGAAGCAGTCTGACCGGCGAGCACGTCCACGCTCACATTGGGGCCCACCAGCCGGCCTTCGAGCGAGCCGCTGAGCGTGTAGCTCCCAGGAGTGAGCTTCGTGGTGGCGAGACCCGACGCGTCTGCCTCGATCACACCGATCATCTTCCCCGCGGAATCGAGCACCGAGACGCGAGCCTTCGCCGCTCCAGCGCCCGAAGGCAGGTTCGCCTGCACGTTGAGCGAGCCGGTGGCCACGCCGTCGGTCTCGAGCATCACCGCGTTCACGCCAGCGAGGTCCTTCGCGATCATGAAGTCGCGCAGGTACCCGCGGTACTGCCCGGAGCGCACGTTGAAGGTGCCCGGCCGCGAGCGCGCTTCGGGATTGGTCCACGAGAGCACGCCGGTGAGCGACTCACCCTCGATGAACATGCCCACCACACCGCCGTAACCGATGACCGCGTTCGCGGCGACGGGCTTGGTCAGATCGGCGAGCGACATGCTCCGCAGGCCGTACGCCACGCCGTCACCCTGCGTGCCGAACCACGTCGACGGCGCAAACGTGCAGTCGTCATTCGGATCCAGCTTGCTCCCGCCCAGCGAGTTCGAGCAGCGGCCCGGGTTGAACATCTCGAACGCGCCGACATCCATCAGCTCGAGGATCGGTGCGAGCACCGGCGACTCGCCGTCGTTGCAGAACGCGGTCAGCATGCGCACGCGCGATTCGCCCGGCGAGAGCACGTAATAGGTGGTCAGGCGCAGCGGCAGCGGCTTCGAGGGATCGACCACGAAGTTCAGATCGAGGCCAGCCTGGTTGCGGACCACCGAGCTCAGGTTGATCAGATCGTGCTGCACGTCCTTGCCCGTCGACGCGACGATCGCGGGGCCGCCATTCGAGCCATCGGAGATGATCTCCACGTCCTTCACGCTCGAGAGCCGGCCGAACGCGTAGAACAAACCCATGCGGCCGAACGCGTCGTGACCTGCCTCGCCCGCGGGCCGCTGGATATCCGCGTCGACGATGCCGCCGCCCGAGAGCAGGGGACCGGTGACTCGCCCGGGCTGATCGATGATCACCCGCACCTTGTCGTTCTGCAGGAGCACGTCGCCGTTGCGCCCGATGCCCTGCTCGCCACCGATCAGCTGAGCCGCCGAGTCGATCACCTTCGCCGACGCGCCGGTCCCTTCCTGCTTGAAGTAGCCGGTGGACGCGAGATCGACCTGGCACCGGTTCACGCCTGCATCGGGAACTCCCCCTCCGCCGCCCTTGGGACAGGCCGAAAACACGAGGAAGGAGCCCAGCAAAAGCGCGCTGTGACGAGTTCGTTGCATAAGGTGGCGCGCACCTGACACCACCCACCCACGGCTCACAAGCCCCCTCGGTCGGCGGGGCAACACGCTCCAGAACCGTTTGGTTCCACAGGGGTTCGGGCTTCTACGAGTGAGCGCTGGTTGCTAGGTTCCGAGCACGATCATGGGGGACTTTGAGTTCGTCGTCAGCGAGGGCCCGGACAAGGGTGCTGCGTATCCATTTCCCGGCACCCACTTCTACGTGGGCGCCGGAGATGAGTGCCACCTGCGCTTCCAGGCCTCGGAAGTTCAACCCAAGCACGCAGAGATTCGTTTCGATCCGAACGGCGTTCCGTGGATTCGTGATCTGACCGGTCAGCGTTTGATGTGGCTCAACGGCGAAGCGACCGACAAGGGCTCGCTCGCGCCAGGCACCTTCCTCAGGCTGGGAAGACTCGAGCTGGTGATCCGTCACCGCACCGCGAAGGCGGGACCGAGCGGCACCATGGCCACGCCGACTCCATTCCGCTCGATGAAGCCGGTGACCACCAGCTCGCCGCGCAACCCGGTGCCGCAGAGTCCGATCGGTCAAAGCTCCGCGCGCAATCCAGCACCTGGTCAGAGCTCCGCTCGCAATCAAGCCACCGGTCAGAGCTCGCCTCGCATCGCCGCGCTCAGCTCGTCGCAGAACATGGGCATCGACGCGACCGCGAAGCGGCCCACGCCCTTCGGCAGGCCGCCCACGGGTCAGCAGCCCATCACCGGGCATCAGCCCAACACGGGGCAGCAGGGTTTCCCCGACTCGATGGATGACGGGCTCGAGGCTCCGCACGAGGCCACCGCGATCAGCTCGATGCTCACTCCGGGGAGCGTCATCGACGGGCGCTACGAGGTGATCGGCAAGCTCGCCGCCGGCGGCATGGGCGAGGTCTACAAGGCGCAGCACGTCGAGCTCGGCAAGCTGATGGCGCTCAAGGTGATGTTGCCTGAGCTCTCCAACGACCCCGAGTTCGTCGCCCGCTTCAAGCGCGAGGCGATCGCCGCGAGCCGCATCGGTCAGCAGAACATCGTCGACATCTCCGACTTCGGCCGCACCCAGAACGGGCGCTTCTACTTCGTGATGGAGTACCTCGACGGCATGACGCTCTCGAGCGTGGTGCACCGGCAGGGAGCGCAGCCCGCAGAGCGCGTGCTCAACATCGCCGCGCAAGCCTGCCGCGCGCTCGCCGCGGCGCACGCGCAGAGCATCGTGCACCGCGATCTCAAGCCCGAGAACATCATGCTGCTGCAGCGGCCCGGGCAGCCCGACTTCGTGAAGGTGCTCGACTTCGGTGTCGCGAAGGTCAGCACCGGTCACGGGCAGGGCGGTCACACCGCGGTGGGCATGGTGGTCGGCACGCCGCAGTACATGTCGCCCGAGCAGGCCAAGGCGATCCCCGTCGATACCCGCAGCGACATCTACTCGATGGGCCTCATCATCTATGAGCTGCTCACCGGCCGGCCCACCTTCGCCGCCGAGACGCCCTCGATGCTGATGGTGAAGCACGTGGTCGAAGCGCCGCCTCCCTTCATGCCGGGGCCGCTCGTCAGCCTCCCCGAGGAGCTCGAGAAGATCGTCTTCAAGATGCTCGAGAAGGAGCCCGCGAATCGCCCGCAGACCATGGAAGAGGTGATCGAGGTCCTCGACTCGCTCTGGGCCCGCCTCAAGTCGAACGATCCTTCGCTCAAGCGCACCTCGGGCAACTTCCCCAAGACCGCCACTCCTGCCGCCCCGCAGTCGGGCGTCTCGGTGGTGCGCGTGTCGGGACAGGTGCAGGGCGTCACCGCGTCGAGCACCACGGGCATCGCCGAGGAGCCGCTCCCGCAGCCCCCGAAGTCGAAGCTCCCCTACATCATGGGCGCCGTGGTGCTGGTGCTGGCGATCGCCGTCGGCGTGGTGGTGATGAGGCCCGCGCCTCCGCCCACCGTCGTCGAGAAGATCGTCGAGAAGCCGGTCGAGAAGATCGTCGAGAAGGTGGTCGAGAAACCGGTGGAGAAGCCGCTCGATCCCGCGGCTACGAAGGTGAAGCTCACCTTCACCAGCGTGCCCGAGAAGGTCGACGTGTCCGAGGGAGACATTCTCCTCGGCGTGACGCCGCTCCCGCTGCATCGCGAGAGCGGTGCGATCACCGAGCTCACCTTCTCCGCCAAGGGCTACAAGTCGATCACCCGCAAGGTGCGCTTCGATTCCGAGCAATCGATTCCCATCGAGCTCGAGAAAGAGGGCAAGAAGGGCCCCGGCCCGGGCAAGAAGCAGAAGACGCCCGGCCTCGCGGAAGATCCGTACTCGCAGGAAGAAGACCTGAAGGACTCGCCGTTCTGATCTGATCCCAAATGACCACTGCTCTCCTCGTCGCGCTCCTCCTTGGTGCTGGACCCAAACCCGCTGCGCCCGCCGCCGATGCCGCGGAGCAGGGCGACGTGAAGAAGGCCAAGGAGCTCTTCCAGTCCGGTCAGAAGCTCTACAAGCAGGCGCGCTACGCCGAGGCGATCGCGAAGTTCGAAGAGGCGTACCTCGTGCGCCCGCACCCGGTGATCTACTTCAACATCGGCAAGTGCCAGGAGCAGCTCGGCGAGACCGCGAAGGCGCTGCGCGCGTACCGCGACTATCTCCGCCTCGCGCCCGACGCGAAGGACAAGGAGACCGTGTCCGACGCGATCGCCAACCTGGAGCGCCGCCTCCGCGAGAAGGGCATGCAGCAGCTGATGGTGTTCGCCGATCCGCCGAACGCGCACATCGCGGTCGACGGCAAGGAGCTCGGCTCTTCGCCCGCCTCGGTGGAGCTGGTCGCCGGCAATCACATCCTCACCGTCACCGCCGATGGCTACGAGAAGGTCGAGCGCTCGTTCGTGATGCAGACCACGCGCGCGACCGAGATGACCATCTCCCTGCGGCCGGCGGGCGCGGCGCCGCTCGCCACCGACACTCCGAAGGCTGAGACCAAGCCCGCCACCAACGAGCCGCCTCCGCCTCCTCCTCCGCTGGTCGTCACCCAGCCCGTGGAGCAGCCCAAGAAGAGCGGCCGCATCTGGACCTACGTCGCCGGCGGTGTCGCGGTGGCGGGCCTCGGCGCGGGCATCGGCCTCGGCGCTGCATCGAATGGCGCGATCGAGCAGTTCACCAAGACGGGCCCGCACAACCCCGACACGGTGCAGATGGAGTTCAACACCGCGCAGGCCAATGCCAATGGCCTCGCGACGGGTGCGAACGTGGCGTACGGCGTGGCGGGTGCGGCGGCGATCACCGCGGTCATCTTGTTCTTCGTCGAGAAGTGAACTGCGCCGGCCGAGGCGCGACGCTCCCCCTGGAATCCCCATGAAGAAACAACTCACGCTGTTCTCCCTCGCGGTCGCGGCGCTGGTGTCGTCATGCGTGCCGCAGGTCACCGGCGCAACCTGTGAAACCAACGCCAACTGTCCCCAGGGACAGATCTGCGAGATGGGCGTGTGCATCGCTGGCACCGACGGAGGCATTCCCGGTGGCGGCGCTGGCGGCTCGATGGGCGGAGGCACCGGAGGCGGCACCGGAGGCGGCACCGGAGGCGGCACTGTCGGCGGCGGCATGGGCGGGGGCACGGGTGGCGGTGACGTCGGCGGAGGTGCTGGCGGCGGCGCGATGGGTGGCGGCGCGGGCGGTGGCGGCGGTGTGACCGGCGGCGGCGCTGGCGGCGGCGGTGGCGGCGGTCTGGGCGGCGGAGCGGGCGGAGGGACCGGCGGCGGCGTCATGGGAGGCGGCACTGGCGGAGATGATGGCGGCACTGACGCGGGAACCGATGCCGGCGTGGATGCGGGCATGACGGGCAACGACGCGGGGCTCTCCGGCACTCCGGCGAGTCACGACTTCGGCAACGTCGTCACCGGCGTCACCTCGCCTGCCTTCAGCTTCGCGATCACCAATGACGGCTCGGCCAGCTCGGGCACGCTCGCGGTCGCCATCAGCGGAATCAACAAGACTGACTTCGCGATCTCCAACAACACCTGCACCGGCGTGCTCGGCGCAGGCGGTACCTGCAACGTGTCCATCACCTTCACCCCGGGCGCGGCGATGGCGTCGACCGCGCAGCTCGACGTGAGCGGGATGCCCGGAGGCACGCTCGCCTTCGGCCTGCGCGGCACCGGCCTGCAGCCCGCGACGCTCAGCATGAGCCCCACGATGGACAACTACGGCAGCGTGGTGCTCGGCAGCAGCTCGACGAGGCACAGCTTCACCGTCACCAACATCGGCGGGAGCACCACGGGAAACATCACCGTCTCGGTCTCGGGAGCGAACGCGTCCGACTTCATCCTCACCAACAACTGCAGCGCTCCGCTGGCCCCGAACGACACGTGCATCCTGAACATCGTGTTCGCCCCTTCGAGCCCGGGCTCGAAGACGGCGACGCTGCAGGTGAGTGCGATGCCCGGAGCGATGGCGGCGGCGACGCTGACCGGCACTGCGCTCTCTCCTCCGGCGATCTCCGGCATGCCCAACCCGGGCGTGTTCGCGTCGACCGTGCAGAACCTCGACAGCGTGGGCGTGGCCTTCACGATTACCAACACCGGCGGCGCTCCCACGGCTGCGCTCACCACCACCATCGGCGGCACCAATGCCGGCGACTTCCTCACCAGCGCCGACAGCTGCAATGGATCCGCGGTGACCGCGGGTAACAACTGCGTGATCACCCTGCGCTTCCACCCGCTCGGCACTGGCTCGCGCAACGGCACGCTCACCGTCACGGGCTCGGGTCTGGTGCCGGTGGTGATCCCCATCGGCGGAACAGGACTCAGCCCCGCGTCGCTCTCCGTCAGCCCCTCGGGCGCGCAGAACTTCGGCGACGTGGGCAACGGCGCGAGCTCGACGATCGCCTTCGGCGTGACCAACGTGGGCCAGGGCACCAGCGGCGGCGTGAACGTGATGGTGTCCGGCGCCGACTTCGCGGTGCAGAGCAGCACCTGCGTCGGGGCGCTCACCGGCGGCGGTACGTGCGACTTCGTGGTGCGCTTCTCGCCGACGAGCACCGGCAGCAAGTCGGGCTCGGTGACGGTCTCCGCGATGCCCGGGGGCAGTCAGACGGTGAACCTGGTGGGCAATGGCGTCATGCCCGGAGCGCTGCGCATCATGCCCTCCAGCCTCGACTTCAACGACATCGTGCAGGGCCAGAGCAGCACCTCGCAGTCGTTCACGGTGAGCAACTCGGGCGCCACGCCCACCACCATTCCTACCGTGAGCATCACGGGCTCGGGCCAGGGCTTCAGCCAGACCAACAACTGCACCACTGCGATCGCCCCGAGCGGCACCTGCACCATCAACGTCACCTTCGCGCCCAACAACGCGGTTCGCGGCACGCAGAGCGCCTTCGTGCAGGTCCAGGCCACCGTCGGTGGCTCGGTCACCGGCAGCGTCACCGGCAACGCGCTCGCTCCTGCATCGCTGGCCGCCACGGGGTCACTCAGCTTCCCCTCCACCACCGTCAACACCACCAGCCCGACCCAGCTCGTCGTCACCGTGACCAACAACGGCGACCAGACTTCGGGTCAGATCACTCCGACCATCGTCGGCGGCCACTTCGCCGTGGTGCCGCAGGCGAACGACTGTCGCAACCTCGCGCTCGGGGGCTTCGCGAGCTGCCAGCTGAAGATCTCCTTCACGCCCACGCAGACCGGCCCGCGCATGAGCACGCTCACCATCTCGGGTACCCCGGGAGGCAACGCCACCGTCTCGCTCAACGGCACCGGGCTCACCGCGGCGAACCTCACGCTCACTCCGACGATCGCCAACGGCCAGAGCTTTGGCAACGTGGTGATCCCCAACTCGGCGGTGCGCAGCTTCACCGTGCAGAACACGGGCGAGTCCACCTCGGGCGCGGTCGCCATCTCGGTCACCGCGAACAGTGGTTTTCAGAACGTGACCGGCAGCGCCTCGACTGACTGCGCGACGGGCGTCACCACCCTGGCTCCGATGGCCACCTGCAACGTCGACATCCGCTTCACCGCGGCGACTCCGGCGGGGAGCAAGAGCGCGATCCTCGCCGCTTCAGGCTCGCCCGGCGGCACCCCGCAGCTCACGCTCACCGGCGTGGCGCAGCGGCCGGCGACGCTCATCCCCACCAGCTCGTCGAACAACTTCGGCATCGTCGAGGTGAACACCACGGGCGCCACCAGCTACGGGTGGAACCTCCAGAACGACGGAGACGTGCCCACGCCCACCCTCACCACGGGATCCGTGCCCACCGGCTTCTCGGTGCTCAGCGACACCTGCAACAACGCGGTGCTGATGCCGGCGGGGACCTGCCTCATTCGCATCGGGTTCTCGCCCACCACCAGCGGCAACGTGATGGGCACGCTCTCGGTGAGCGGCGGCACCGGCCTCACTGCGTCGGTCTCGCTCAGCGGGCAGGGCGCGTGGAGACTCTCGGTCGTTCCCACCATGGGCGGTTGGGTGGATACGCTCGACGGGAACATCATCAACTGCACCACGGGCACCGGCTCGGGCAACTGCAGCGCGCTCTACGTCTCGGGCACGCCGATCGTTCGCGCGCGCACGGCCAACGGCTCGAATAGCCACTTCTATTACTGGTCCGGCCCGATGGAGTGCACGGTCTACGGCCGCGGCGCCGAGTGCCCGATCGTGATGAACGCCACGAAGACCGCGCAGCCGAACTTCACGCCCATCACGTACAACCTGGCCTTCGTGACGAGCGGCTACGTGCCCGCGAACCTCGGCAGCCTCGCGGCGTACGACACCGTCTGCAACACGTACGCTTCGGACGCCGGCATCAACACCAGCACGGGCAACAACTTCGTCGCGTGGATGTCGTCGGGCTCGCTCAGCAGTAACTCGGCCGCGAGCCGCTTCACCGCCTCGGGAGGGATCAAGCGCCTCGACGCCCTCCCTGTCGCCAACAGCAAGATGCAGCTCCTCAACGGCGAGATCATTTTTCCAATCGACACGGATCAGCTCGGTCGGCGCCTCACGCCTGCGAACGACTCGGTGTGGACCGGCACGCAGGGTAACGGCACCAGCAACGGCCAGGACTGCAACGGGTGGACCTCGTTGGTCCAGCCCGACGGCGGCGCGCAGATCTTCATGAACCGCGGTTTGCCCGTGGGCGGACCCACGTTGTGGACGGACGGCACTGGCAACCACACCTGCAGCAACACCGGCACCCGCATCTATTGTCTCGGCAAGAACGGGACGAACACCTTCGCGAATCCGGCCGTGCCGTCGGGCGGGAAGGTCATCTTCCGGAGCACGGGCGTGCTGCGGCCTACCTCGGTCGCCAACGCAGACTCGTTGTGCGCGGGCCAGTCGGTGATCAGCGGCTCCACGTGGAAGGCGTTGATCGCGACCACCACCACGAGCGCCGCGAGCTACGCGCTGGTCGACACCAACACGTACTACCGCCCCGACGGCTCGCGCATCGGCACGGGCCTCGAGATCAAGAGCAACCCCCTGCCCACGGGCTGGTGGCAGAACGCGAACGGGACCTATCAGCTGACCGGTGCAGTGTGGACGGGTGCGGTGAACATCAACACCGTCGCTCAGTCAGACGGCAGCACCAACTGCTCCAACTGGAGCTCGTCGACGGGAACCGTGATTCTCGGCCTGCCCATGACCTCGGCGGCCAACAACTTCAACAACGGCGGCTTGCAGATGCAGTGCGTCGGCGGCGTGACGAACAGCCTGTACTGCGTGCAGCAGTAACTCGCTTCAGTCAGCTTCAGCGAATGTCGATGCCGTAGATGCGGTTGGCGCGCGTGCCGAGCACCGCGCGTCCGTTGAAGACCGCGGGTGACGATTCGATGTCACCCTCGAGCTGCAGCTTCGCGACCTCCAGTCCGGTGCGCGCCTCGAGCAGTCGCACGGTGCCTCCGATGCCGCCGTGGAGCAGCCACATGTGCCCGTCTTCGTCGGTGAGCAAGGTGGGCGTCGACCAGCTGAAGCGCGAATACTCGTAGCGCCACTCTTCCTTGCCGGTGAGCTTGTTGAGCGCGAGCAGCACGCCGTTCTCGGGTCCCGGGCAGCGAGAGAGCACGAAGAAGACGAGGTCGCTCACCTCACCGGTGCCGAGGGTGGGCGTGGCGAACACGCCGGCGTCGATCTTCTTGGGAGGGCCGATGCGCGTCCACGGGCGCTCGTTGCCGGTGGCGCCTTCGCACATGAAGCTCTTCTGCCACTCGGGTTTGCCGGTGAGCCCGTCGAGGCGGCGCAGCCAGGTCTTTCCCTTCGGGCCGGTCTTGTCGACCTCGCTCCCCGTGTAGAGCTTGGGGCCGCTCTCCTCGAGCTCGAGCGCGAGGGTGGCGTCGGTGTCGTCGCCCGCCTCGAACTTCCAGCGCGGCGTCATGGTGCGCAGATCGACCGCCTGCAGGGTGCCGCCGTTGTCCGCGAAGAAGGCGAGGTTCTGCAGCACCGAGAGCGAGTTCTCGATGCCGAAGTGCTCGTTGCCGGGAGACTTGTAGCGATAGCGCGCGACCTCGGGAGACACCTTCAAGGTGAGCGCGAGGGGATCGAAGTTGGTGTTGAGCCGCAACAGGTAGAGCAGCCCGTTCTCTCCGCCCACCACGTAGGTGTCGGTGGCGCGGTTCAAGAGGCCCGAGGAATCGAAGGCGCCCCAGCCCTTGCGAGGCGCGGCGCGATCGCTGCCGGGCAGGAAGAAGACCTCGGTGTCGTTGATGAGCTCGAACACTCGCAGGCCAATCGGCTTCTTCTGCGGAATGCCCTGGCCCACGAAGAGGAGCGGGTAGCCGCGGGGATCGAGCGAGACGCTGCCCTTGATGGGGTTGCCGGTGTGGAGCATCGGGCGGCTCCGCTTGCCGGTGGCGAGATCGATGAAGTGCACGTTGCCGTCGAGGGATCCCTGGATCACCTCCACGAAGTCTTCGCGTTGGCGCAGGGCGCCCAGGCGGGTCATCGAGTGCCGCATCACCGCGGGCCAGCGGACGATCGCGGGTTGACCGGTCCACCCCGAGCCGCCGAACCAGGGCGCCTTGCTCTCTTCGGTCGCCACTTCCCACGCGATGGAGAGCTGGTGCGGCTCGCGCGGGATCACTCCCCACGCGCCGCCGGTGCGCCGAGGACCGCCGCGGAAGGTGAAGATGCCGTCGTGCTCCGAGTAGACGTCGGGGAAGGTCTGCGCGTCTGCGAGTGGCACGCCGCCGTCGAAGATCAGCTCCCGGCGCATCGAGGCGAGCGAAGTGTTCGGCTCGAGCTCGATGGTGCGTTTGGGTTTGGGTGGAGGCGGAGGCTCTTCGACCACCTCGACGGGAGGCGGCGGAGGCAACACCGGCTCCGCCACCGGAGGCGGAGGGGTGCGGCACGCAGACACGAAGAGAAGGAGCAGCGCGCCCCTCGCTCCAAACCACTTCATCAGCGAATCAGAAGCGGATTCTGACGCCCGCGCCAATTCGTGAATCGCCCGCGGAGTCGTGGCTCGCCGAGAGGGCGAAGTCGACGTCCTTGTTCACCTTCCACGAGGCTTCCGCGGTGGCGGTGGTGCGATCGGTCTGGAAGTTGTGATTCACGCCCGCGGAGAGGTTGAGGTTGTCACTCGCGCGGTAATTCACGTTGCCGCCCACGTCCTGCAGGCCATCGCGGTTGGCGGTGGCGTAGGCCGAGAGGTTCAAGTTCGGCCGGTTGAAGTCGTACTGCACGCGCGCGTTGTCGAAGCCGTTGGCCGAGTTCGCGGTGACGGAGCCGCTGATCCGGCCTGCGTCTCCGAGGTCCATCTGACCGGTGACGGTGGCGGTGCCCTTGAGGTTCTTGAAGTGCGCGTCCCACTCCGCGCCGATCTTCAGCTGGAGGTGGTCGTCGAACAGCTTGGTCTTGTACTCGGGCTTGATGCCCAGACTCTGGAGCTTGGAGCTGCCGCCTTGCCACGCGGCGAAGCCAGCGGCGGCCGCGAGACCACCGGCGAGCGAGTAGTAGGCCGTGGGGGAGCTCGCCTTGAGGTCCTTCACGAGATCCTTGGCGATGTCGCCGCCGATGCTGCCGAGGTCGCCGAGCCTGGTGCTGGCGATGTCGCGGGTGTTGATGCCCGCGGCCTCGAGCTTCGACTGAATGCCGGAAGCGACCTCGGGGCTCAGCGCGCCGATGGGGATGCTCTTGAGGAAGTCAGTGGAAGC
>CBIHPJ010000040.1:0-21320 GCA_966211295.1 uncultured Myxococcales bacterium | reverse complement strand
CAGCTGCCGCGACTAAAGCCTCAACCGATCAAAACCACTGTGGCCGGGTACTAGGACTGTCTCCCTCTCCCATCGGGAGAGGGTCGGGGTGAGGGCATGCTCAATTCAGCCCAAACTTCTTTCTCAGCCGCGAGAGCTGAGTGCGGTGGAGATCCAACTTCTTCGCCGCCTCGGTCGCGTTGCCTCCGCTTGCCTTCATCGCGGTCACGATCATCTCTGGCGTGACCTGGTCAGGTCGGGTGCGAGGAACGCTTATTTCAGTCTCGGACTCACCCTCGATCGTCTCCGGAGCGCAGCCCGCATCCTCAGCGAGGTGATTCGCCTTCACCGCGCCACCATCTGCTCGTGTGGCCGCCGCTCGCGTCGCGCTGATCAGCTCGCGCACGTTGCCGGGCCAATAGCGGAGCAGCACTTCCTCGACGAACGACGAGTCGATGGTCTGCCTTCGATCTTGGAGCGCGAGATCGAGCAACCAGGGGATCTCCTCGAGGCGCTCACGCAGCGGCGGCAGCTGCACCTCGAACTGCGCGAGGCGGAAGAAGAGATCTTCACGGAAGCGCCCCTGCTTCACCCAGGTCTTCAAGTGCCGGTGGGAGGCGGTGACCAGCGTCACGTTCACCTTGCGAGTCTTGCTCTCGCCCACGCGGCGGAGCTCTCCGGTCTCCACCGTGCGGAGCAGCTTCGCCTGTACGTCGAGGTTGAGCTCGGCGATCTCGTCGAGAAACAACACGCCACCATCGGCCTCGACGAAAAGGCCTTCGGAGTCGCGCGCGTCGCTGAACGCGCCCTTGACCGTGCCAAACAACGTTGCCTCGGCGAGCTCGGGCTTGAGCGTGGCGCAGTTGAAGCTGACGAGTGGGCCCGCCTTCTTCGCCGCGTGAAAGGTCTGCGCCAGGAGCTCCTTGCCTGAGCCGCTCTCGCCGCCCACGAGCAGAAACGCGCCGTCCTTTCGCGCCCGCTGCGCTTGATCGAGCACGCGCCGGAGCGACGGGCCGATCACCATTCCGCCCTCCGTGCTCACTTCGCCGCGCGTGAAGCTCGACACGTCTTCGAGCAGCAGCAACACCGTCTCGCCCAGGCGGAGCACGCCGGACTGCACGCGCCTCGCTTCGTCCTTCACGCGCTCGCCGTCGAGGAAGGTGCCGTTGCGGCTGCCGAGATCGCGCACCTCGAAGCTGCCGCTCCAGGTGACCTCGGCGTGGCGCGTCGACATCTTCGGATCGCCGAGGGTGAGCCCGCCGAAGCCCTCGCGTCCGAGCAGGATCGGCTGGCCGCGCTTCGCGACGATCGGGTGGTAGCGCGGTTTTCCTTCGCTGAAGATCACCAGCAGTCCGGGGACCGCGCGCTTGTGCTCGGAAGACTCGGCTTCGGTGTCGGGGACGGTCTCGGCCATCGGCTGGAGCGGAGTCTACCGACGTAGTCGCCGTCGTGTGCGCGCTGATCTCGTGTCGTCACCTGTGTCGTCACCGAGCGAAGTGCGCCCCTCACCCCGACCCTCTCCCCGCTCCGCAGGGAGAGGGAGAGGAGACGGCATGCCAGTTGAAATGCGTCGCTCAGAGGGCGGTGTCGGCGGCGGTGGGCGAGGGCGGACGAGGGGCGGCTCCGGTTCGCGGTGCTGGCGTGGTGGCGGGAGAGGTGGGGGGCTCCTTGCCGAGGCGTTGCAGGTGCCACGCGGTGAGCAGGAGCCGCCTCTCGGCAAGGGCGAGTCGATCCTTGAGCTGTCCCGCCAACAGACTGGGAACCATCAGCGTGGTGATCGTCGCCGCCACCAGGAGCAACTTGCTCGCGACGGGTGGGAAGTGAAGGAGCCGGGGAAGAATGTGAACCTCGTCACCGGTGAACGCGTACGACGGAGCGATCAGGCCGAGCTCGCTCAGCCCGAACGGCGCGAGCACCACGAGCACGCCGATCAGGATCACCGGAGCGCGCGCTCGACTTCGCAGATGGCTCGCGGCCAGCACCATTCCTGTCGAAGCGAGCGCAGGCACGAGCACGAAGGATCCGAAGATGAAGCTCGCTCCAATCAGCGGCAGCGCCGAGATCGCGAGCACCATCGAGATGCCGGCCTGCGAGAGGCGAGGGCGGCGGCCCAGCAACCACGCCACCGCGAAGGTGAGCACCACCGAGGCCACCACGCTCACCGCGAAGGGCACGCTCAGCGGTCCCATCGCCCACGCGAGCGGCACGAGCGCCATCCAGTTCGCCATGCGCAGCGACATCGTGCGCGACACGCTGGCCCAGTTCTGTTCCTCGGCTGCCAACTGCGCGGCCTCGACCTCGGGCGGCATGGTGGCCGGCACGTGCGTGAGGATCTTCCTCATCAGCTCGAGCGCCAGCTCATTGCCAGGGTCGAGCGCGAGCGCGCTGTTCACCTGGAGGAGCGCCCTCTCACGATCCTCCGTGGTGGCAGTTTCGAGCGCGTCGACCAATGGAGCCGCGGTGGTGAGGTGTCGAGCCGCGCGTGCCCGTTGGATCTCTCGATCGCGGTCGCCGTCGAGGTACTGCTCCACGAGATTGGCGAGCTCACGCGCGCTCTGAATTCGCTGCGTGGGATCTTTCCGCGTGGCGCCGATCACGATCGCGTCGAGCTCAGGCGGCACGGGATCCGCGGCGACGGAAGAGGGCGGACGATCGCGCGCTTCACCCACCGCGAGGGCGCGCCGCTCGTCCTGATTGCCCTCGAGCATGGGCCGGTGCGCCAGCACCTCGAAGAGGATCGCTCCCAATGCGTAGACGTCGCAGCGCTGATCGAGCGGCTTCTTGAGGATCTGCTCGGGCGCCATGTAGCCCGCGGTCCCTCCGCCTGACGCCACTTCACCGAGCGCCACGGCCAGTCCCCAGTCGAGCACGTGCACGTCGCCGAACTCGCCGAGGATGATGTTGGCGGGCTTCAGATCGCGATGGAGCACCTTTCGGCTGTGCGCGTAGTCGATCGCGCGGCAGACCTGCACGAACGAGGTGAGCAACCGGCGCTGCGAGAAGCGCACCTCGAACTCGGTGTCTCCGCTGCCGAGCGCCGAGATGACCTTCTGCAGGGTCTCTCCACGCACTTCCTGCATCGTGAACCACGGCAACCCGTTCGCGTCGTGCCCGAGGTCGTAGACCGGCACCACCGCGGGATGTTCGAGCCGCCCCTGGATGCGCGCCTCGCGGAGAAAGCGTTCCTGCCCCGCGGGATCAGCCGCGATCTGGGGGTGCATCACCTTCCGCGCGACGGAGCGCTCGAGCAGATGATCTTGAAACCGCTGAACCTGCCCCATTCCCCCTTCACCGACGACGTCGAGCTGCGCGTAACGCGGGTCGCTCATGCAACGAACCTAGCTGCTTTCGTCAGGGCGACTCGCGCCGGTTGCTGCGCCACAGAATCCACACGCCCAGCGCCGCCAGCGAGAGTCCCCGCGCGGTGGCCGCTTCGAAGCCGGTCAGGCCCCCCGGAAGCTGGGTGTGAATGGCGATCAACTCCACGACCAGCAGCGCCGTGAGCGCCCGGGACAGGGTGACCACGCCACCGATCAACACGAGGGTGAGCAACACCGCCGCCGGCACCGGGAGCTGATCGCGCAGGGTGAAGATCACCGGCGCATCAAGCAGCAGCAGCGCCACCGACGAATCGCGCGCCCAGGTGGTCGACCAGCGTGCCGCCGCGAAGAGCAATCCCGCGATCACCAGCCATGCCGCGAGCGGTTCGGAGTTCGAGTTCGCTCCATGCAGAAAGCTGCACATGAGCAAGCCCCACACCACCAGCAGCCGCCATCCAAGGAGTTGTTCCGAGCGTTTTTCTTCCACGTGACCGGCTCAGAGCACCCGGCGTGCCACTGGCTGAGTGACGGGGTCACCAATGGGCGCTCCACGTCATTCGTAGTGAGTCGAACTGCGGCGGGCCCTACACTCGCGCCCATCATGGACGCCCGACGCTTTCTTCAGGACGTGGGCAGCACCGTCTCGAGCGACTTCACCAAGAACCGCTCGTTGCTCTCGTTCGAAGAGTACCTGCAGCTGTTCAACACGGCGCCGCAGCACCAGGCCCGCAACGCCGCGCAGTATCTGAAAGACGCGATCGACTCGTTCGGCTCGGAGCAGGTCGCGCATCCCTCCGGCCAGATCCGCCGCTTCAAGGTCTTCGACGCGATCAAAGACGGCCACCAGGTGCGCGTCGCCGGCCAGGAAGAAGTGCAGAACGCGCTCTACCGCTTGCTCGGCAACTTCGTGCGCGCGGGCCGCATCAACAAGCTGATCCTGATGCACGGGCCCAACGGCTCCGCGAAGTCGTCGATCGCCGAGTCGCTCAAGCGTGGCCTCGAGCTCTACAGCCAGACGCCCGAGGGCGCGCTGTACACGTTCAACTGGGTCTTCCCGAAAGAGAAGCTGGTGAAGGGCAGCATCGGCTTCGGCGACAAGGAGCCGACCGGTCCCGTCACCACGTACGCGCATCTCGACGCGGAAGACATCGAGGTGCGGCTCACCAATCCGCTCCGGGAGCACCCGCTGTTCCTGATTCCCCGCGACGCGCGCCGCAAGCTGCTCGCCGAGGCGTTCGGAAAAGATCTCGAGTCGAAGAACGCAGGGAAGGGCGAGACCAGCGCCGCGCCCACGTACCTCGTCGACGGAGAGCTCTCGGCGACCAACCGGAAGATCTTCGAAGCGCTGCTCGCGAGCTACTCGGGCGATTGGCTCAAAGTGCTGCGCCACGTGCAGGTGGAGCGCTTCTACGTCTCGCGCCGCTACCAGGTGGGCACGTTCACCGTCGAGCCGCAGATGAGCGTCGACGCCGCGTACAACCAGATGACGGCCGATCGCACGCAGGCGAATCTGCCCTCGGCGTTGCACAGCGTGGTGCTCTTCCAGCCCGCGGGTCCCCTGGTGAGCGCGAACCGTGGCCTCATCGAGTACTCGGATCTGCTCAAGCGGCCACTCGAGGCGTTCAAGTACCTGCTCGGTTTCTCCGAGTCTCAGGAAGTTCCGCTCGAGCACATGGTGCTCCAACTCGACGAAGTGCTGCTCGCGTCCTCGAACGAGAAGCACCTCGCCGCGTTCAAGGAGCTGCCCGACTTCAGCTCGTTCAAGGGCCGCATCGAGCTGGTGCGTGTGCCGTACCTGCGCCGTTGGAAGTTGGAGCGAGAGATCTACGACGCGCAGGTCACCTCGCGCACGGTCGGGCGTCACGTCGCTCCGCACGCCACGCGCGTGGCCGCGATGTGGGCCGTGCTCACGCGCCTCAAGAAGCCGATCCCCGATCGGTATCCGCCCGAGTCGCGCCCGTTGGTGGAGCGTCTCTCTCCGATGGAGAAGTTGAAGCTGTACCAGGACGGAGAAGCGCCCGATCGGCTCACCGTGCAGCAGCAGCGCGAGCTCAAGAAGCTGGTGCCGTTGCTCTACGAAGAGTCCGACGCGTACCCGAACTACGAAGGCCGCTCCGGAGCGTCAGCGCGCGAGATCAAGACCGCGCTCTTCAACGCCGCGCAGTCGGTCGAGCACGATTCGCTCCATCCGCTCGCGGTGCTGAAGGAGTTGATGGCGCTCACCCGCGACAAGAGCGTCTACGAGTACCTGCAGCAGGAGATCGTCGACGGCTACCACGATCACGCCGAGTTCGTTCGCGTCGTCGAGGCCGACTACCTCGACGTCGTCGATCGCGAGGTGCGCGAGTCGATGGGCCTGGTGAGCGAGGCGCAGTACGTCGAGCTCTTCGAGCGCTACGTGCAGACCGTGAGCGCGTGGATCAAGGGCGAGCGGGTGACCAACAAGCACTCGGGCCAGGACGAGAAGCCCGACGAGTCGCGCCTCGCGGAGTTCGAGGGCTACGTGATGCCGCGCGGTGACGACGCGACGAACTTCCGCCGCGCGTTGATCTCCACCGTGGGCGCCTGGCGCATCGACAACCCCGAGGTCGCGGTCGACTACGCGAAGATCTTCCCCGACCTCTTCAAGCGCCTCTCGGATCACTTCTACGAAGAGCGAAAGCGCCTGCTGAAGCGCAACGTGGAGAACATCCTCAAGTACCTCTCTGACGAGAAGAGCTCGCTCTCTCCCAAGGAGCAGGCGCAGGTGCAGAAGACGATGAGCGAGATGGTCGCGCGCTTCGGCTACACCGAGGGCTCAGCGAAGGACGCGATCGTCTCCCTCGTTCGGAAGCGGTACTCGTGAGCGACTCGAAGCTGAAGAACGCTCTCGCGACGCACGTGCATCTCGAGCTGTGGGGCGTGGAGGGCGCGATCCTCGACGATCCTTCGCGACTCGAGCGCGTGCTGCTCAACGCTGCTGCTGCTGCGAAGTGCACGGTGATCGGTTCGGTGAAGCATCACTTCACGCCGCACGGCGCGAGTGTCGTGGTGCTCGTCGCGGAGTCACATCTCTCGATCCACACCTGGCCCGAGCACGGCTACGCGGCGGCTGACATCCTCACTTGCGGCCAGACGCTCCCTGAAGCAGGGGTTAAGTCTTTGATCGAACAGCTGAATCCGGTGAAATCGGATGTTCAGCGGTACGAGCGGGGCGTCGTGCAACCCCCTTGAAAAGGTGGGGAATAGGTCGGCTACTACCTTGACCGACACGGGTCAATTGACCGAAACTCCGACATCCCAAGGCCGGGCAGTCCACTCCCAATCACCAATTCCCGGCTCCGCTGTTCTCAAGAACAGCATCAAGCCACAGGAAGGCGCTTCTCAATGAGTCACGGACCCGTGATCCACTTCTTTGCCGGAAAAGGCGGCGCTGGCAAGTCCACCCTCGCGACCGCGTTCGCGATGAACTTGCTCGAGGCCAACGGCAAAGATCGCGTGCTCCTCCTCTCGCTCGAGGCGCCGAGTGGCGTCGCGGATCTGCTCAAGAAGAAGCTCAGCAACAAGCCCACGAAGATCGCGCTCGGGAAGGGCAACGGCGGGCTGTTCGCGGCCGAGGTCGACTTCGCCGCGCTCGGTGAGACCTTCGTGAAGTTCGCCAAGCCGCAGTTGCTCGCGGCGGTGACCAAAGGCCAGGTTCTCTCCGAGGACGAGCTCAAGAAGGTGCTCGAGGCGAGCCTCACGAACCAGGGCGAGGTCGGCTTCCTCTTCAACCTGCTCGAGCTCGCTGAAGCGAAGGACTACGAGAAGGTCGTGATCGACGGTTGGTCGAGCACGCACACGCTGCGGCTCCTCGATCACGCCACCAACGTGCGCCGCCTCTGCGGTCTCATTCGCGCCGAGCGCACCATGCGTCCCTCGAAGACCACGCCGCGTCCCGCGACTCCGGTCGACGAGCTCGCTGCGAAGGCCGACGCGGTCAACGCGATGCTGAAGGACCCGAAGCGCTTCGGGATGTACGTGTGCGCGGTCGCTGAGCCGGTGGGCGAGTCGCAGATCAAGAACCTGGTGAAGGGCCTCCAGGAGCGCGCGATTCCGGTCGCCGAGATCATCGCGGACATGATCGAAGACGGGAAGGGCAGCCGCGAGGTCGAGAACCGCCGCGGCTTGCAGGCCCCGCACGTGCGCAAGTTCCAGACGATGACCTCGAAGGTCGAGCTCATCCAGCGCCGCATCGTGGGTCCCCGCGGCCAGGAAGAAGTGAAGAAGTTCGCCAAGGAGTGGGCGAGCGGCAAGGAGACCAAGGCGCTGCAGTTCTCGCCTGCCGAGGCGCCTCCCGCGCTGGTGCGCGCTCCTTCCATGCCTCCGATGGCGGCTCCTCCGATTCCGCCGACGCGCTTCATCTTCTTCACGGGCTCGGGTGGCGTGGGCAAGAGCTCGTGCGCCGCGGCCGCGGCCGTGACGCTCACCGAGAAGGAAGGTCCGGTTCTTCTCCTCTCGATCGATCCCTCGCACTCGCTCTCTGACGTGCTGCAGAGCCGCCTCACCGACACCGAGACCCAGGTGAAGGGCACGAAGGGCCTGTACGCGCGCGAGATCGACTTCGCGACCTGGTTCGGAAACCTGAAGAAGAAGCTCAAGGAACTCGCCGAGCCGATGTTCGGCCCCGAGGCGAAGGGCGAGACGTTCGCGCTCGACAAGGAGCTCTTCCGCAACCTGCTCGACCTCGCCCCGGTGGGCATGGACGAGCTCGCCGCGGTCAGCGCGCTCACCGATGCGCTGGTGCAGGAGCGCTTCAAGCGCATCGTGATCGATCCCGCGCCTTCGTCGAACTCGCTGCGCATTCTCGAGCTGCCGGGCATCGCGAAGCCGTGGCTGGCGGCCATCGGCGCGGTGGCGACCAAGTACAAGGCGAAGGGCGGGGCGGCGCTGCTCGCGTGGGTCGAGGCGCTCACCGCGCACCTCGATCGTTTCGAGAAGGCGACCCTCAACCCCAACGAGTGCCGCTTCATCGTGGTCACCCGCGGCGAAGAGCTCTCGGTGCCTGCGGCCGAGCGCATCGTCGAGTCGCTCAAGGCGAAGTCGCTGCCTGTGGAGCGCGTGCTGGTGAATCGCGTGCTGCCGAAGACCACGTGCCTGGTCACCGAAGAGCGCCGGAAGAACGAGCTCGAGGTGGCGAAGCTGGTCGAGAAGAAGATCGGCCTGCCGGTCACCATGGCGCCGGCGCTCGGTCGTCACCCGGCGGGTCTGCGCGAGCTGAAGGGCTTCCGCACGAGCTGGTACGCCGCTGCTGCGGTGCTCAAGAGCAGCAAGGCCGCCTGAGTCTCGCAAGAGCGACGTGACGTTTCCCTCTCCCACCGGGAGAGGGTCAGGGTGAGGGCAAGTCACTCAGGTTTCCTCCCTCACCCGGAGCCCTCTCCCAAAGGGAGAGGGGATACTCAGTGCGTCATTTTCCCTTCTTGACGACGCGGCCCGCCTCGACGACACACGCGGGCACATGGCCCTCAACATCAACCACTCTCTCGAGTTCGAGCGTCCTCTCCTGCTCCTCGAGAAGAAGATCGACGAGCTGAAGGCGCTTTCGTCCTCTGGCTCGGTCGACATGACCGCCGAGATCGGCCGCCTCGAGAAGAAGGCCCGCCGCCTCGAAGAAGAGATCTTCAGCGATCTCAACCGGTGGCAGATCGTTCAGCTCTCGCGCCACAACGCGCGCCCGTACTTCTCCGATTACATCGCGCACAACTTCACCGACTTCTGCGAGCTCGCCGGCGACCGGCTCTACGCAGAAGATCCGAGCATCGTGGGCGGCTTCGCGCGCCTCGACGGTGAGCCCGTGCTGGTGATGGGTCACCAGAAGGGCCGCAGCACCAAGGAGAACATGCTGCGGAACTTCGGCATGCCTCGCCCCGAGGGCTACCGCAAAGCCCGCCGGCTGATGGAGCTCGCCGACCGCTTCAAGCGCCCGATCTTCACCTTCATCGACACCCCCGGCGCGTACCCCGGCATCGGCGCCGAAGAGCGCGGCCAGGCCGAGGCGATCGCGATGAACCTCGAGGTGATGGCCGGCCTCGAAGTGCCCATCATCTCCACCGTGATCGGCGAGGGCGGCTCGGGTGGCGCGCTGGCGATCGGCGTGGGCAACCGCGTGTTGATGCTCGAGTACTCGATCTACTCGGTGATCTCGCCCGAGGGCTGCGCGTCGATCCTCTTCCGCGACGCTTCGCGTGGCGACAAGGCGGCTGAGGCGCTCAAGCTCACCGCGCGCGACCTGCTCAAGCTCAACATCGTCGACGAGGTGATCCCCGAGCCTCGCGGCGGCGCTCACCGCGACCCGACCACCACCGCCGAGTCGCTCGGCAAGGTGCTCCGCAAGCAGCTCGGCGAGCTCAAGAAGCTCAACGGCCGCCAGCTGGTCACCGATCGCTACAACAAGTTCCGCGCGCTCGGCACGTTCCTCGGGAAGTAAGGGGGAGAGACAGTGGCGACGACGAACCGGCCCCTCATCGTCGCGATCGATGGTCCCGCGGGCGCGGGCAAGTCGAGCGTCTCGAAGATCCTCGCGCTGCGCCTGCACTTCACCCTGGTCGACACTGGGGCCATCTACCGCTGCGTCGCGCTCAAGGCCCGGCGGAGCGGGGTGGCCTTCGACGATCTGGCCGGCCTCCAGACCCTGCTCGACTCGCTGACGGTCACCTTCCAGATGGACGAGGAGAAGAACCACGTCCTCCTCGACGGTGAAGACGTGTCGGACGAGATCCGCACCTCCGAGAACTCGCTCGCCGCGAGCCAGGTCAGCGCTCAGCCGGTGGTGCGCAACGCGCTGCTGGGACTGCAGCGCCGCCTCGCCCTCGCCGCGAAGCACGGCGCCATCCTCGAGGGGCGCGACATCGGCACGGTGGTCTTCCCCGATGCCGACGTGAAGGTCTTCCTCTTCGCCGATCCCTCGGTGCGCGCTACACGTCGCTACGAGGAGCTCTTCCAGAAGGGCCACGAGAAGCCCGTCGGCGAGGTGCTCGCGGACCAGAACAAGCGCGACAAGGAAGACTCCGAGCGGGAAGTTGCCCCCCTGAAGGCTGCTCCCGACGCGGTCAAGATCGACTCAACGCACCTCCATCTGTCGGAGGTGGTGCACCAGATCGAGACCCTCGTATCGGCCAAACAGGTCGGCTGATTCCGTAGGCACACATCTGCTCGTTTCTTCCGGGTTGGGCGCCGCGCGCCTAGAGTGAGCCTGCTGTCCCCACCCAGCCCATGAAGTGGACGACCGACGAATTCACCGGGAAGCGCTTCGGCAAGTACGAAGTGCTCTGCAGGCTCGCCGTAGGCGGGATGGCAGAGATCTTTCTGGGCTTCGCCCGCTCAGGTCCGTTCGTCGGGCGGCCGGTGGTGATCAAGCGCATCTTGAACGAGCAGCGCGAAGACTCGAACGCGTTGCAGATGCTGATCGACGAAGCGCGCAACACCGCGACGCTGATGCACCCGAACGTCGCGCAGGTGATGGATCTCGAGTCTGACGGCGAAGAGATCCTCCTCGTGATCGAGTTCATCACCGGGGCGAACCTCGAAGAGCTCGTCGAGGCGTACACCGCGCGCCAGGAACCGATGCCGCTCGGCTTCGCGATCAGCGTCATTCGTGAGGCGGCGCAGGGCCTCGGTCACGCGCACGGGCACAAGAACAGCCGCGGCCAGGTGATGCCGATCGTCCATCGCGACGTCACGCCGCGAAACATCATGGTGGACTTCGAGGGCGCCACGAAGGTCCTCGACTTCGGCATCGCGCGCGCGAAGGGCAGCGAGCGCCGCACGCAAGCCGGCATGGTGCGCGGCACCACCGCGTACATGTCTCCCGAGCAGGCGGTCGGCAAAGAGCTCGACCCGCGCACCGATCTCTTCTCGCTCGGCACGATCTTCCACGAGCTGCTCACCGGTCAGCGCCTCTTCTACAAGGGCAACCCGGGGCAGGAGATGGCCGCGGTGTACGAGGGCGAGATCCCGCTCCCTTCGAAGGTGAACCGCCGAGTGCCCAAGGCGCTCGACACCGTGGTGATGAAGATCCTCGAGCGCAAGCTCGACAAGCGCTACCAGACCGCCCTCGAGTTCATTCGCGATCTCTCGCTCGCCGCGGGCTCCACCGCCTGGCCGAAGGATCGCTGCGCTGACCTGGTGCGCGAGCGCTTCTCCGCCCGTCAGAAGGACATCGAGAAGCTGGTCGCGCGCATTCCGAATCGCACCGCGCCTGCTCCTTCGCCGCCGACCGCGCCTGCGTACCCCGAAGGCCGCACCATCGTGTCGAAGGCGCAGCTCGCTCCGCTCAACGACGCTGACAGCGGCGCGCGCACGATGGTCGGTGCGGCTCCGCTGGTCGGTGGTGATCGCCGCCCGACGCTCGCCACCGAGCCCGGCCGCGAGATGGCCACCGATCCCGGTCGGCCGGCGATTCCGAATCCGCCCAGGCCCGTCACGCCGCCTCCGCAGCCGCCCACGAATCCGACGGGCGCCGGCCTGAGCGAGTCGGAGCTCTTCGATCACGACGACACCGAAGACGTCGGCGTGCGCACGCGGATCATTCCCGGCGGATCCTTGCGTTCGCTTCCGAAGATCTCGGAGCAGCCGACCGATCCGCGCCGGCAGGCCGTGCCGCGCGAAACGTCGCCCACGATGCCGAGCGAGAAGAGCGGCTCGTCGAGTGGCGTGCTGATCCTCGCGGCAGTCGTCGCGCTCCTGCTCGGCGCCGTCGGTGGCGCGTTCATCTTCCGCAGCATGCAGGCTCCTCCGCCGGCGCCAGTGCAGGCCTCGGTGGTGCGCTTGTCGCTCTCGTCCGATCGCCCCGCGGCGGTCTGGCTCGGCAAGCAGGAGCTCGGCACCACGCCCATCAACGTCTTCGTTCCCTCGGGGCGTCACCTGCTCGAGCTCCGCGAAACGGAAGGTCCTCGGCGTTCACTCGAGGTGAATCTGCCCGCCGACGAAAGCGAGGCGAAGCTGGTGGTAACGCTCGACTCGTTGCCGCAGCTGCCCTAATCGGCAGCCCATGCACTCACTCATCGCTGTTGCTGCTGTGGCGCTGTTCAGTGCCCAGACCCCCGCTGCGAAACCGGCCACGCCCGACGAGGCGAAGGCCTTCGTGAAGAAGCTCGACGCCGATCTGCGCAAGCTGTGGGTGCGCCAGTCGACCGCCGAATGGATCAAGTCGACGTGCATCACCGACGACACCGAGCGGAACGCGGCGGCGTTGAACGAAGACGTGATGGCCTACCTCACCCAGGCCAACAAGGACGCGACGCGCTTCAAGGGGCTCAAGCTCGACCCCGACACCGAGCGCATGCTGTACCTGCTGCGCATCTCGACCGCGCTCCCCGCGCCGAATGACGCCGCGAAGCGCGCTGAGCTCGCCGGCATCGCCGCGAAGCTCGAGGGCCTCTACGGCAAGGGCAAGAGCTGCAAGGACGGCAAGGGCAAGGACGGCAAGCCCACGAAGGTGTGCCGCGATCTGCAGGAACTCTCCGACGTGCTCGCGCGTGTCGCCGACAAGAAGAAGCCCGCGAGCTACGACGAGATGCTCGAGGCGTGGGCCGGCTGGCACGACACCTCGAAGGAGATGCGCCCGCTCTACGAGCGCATGGTGACGCTCTCCAACGAAGGCGCGAAGGAATACGGCTCGCCTGATCTCGGCGATCTCTGGCGCTCGGCGTACGACATGACGCCCGCGGAGTTCGAGAAGGAGACCGATCGTCTCTGGGCGCAGGTGAAGCCGCTCTACGACGACCTGCACTGCTACGTGCGCGCGAAGCTCGCGAAGAAGTACGGCTCGGACAAGGTGCCGGCGACCGGCCCGATTCCTGCGCACCTGCTCGGCAACATGTGGGCGCAGGAGTGGGCGAACATCTACCCGCTCGTCGAGCCGTACCAGGGCCAGCCCAGCCTCGACGTGAAGAAGAACCTCGTCGCGCAGAAGTACGATCCCAAGAAGCTGGTGCGCCTGGGCGAGAGCTTCTTCACCTCGATGGGCATGGACCCGCTGCCCGAGACCTTCTGGGAGCGCAGCCAGTTCGTGAAGCCGGCTGATCGCGAAGTGGTGTGCCACGCGTCGGCGTGGGACGTGACCTACTCGAACGATCTGCGCATCAAGATGTGCATCAAGATCGACGAGGAGGACCTGATCACCGTCCACCACGAGCTCGGTCACGACTACTACTTCCAGAACTACTACACGAAGCCGATCCTCTTTCAGCAGGGCGCCAACGACGGCTTCCACGAGGCGATCGGCGACGCGCTCACGCTCTCGATCACGCCCGACTACTTGAAGTCACTGAAGCTGCTCGACGCGTTGCCGAAGGACGAGAAGGGCCTCGTGAACGTGCAGATGAAGGACGCGCTCGAGAAGATCGCGTTCTTGCCGTTCGGCCGCATGATCGATCAGTGGCGCTGGGACGTGTTCTCCGGGAAGACGAAGCCCAGCGAGTACAACAAGCACTGGTGGGAGCTGCGGCTGAAGTACCAGGGCGTCGCTCCCGCGGGCGGCGCGCGCGACGAGGCGTTCTTCGACCCGGGCGCGAAGTACCACATCCCCGCGAACGTCCCGTACATGCGCTACTTCCTCGCGCGGGTTCTCCAGTTCCAGTTCCACAAGGCGATGTGCCAGGCCGCGGGTCACACCGGCCCCCTGCACACCTGCAGCGTGTACGGGAACAAGGCCGCGGGCGCGAAGCTGAAGGCGATGCTCGCGATGGGTGCTTCGAAGCCCTGGCCCGACGCGCTCGAGGCGATCACCGGCACCCGTCAGATGGATGCGACGGCAATTCTCGATTATTTTCAGCCACTTCAGGCGTACCTGAAGGAGCAGAACAAGGGTCAGCAGTGCGGCTGGTGAGCGAGTCGAATCGGTAACGCTGACGCCTGACAGCTATGATCGTCTTGCCGCGTCATCTTTCAGAATTGAAAGGTGGGCTGTAGACAATGCTCGCACGCCCCGCCTAAGACGCCCCATCCCTCTCGCTTGTGGGGGGGCGCACTCGCTGAAGGACGATTGACGAATATGGCTACTGGTACCGTGAAGTGGTTCAACGACGCGAAGGGTTTTGGGTTCATCACGCAGGACGGTGGGGGCGAAGACGTTTTCTGCCACCACACTGCGATCACGATGGACGGGTTCCGCACGCTGCAGGAGGGTCAGAAGGTGGAGTTCGATGTGACCCGCGGCCCCAAGGGTCTGCAGGCTCAGAACGTTCGCGCGGTCTGAATCACCCGTTTCAAAACTGAAATACGAAGCACCTACGCGACCCGACGGGGGGGATAACTCGTCGGGTCGTCGTCTGTCCGGAGCAACACCGTCTCAGCGAATCGCGAGTTCTCGTTGATTCCAGATCCGGCCTGCCGCAGCTTCCGCCGCCATGCTCCTCATGACGCTGGTGCTGGCCGCGGCTCCCATGAACACGAAACCGATCGAAGACGAGCTCATCAAGAAGTTCGGTGAGGCGCAGCGTACCCGCGTGCAGCAGGGCCTGAAGCAGGTCTCTGCGCTGTGGCGGAAGGAAGACGGAGAGCTCGCTGCCTTCGCGAAAGAGAACTTCATCGCCGAGCAGAAGGAGCTCGACGACACGTTCGCGCGCTTCGAGGCGAACATGGAGCAGCTCGATGGTCACCTGCTCGAGATTGGCCGCGAGCTGCAGAAGCCGACCGCGCTCGACGTGGGGCCGCTGCTGAAAGTGGATCCGATGTTCGCGGCCTACGATCCCTCGGCGCACCTCACCGAGGATCTCTTCGCGAACAAGCTGGGCTTCGTGGTGCTCTTGAACTTCCCGCTCACCACGCTGGAGCAGCGCCTGGCGGCGAAGGACTGGTCGCGGCAGCAGTGGGCGGCGGCGCGGCTGACGGGTCGCTTCGCGCGGCGCGTGCCGGCGGCGATTCAGCAGGAGATCACCGCCTCTGCGGCGGCCGCTGACCTCTACATCGCCGAGTACAACATCTGGATGCACCATGCCCTCGGAGAGAAGGGCGATCGCCTCTTCCCCAAGGGCAAGCGGCTCATCAGCCACTGGAACCTGCGCGATGAGCTGAAGGCTCAATACGCCGACAAGGACGGGCTCGCGCGGCAGCGCACGATCATCAAGATCATGGAACGGATCGTCACGCAGACGATCCCCTCTTCCGTGATCGACAACCCCACGGTCGACTGGAATCCGTTCTCCAATACGGTGGTGGCTGCTCCGGCCGAGGAGATCGAGGCGGACGCTCCCAAGAAGGTGGCGGCGCCGTCGACCAAGCCCGAGCCCGACGTGCGGTACCAGAAGCTGCAGGCGAATTGGGCGTCGCAGAAGAAGGCCGACCCGTTCTCTCCCGTCGCTCCCACGGCGATCGCGCGCGCGTTCGATCTGGGCGCTGAGATGCCCGAGGCGCGCGTGAAGGAGCTGCTCGAGTCGGTGCTCGCTTCGCCGCTGGTGCCGAAGGTGGCGGCGGAGATCGAGGCGAAGGTCGGCCGCAAGCTCGAGCCCGCCGATCTCTGGTTCAACGGCTTCCTGCCGCGCGGCTCGATTCCCGAGACCGAGCTCGATGCGAAGACGCGCGCGAAGTATCCGAACGCGCAGGCCTTCGCGAAGGACATCCCTCGCATCCTGCAGGGGCTGGGCTTCCCCGCGGATCGCGCGAAGTACCTGGCCGATCGCATTCTCGTCGATCCTTCCCGCGGCGCAGGTCACGCGCTGCAGTCCGCGCGTCGCGGCGACTTCCCGCATCTGCGCACGCGCGTGGAGAAGGATGGGATGAACTACAAGGGCTACAACATCGCGGTCCACGAGCTGGGTCACAACGTGGAGCAGGTGTTCTCGCTCTACGACGTCGATCACACGCTGCTGGCGGGCGTGCCGAACACCGCGTTCACCGAGGCGATCGCGTTCGTCTTCCAGGCGAAGGATCTCGAGCTGCTGGGGCTCGGAAAGCCGAGCGCTGAGCAGGAGCGCTTGCGCGTGTTGAACGATTTCTGGATGACCTGGGAGATCGCCGCTGTCGCGTTGGTCGACATCGAGGTGTGGCACTGGATGTACGACCACCCGAAGGCGACTCCGGCGCAGCTGCGCGATGCGACGACGGAGATCTCGAAGAAGGTCTGGAACAAATACTGCGAGCCAGTGCTGGGCGGGAAGGACACGCCGCTGCTCGGCATCTACTCGCACATGATCAGCTACCCGATGTACCTCTTCAATTACCCGCTCGGTCACCTGATCGCGTTCCAGATCGAGGAGCAGGTGAAGAAGACCGGAAAGATCGGGCCCGAGATCGAGCGCATGGCGAAGTTCGGCGCGGTCACTCCGGACGCGTGGATGGTGAACGCGAGCGGTGAGCCGGTGTCGTCGGGGCCGCTGTTGCGTGCCACCGAGGCCGCGCTCAAGAAGTGACCGAGTCCACCGCCGAGTCGATCGCGCATCCCATCGCGTTCGGAGCGGCGATGCTGATGATGGTCATCAACACCGCGGGAGGGGTCACGCGATTCGCGGGTTCACGAACTGAGCGAACCGATCGCGCTGAGGAGTGTCTGACGCGCCATGCGAATTGCTCTCCTTCTCCTGCTGTTGTCTGGCTGTGCGACCGCTCGACACGCGGGGCCCACGGCACCAGCTGGTTGGAAGATCGATCACGCGGTCCTCGTTGCTCCAGAGGGATCGCCGCGGATCTCGCTGACGACCTCGACTGAGCTCGAGTTCGGCAAGCTCACTCCTGTTTCACTCACGCGGACGCCGCCTCAGCGGGGTTGGGCGGTCTCTGCTTCGGGGCAAGCGCCGGCGAAGCGCGTGGAAGTGCGCCAGTTCGACGGCGTCAGCTACGTGTTCACGATCGAGGGTGACGAAGGCTCGCTCGCGCGGCGTGAAGCGCAGATCGACTCGGTGATCGACAGCGTGGTGCCGCGAGGAATGAAGGAAGAGCAGCTCTCCGGCCTGACGCCGCGCGCGCTCGATCCGAAGGCGCTCGATGCGTTCCTCGTCGATGCGCTCACTCGCCTCGAAGTGCCGGGAGCGGCTGTCGCGATCACTCGACACGGCAAGGTGATCTACGAAAGGAGCCTCGGTCTGCGCGCTCTCGGACACGAAGAGCCTGTGACGCCGAACACGCTCTTCCTGATGGCCTCGGTGACGAAGCCAATGACCACGTTGATGGAAGCGAGCCTCGTCGACAGCGGACTCTTCGCCTGGGAGACAAAGGTCACGACGCTGATGCCTGAGTTCGCGATCGGCGACGCGGAGCTCACGAAACGACTCGAGCTCTGGCACATGTCCTGCGCGTGCACGGGAATGCCGCGGCGCGATCTCGAGAACCTCTTCGAGTACGGCAACGTCACGCCTGAGCAGCGCCTCGCCCAGATGCGCGAGATGAAGCCGACCACCGCGCTCGGTGAAACCTTCCAGTACTCCAATCTCATGGTCGCCGCGGGAGGCTTCATGGCCGCGCACGCGTACGCGCCGAAGCTCTCGCTCACCGAGGCCTACGCGAAGGTGATGCAGGAGAAGTTCTTCGCGCCGCTGGGCATGACTTCATCGACGATGGACTTCGCGGTGGTGACGAAGTCGGAGCACGCCTCGCCGCACGCGCTCGACATCGATGGTCGTCCTCGGGAGATCGCGCTCGGCTTCGAAGGGAACGTCGGACCCATCGCGCCCGCTGGAGCAGTCTGGTCGACCCTACGCGACATGGAGCGCTACGCGCTGACCGAGCTCGCCCGTGGCGTTGCTCCGGATGGAACTCGCGTGGTGAGCGAGAAGAACTTCGCTGAGCGGCTCCGTCCTCGCGCTCCAGACAGTGGCTACGGGCTCGGAGTGGGCGTGCACAAAATGTCCGGGCTCACGGTGATCGGTCACGACGGGGGAGCGGATGGCTTCGGCACTTCGCTTCTCCTGATTCCGGAACTCGACCTTGGCCTCATCATTCTCACCAACGTGCGCAACGGGACGCCCTCGGAGCAGCTGCCGTTCAACGCAGCCGTGAAACGCAAGGTGCTCGAGCTGTTCTTCGCCCATGCGCAGAGTGACTCTTCCGTGATCATCGACTTCGCGCTCGCTCAGCGTCGCGAGGCGGTGAAGATGCAGACCGCAGGCGTCGAGCGCGATCCAGATCTATCGGCGTTCTTCGGTCACTACGTCAGCGAGAGTCTGGGCAACGTCGATCTGCGCCCCGGCGGGATCTTCGACGCGGGCGAATGGCAGGTGAGGGTGGGACGAAGAAATCAGGAACTCGTGGTGCTCGATGCGCCGTTCGCTGGAACTCCGCTGCCGCTCGGTGGTGACGCGATGCAGCCGACGATCTCTGCGCCGGATCCTCAGGCGAGCTACGTCTTCAAGCGCGTGAGATAGTCAGCCGTGATCGAACGCGAGTGGCAACTCCACCAAGTCGATGCTGCGGTGAGAGCGGGAAGTCCGGACGCGACGGCTGCCATCGAGTGGTACTGGGCTCACGGTGACGCGCGCCATACTGAGTTCATCCAGTGGGCTCGCGATTGGTGCGAGAAGTCCGAGGTGCGAGCGGTCTTCGAGCGCCTGCGGCCGGCGCCCCCGGTGAGAGTTGAAGGGAAGTTCAATTCGCTCCGGGATTGGTTGGCTATCTCTTCAGCGCTCGGACTGGACCCTGAAGTGCTTGCCTGGTTCGACGAGCGCGTCGCTGCGGGGGACACGCCTGTTCCTGCGCTCGGACGCCTCAGAAGACTGGTCCTCGAACGAGGACGTCTGCGTGACTGTCTCGCGTTCAACGACCCACTTCACGAACTGAGACAGTGGCTGGAATTCGTGGCGAGCATTCGCGTGCAGTTCAGGGACGCGTGGGAGACCCTCAGCCCAAACTTGGCGTGCAACGACGCCGAGATTGCGTTCTTGCGTCGCCTCGTTGAGCTCGAGCGGCCAGAGCAGCTGGCGGAGATGGATGCCGCTCTCGCCACCTACGAGCGACGAGAGGCGATTCTGGATTGGCTTGCCAGGCCACAGCACGCCCTGCTCGAGGAGATCCTTCGCGGGTGCCCGCAGTGAGCGAGTTCGCCCCTCTCCCCGTCCCTCTCCCCGCTTCGCAGGGAGAGGGAGTTCAGAAGCCGTCGATCGTAGGGCAGTCGGTCGACGAACCGGAGCTCATGCCGCCGACCCAGCTCTCTTTGTAATACGTGACCGCGAAGGTCTTGCCCCAGCACTCATTGATCGTCGCGCCGCTGTAGAGGCCCTTCGTCACTGTGCCCACGGCCTTTCCTTCGCCGGTCGACTTCCACGACGCGTCGATGATCGCCTCTTCGATCTCAGGCCCCGGCAGCGTGTAGACGAAGCGAATCGCGCCCGAGAGATCCTGCTGCTGGCGCGCGGTGTACCCGACCGACGAGTACGGCACCGTGGCGCCCGCCGCGAACTCGAACAGCATCTCCGCGCGCAGCGGGTACATGTCGGTCACGTAGCCGACCGTGAGCGAGTCGAGCTTCTTCATGTCGTCCGTAACCTTCACCACGTCGCGGAAGTCTTTGAAGTGCACCGTGAACGTTCCCTGGCCCTTGCGCGCGCTCATCGTGGCCACGAAGTTTCCGTCGAGGATGCGGATGAACTCCTTGCCCGTGGCGCGCGACTCGATGCGCCACGCGAACGTGGTCTCGTCGGTCTTCTCGATCACCACCTGCACCTCGCGGCCCGGATTATTCGAGTCAGAGAACGGGCCCCAGGTACGCGAAGCAGCAGTGCGCGACGTCGGCGGAGCAGCGCGGACCTGATCGACCACTCCCAGCACCAGGTCGAGCAGGGTGTTGAAGTCCGAGCCCGCCTTCTTCGTGAGCGCCCACGCGTTCGATGGATCGCCCACCATCAAGCCATCACGGCGAGTGGCCACACCTTCGAGCGGCTGACTCGTCGACGCGTTGGGCAATTTCGCGCGCAGATCCTCGCGGCGCGGCAGCGCGTCGGCGTACTCGAGGTCGGCGTTGGACCAGTTGCCGAAGCACCCAGTCAGCGACGTGATCATGAGCGTGAGGATCAGAGTGCGCATGGTTCAGTCCTTGAATTCGTAGTCGAGCAGCGCGCCAAAATCGGCGCTCCCCAGGCTCCGCGTTTCGTCGACGTTGTAGAGGAGGTAGTGGACCCGCGCCCGCGCCACGAGAGAGACATTCTTCCAGATGCGCACCTTGAGTCCCGCCACGATTCCCGGCGTGAACGTCGAGTAGTTCTGCTGCGGGAGCGAGAGGTCGGTGAACTCGCGCGACATGATGTTGAAGCTCAGGTGCACGCCCGCGTACGGGACCAACCAGCCGTTCTGGAACCACTCGTAGAAGAGCGACGCTCCGAAGGTGATGAGCGAGTAGTCGTACGGCAGTTCACCGATCAGCGGTCCGTAGGCGGTGCCACTCGTCCATCCGTAGCCTCCGTCGACGGCGAGCGCGAAGCCGCGGCCGAAGAAGTTGTGCAGCGTCGCCTCGGCGCCGAGGAAGGGAGCCGAGGGGAAATAACCACCCGCATTCGTCGGGCGGTCGAAGAACGCCTGGTAGTTGCCCGCGGCCGAGAGGCTCCAGTGCCGTGAGTAGATCGAGCTGATGCCCGTGCCCTTCACCGGATCGTCGGAGAACTTCGCGTTCTGAAAGGTCGTCTCGTCGATCGTGGAGATCTGTCCTGCGGTGATGTCGACCTCGCCAATGCGTAGGCGATCAGGGAGACGCCGCTTGATCGTGTAGTGACCTGGCGCCAACGCGATGAGTCGCTCGGTCTCCGTCTTCACCGCCTCGGCCACCACGACTCCGCGCGGGTCGATGATGAAGTACGGGCCGGGGGGCGCGCTCGCGGGAATCCGCATGCCCTCGCGACGCTCGGCGACGTCGGTGAGCACGAGATCTCCGTTGCCCGCGAGATCGAAGCTGAACGTCGGGTGCTGCGGACCAGCGGCGCTGTCGGCGGTGCTCGCCACCGTGCGCTCGTACGCCCACGCGTAGGCTTCCGAGAGCGTCACCCGTCCGTCGTTCTGCGAATCCGCGCTTCCGAGGAGTCCGGTGGCGAGGTGATACGAGAAGTAACTCGCGCCGATCAGATCGGACTCTTGCGAGTCTTCGTC
>CBIHPJ010000039.1:0-21353 GCA_966211295.1 uncultured Myxococcales bacterium | reverse complement strand
TGGGACGCACGAGGGCAGGTGGGCGGCATGAACCACTACCTCGAACCGCGAGGGCTTCCTGGCGCGCCCGTGAGCTTGCGCTTCGGCGAGTGCTCCCTGCCCGAGCTGGTGAGCCAGGTCCGTGCACTCTCACGTGACGATCATGCGATCGAGGCCCGGGTCTTCGGCGGGGCGCACCTCTTCCCAGCTTCGAGGCGGGTCTGCGACGGCAACGTCGCGCTCGCTCGCCAGATTCTCACCTCCGTCGGCATTCCCATCGTCGCGCAGTCGGTCGGCGGTTCGACCGAGCGCCGGATCGTCTTCGATCTCGAATCCGGAAAAGCCCACATGCGCTGAGCCAGCGCGGTCGGGGAGCACTGAGCCGTCGCGGGCCTTGAGCGGCGCTGGGCTCTCGGGAAGTATGAAACCGACCGGGGGAACGTGAATGACAGTGCAGCAGGGCGCCAAGCCCGTCGTACTCATCATCGACGACGAGCCCGCCGCGACTGAGACGATGAAGGCGTTCCTGAGCAAGGACGACTACCGCCTCGAGACGGCGAGCAACGGCAAGGCTGCGCTCGCCCGCATGGAGCAGGGCGGCGTCGACGTGGTGCTCTGCGACGTGATGATGCCCGGCATGACCGGCTTCGAGCTCTGCCAGCAGCTGAAGGCTGATCAGCGCTTCAAGTACACGCCCCTCATTCTGATCACCGCGCTCGATGGCCAGGACGACATGGTGCGCGGCATCGAGGTCGGCGCCGACGAGTTTCTCTCGAAGCCCGTGGAGCGAGCGGTGCTGCGCGCGCGCGTGCGCGCGATGATTCGCATCAAGGCCCAGTTCGAAGAGCTCAAAGGCGCGGCGCCGCAACAGAAGTCACTCGAGACGTTGATTCGCGATCGGGTTCGGGTGCTCGCGGATGAGGCCAAGCTCTCGACGCGTGAGCGCGAGGTTCTCGACCTGCTCTTGCTGGGACGCAGCGATGGCGACATCAGCACCGTGCTCAACATCTCGGCGCGCACCGCGCGGTTTCACCAGACGAACCTGCTGGCGAAGTTGGGGAGCGACTCTCGCAACGACTTAGTGCGGTTGTTTCTCTAGGGGGCATGCCCTCACCCCGACCCTCTCCCGAGGGAGAGGGAGCGACATCGCGATTCCTCTTCGGCTCGCTACTTCGCGCCGAAGAGCCGCTTCAGTCCGCCGAAGATTCCCGACTTGCTGCTGCGCGTGGCGTCGTCTTCACCGGGGAGCGGCGATTCGAGCAACAGCTGCTCCTGCGCGGCCTCGCTCGCCTCGGTGGTGGTGAACTGAACTTCGGCGCGCTTGCCGGTGGGCGTGGTGGCCGAGAGCTGCAACCGTCCATCGGCGCTCACCGCGAAGCGCACGTTGAGCTCTCCGGCGCGTTCGGACTGCAACGAGAGCGCACCCAGGTATTCGTTCTCTTCGGCGCGCGCCGAGGTGCCCTGCATGACGGCGAACTTGAGCGTCTGCTGCGCCTGCACGGGCAGGGTGAGCGACTTCTCAGCGGGGAGCCGCGTGTTGCGCTCGAGGATTCGACGGAAGCCTCCTCCGCGCACCGCGACCCCGATGGGCGAAGAGAGGACCTCGGCGAGCGAGAGGCCGCGCTTGCCGCGCTCCCTCTGCACCAGCGAGTGACCAAGCAGCGCAGCGCCCAGCGCCACGGCTCCAGCGGGATCCACGTCGCTGCGCCCCGGACGACCGAGCACGCGCTCGAGGTGTCTGCGCACCGCGGGGGCGCGCGACTGGCCGCCGACGAGCAGAATTTCATCGAGGCTCTGAGGCGTGAGCTTGGCCGCGTCGAGCACCGCCTGCGTCACCTGTCCCGTGCGCTCCACCAGGTCTTGCGTGGCCGACTCGAGGAAGCCGCGCTCGACCTCGACGCGCAGGTCGACCGGGTTGCCCTGAGGATCGATCGACGCGAACGGCACGTGCACCGGCGCGAGCTCCTTCTCGGAGAGCTGAATCTTCGCGACCTCGGCCGCATCGCGCACGCGCTCGACGGTCATGCGCGACTTGCGCAGCTCGGCCTTGGGGCCCTCGTCCATGGTGCCGATCAACGCATCGGCGAGGCGGGCGTCGAAGTCCATGCCGCCCAGGAAGTTATCGCCGCCGGTGCTCACGGCCTCGAGATCGTCACCGGTGATCTCCACCACCGAGGCGTCGAAGGTGCCGCCGCCCAGGTCGTAGACGAGCACGCGCTTGCGAGCCAGGCCGCGCCCGAAGCCGAACGCGAGGGCCACCGCCGACGGCTCGTTCAAGATGCTCACCACCTCGAGCCCGGCGAGCTGTCCCGCGGTGAGCACCGCCGAGCGCTGATGATCGGTGTACCAGGCGGGCACGCAGAGCACGGCGCGCGTGAGCTCCCGGCCGAGGAAGTCTTGCGCGGCGTTCTTGAGCTCCTTCAGGAGGTGCGAGGCGAACTCGGCGATCGAGAAGACGCGCCCTGCGAGCTCGATGCCCACGTCGCCTTCGGGATCCGCCGCGAAGGTGTAGGGCGAGACCTTCGCCAGCTCGCGCACCTTCTTCGACTGCGCGCGGCGGCCCATCAGCCGCTTGAAGCCGAGCACCGCCTGCTCGGGGTGATCGACGCGGTGCTTCCGCGCCGCGCTCCCGATGAGCAGCCGGCCCTTCGCCACGTCGTAGGCGACGATGGAGGGGAGCGCGAAGGCCCCACGCTCCGAGCCGATGGGGATCAGCCGCGGGGCGCCATCGAGCACTACGGCGGCGCGGCAGGTGGTGGTGCCGAGATCGATCCCCAACACCACGTCATCGGCGAACGCCACCGGGCCCTTCTTCGGCGCCGCCATCTGGGGAATCGGGGTAGCGCGCGAAGGCGAGGAGCTCGGTGGCTGCGAGCTGCTGGCGACCGGTGCCTCGGGATTCTTGAGGCCCTCCCGCCGCTCGAGGATGAGATCGATGAGGCCCTTGGTGCGCGTGTCGATGCGGGTGAAGCGCACCAGCATTCCCGACTTGCCGGGGATCTGCTCGTCGAGCACGGCCTTCTGCACCACGCCCTCGCCACGCATCAGGCGAACGCCGTCCTGCAGCACGAGCTCGAACGAGAGCGGAGTGCCTTCGGGCTTGCCGTGCTTGGTGGCGATGAAGATGCCGCCGCGGGTGACGTGCGAGCCGTACTTCTCGATGAACTCGTCTTCGGTCGCGAACGGCAGACGGATCCGCAAGGGGACCTTTCTGGGTTCGTTCGACGACTCAGACGTCATTGAAGAGGGAGTTCTACTCTGCTCTCGGGGGTCGTCAGAATGATCTTCAACCCCTTTCCAATCATTTCGTCTGGCGCCTCGAAGAACAGCACCAGCTCATTTTGCACCCCTTCGCCCAGATGCGTGACCAGCGGAGTGCCCCGGGCCGCGCGCTGGGCGTCCCGGGCGAGCTTGGCGGTCTTCTCGCCGTTGGCCAGGGTCGCTCCGCTGAGGTCGAGGTCGAGACCCTTCTTCGAAGTCGCCTCGAGGGTCACTTTGAGGAACCGATCGGTGGTGGAGAGCGACACCTTCTCTCCGCTCACGGTCTGCGACTGCTGCACCTCGACCAGGACGAGCGAGATGGGCCCCAGGTCAGCCGCCACGCCCGAGGGGATGCCGAGGTTCTCGGGCTTCGAGGGCTTGGCGACGATCTCCGCGAGGGGATCGGGTTCCTGCTGAGGGCGAGGAGGCGCCTTCGCGAGGCGCTCCTGCTCCTCCTTCATCTTCTTGAGCAGTCGATCGTTGGGATCGAACTCAGGAGGCTCGTCCTTCTTCGGGCACGCGGAGAACAGCAGCAGCCCTGCGATGACGAGCGAGGCCCTCACTTCAAGGTGTCCTTCACCAGCGCGAGGAGCTTCTCCAGCGCCTGCGGCACCTTCGACGGATCAGTGCCGCCGGCTTGAGCCATCTCGGGCTTGCCGCCGCCCTTGCCACCGACCTCGGCAGCCATCACGCGCACCGCGTCGCCGGCCTTGAGGCCCTTGGCGATCACGTCCTTGGTCACTCCCACGAGCAGGAGCGCCTTGCCGTCGCTGGTCTCTCCCCCAAAGCCGACCACGAAGCCGCTCTTGTCCTTGTGGTTGTCCCACAGCTGCTTGAAGACGTTCGCGTCTGCCGGATCGATGCGCTGGGTGAGCACCTTCACGCCGTTGACCTCGACGATCGCCTCGGCCGCCTTCGCCGCGCCCGAGCTCGCGCGCACCTGCGCCTCTTCGAGCTTCCTCTCGAGATCCTTCACGCGCTTCTGGCTGGCCTCGATGCGTTTGGGCAGCTCGACGGGGGAGGACTTGAAGAGCTCCGCGGCCTGCGCGAGCAGCTTTTCCTGCTGGCGGCCGTGCGAGATGGCGGCCGCGCCGGTGAGGGCGACGATGCGGCGCACGCCGCTGGCCACCGAGGACTCCTTCTCGATCTTGAAGAGGCCGATGTCGCCCGAGCGCTTCACGTGCGTACCGCCGCAGAGCTCGGTGCTCTCGGGGTGCACGCTCACCACGCGAACGTTCTCGCCGTATTTCTCGCCGAAGAGCGCCACCGCGCCCGCGGCCTTCGCAGCGGACAGCCCCATCACCTTCGTCTCGGAGTCCTTGTTGTCGCGCACCCAGCCGTTCACCAGGTCTTCCACGCGCTCCATCTCTTCAGTGGTCATCGGGCTGAAGTGCGAGAAGTCGAAGCGCAGCGAGTCGGGGTACACCACCGAGCCCTTCTGGTTGACCGAGTCGCCCAGCACGACCTTGAGCGCCTTGTGGAGCAGGTGCGTGGCCGAGTGGTTCGCCCGGATCTGCTGACGTCGCGCATGGTCGACCTCGAGGGACACGTTGTCGTTCACGGCGAGCGCGCCCGCCAGCTTCACCTTGTGAACGATCAGACCACCGGCCGGTTTCTGGGTGTCGACGACCTTGCCGAGCTTCCCGAAGGTGCCCGTATCGCCGACCTGGCCGCCGGCCTCTCCATAGAACGGGGTCTGATCGAGCACTGCCTCGACCTCGTCACCCGCGTTCGCGCTCTGCACCTGCTGGCCGCCCTTCACCAGCGCCAGCACCTTGCCCTGGCCGCTCTCGGTCTCGTACCCGAGGAACTTCGTCTCGGAGAGCTGGCCGGCGAGCTTCATGTAGATGTCGGCGATGCCCTTCTCGGCGCCAAGACCGCCCTGCGAGGCGCGCTCGCGCTCTTCATCGAGCAGCACGTCGAAGCGCTGCTTGTCGATGCCGAACTTCTCTTCGCGCGCGATCACCTCGGTGAGGTCCCACGGGAAGCCGTAGGTCTGGTGGAGATCCCACACGATCTCTCCGCTCAGCTTGGTGGCGTTGGACTTGCGCAGCTTCTCGAACTCCTGCGCGAGCAGGCCCAGACCGCGCTTGAGGGTGCGGCGGAAGGACTCTTCCTCGTGCTTCGCGACCTCGAGAATGAAGCCGCGCTTCTCGGCGAGCTCGGGGTACGCGGCCTTCATGGTGTCGATCACCGACTCGACGACCTTGCCGAAGAAGAGGTCGGACAGATCGAGGTGCTGATCACCGTGGCGAATCGCGCGGCGCATGATGCGGCGGAGCACGTAGCCGCGGCCTTCGTTCGAGGGCTGCACGCCATCGGCCACCAGGAACGCGGTGGCGCGCGCGTGATCGGCGATCACCCGCATCGCCGCGTCGGTGTGGGCGTTCTCGCCCCAGGTCGCGCCGTAGGTCTTGCCCGAGAGCTGCTCGATGGTGCTGAAGAGCGGGGTGAAGAGATCGGTGTCGTAGTTCGACTTCTTCCCCTGCACGTACGCGGTCACGCGCTCGAGGCCCGCGCCCGTGTCGATGGAGGGCTTGGGCAGATTCACCAGCGAGCCGTCGGCCTTGCGCTCGAACTGCATGAACACGAGGTTCCAGATCTCGAGCCACGCGTCTGACTCGCCGGGCTTGTTCGCCTCGTCGACCTTGCCCTCGGGCAGGTACACGTAGATCTCCGAGCAGGGGCCGCACGCGCCGGTGTCGCCCATCGCCCAGAAGTTGTCGGCCTTGCCCAGGCGGTGAATGCGGTGCTTCGGCACGCCGGCCTTCGCCCACAGCTCAGCCGCTTCGTCGTCGGCGGGAATGCCGTCTTCACCCTTGAAGACGGTCACCGAGAGGCGCTCTTGCGGAATGCCGATGACGTTGGTCACGAACTCCCACGCCCACTTCACCGCGTCGGCCTTGAAGTAGTCGCCGAAGCTGAAGTTGCCGAGCATCTCGAAGAACGTGTGGTGCCGGGCGGTGAAGCCCACGTTGTCGAGGTCGTTGTGCTTGCCACCTGCTCGCACACACTTCTGCGTGCTGGTCGCGCGCAGGTAGTCGCGCTTCTCGCGGCCGGTGAAGACGTCCTTGAACTGCACCATGCCGGCGTTGGTGAAGAGGAGCGTCGGATCGTGCGCGGGGACCAGGCTCGAAGACGCGACGCGACGGTGCTGCTGCTTTTCGAAAAAAGAGAGGAACGCTTCGCGAATCTGCGGAGCGGTCATGTGGGATGGCATGCGCAGGGGTTATTCCACGAAGTCCTCGATTTCAACGACGCACCTCCCCTGTGCTCACCGCTCGGTTGAGTTGATCACCGTTCTGTCGCCGGCGCGCCGCCGGAGACAAAGACCCACAGCGCCCCTGCGACGACAGAACGGCATCAACTCAACGAGCTTGTGGATAGAGTGCGGGGCGCGTGCGGTCGGGCTTCGCTCTGTGGGTGGTTTTGGTGTCGAGCGCGGCGTTCGCCGAGGAAGACGCGCGTGTCACCTTCCTCGTGAAACAGCTGGCCGGCGCGAAGGACGTTCGTCTTCGCACCCAGACGGTTCAGCTCCTCGGCAAGACGGGCAGCGACGCGGCGGTCTCTCCGGTCTGTGCCCTGCTCAAGGACTCTGATGCCATCCTCCGTTCGGCGGCGGCATCCGCGCTCGGTGAGATTCGCTCCGAGGCCGCCATCGCCTGCGTGAAGGCCTCGATGGGCAACGAGAACGACACCAGCGTGCGCGCGGCGATGTCGAAGGCCGTGTCGCAGGGCGCGGTGGCGTCGGGTTCGCTCTACCTCCAGGTCGAGCCCATTCAGGACAAGATCGGCGATCTGCCGAGCAACATCGTGGCGCTCGCCGATCAGCTGATGCGCGAAAAGATCTCGGCGATGGGGGGCGTGATCGCCCCGCAGAACGAAGACAAGAAATCGGCAGAGAGCCTGATCCGTGCGAGGAAGCTGAAGGGCTTCCAGCTGCGTTTGCAGCTGCTCCCCGGGAGCTCGGACAAGGGACTCAAGGTCGAAATGTTGATCATGTCGTATCCAGAGCAAGCCTTGAAAGGCAGCTGGAACGTCAAGGCTGCCGGCGGCAAGCAGGAGAGCCTGATCAAAGCGATGGTTCCGCGTGTGCTGGACGACGCGGCGAAGGACCTGGAGTGGAAGAACTGATGCCGACAGGGGAAAGACACCATGTCTGAAGGCAAGCCAACACAGGGAGCAGGAGCGAAGGACCGCAAGCTGCGGAACTTCCTCCTCGACGCACGCTTCCAGCTGAAGTTCGCGAGCTACTTCGTCGTGCTGACGCTGGTCATCACCGGCCTGCTCGGGGCGTTCCTGGTTCGCACCACCACCTCTCTCTTCTCCCAGATCTCCAAGTCCGTCGAGTCACGCAAGAAGGCCGCCGATACCAGCCGTGAGCTGGGCAACTGCACGCTGAACAACGACCTCAGTAGCAACATGGATGACCCCGACTTCGCCACCAAGCTGGCGGAGCGGAGCAAGGCGATCGACGCGGAGTTCGAGAAAGAGAAGCTGGCGGCGCAGGAGCAGAGCCTCGAGGTGCAGCGGCAGCAGCAGTGGACCCTCTACGCGCTCACCGGAGTGTTGCTCGCGTTCATCGCGCTGATCGCGCTGACGGCGATCGTGATCACTCACCGCATCGTTGGGCCGCTGTTCCGCATCAAGCGCATGGCTCGCGAGGTCGCGAACGGACAGGTGCGCCCGCCGGCCTACGGTCTGCGTCCGAGCGACGAGCTGCAGGACGTGTTCGAGGTGTTCGCCGACATGGTCACCCAGCTGCGTGCTCGCACCGAGTCTGATCTGGCAGCGCTGAAGGCGGGCGATCCCGAGTCGCTCAAGAAGCTGCAGGAGACGCTCGAAGGTCGGCTGGCGAAGTAAGCAAGAGCGGCCGGGGATCGAGTCCCTGGAGCGCGCGGCTGATCGGCTCAGGCGCGAGCCCGGTCGGCGAGAGCAGCATCACGCGCTGAGCGTTGCTGGAGAGCACGGCCCGGCGCCATTCACGCACTCCGTAGAAAACGCACGTCCTGCCCGCAGGCATCGGACGATCCCGACGCCATTCGCAGAGCTGGACAGCGGAGGGACGCGATTCGTCCATCGAGATGCTCAGCCCGTGCCGCTGACACGCCTCGGCGATCGGGGCGAGCGGAGAGGCCGCCACCAGCACCACGGGCGCGGCGCTCGCGACCACCTGGGCCAGCTTCTCGAGTGACGTCGGCTCCGCGAGCCATTCCAACAGCGCGCTCGGCTTGTCGGTGGGCACCGCGATCGGCGACGAACGCGTCCACCCGAGACCACCGCGATACGACGAGATGAGACAGTGCCCTCGTCCCAATCGGCGACGCACGCGATCGGCAGGCTGAATCGCAAGCCGCACGAGACCGGTCGGGCTCGCATGGACCTCGAACCCCGGAGGGGGCGGCTCGAGAACCTCCACGATCCTTCCCAGCAACCGCGAGCGCTCCTCGCTGAACTCCGCCGCGCGGATCGCATGCGAGAGGTTCTTCATCGCCTCACGAATGGCGTGCCATTCCGGAGTGACGCGCGCGCGCATCAACACCACGCCAGGAGGGAAGCCCGTCAGCGCAGTGCTCAGCTCGGCCAATGCCGAGGTGAGCTGGTTCGGCTCGGGAGGCTGGCCCTCAGCAAAGCGCTCCAACTGCCAGAGCTCCAGCGCGCGCTGAGAACGTCGACGCTCTACCTCAGGCAGTCGGTCGGCCTCGAGGAAGAGCAGGGAGATCGGCGCCCCGCGCTCGAGCCAATCGAGGGCGTGGTCGTGGCTGATCACCATGCACGGCGCGTCGCCCAGCTCGCGCTTGGCAAAGCACTTCGGGTCGTCGCACTGGCAGGTCCCCGCGGCGTCGAGCAGCGGCATCAGCTCGGGGAATCGATTTCGTACCGAGCCGCTGACGCTCTCGACGTCTCCGGTGCGAGTGCGCGAGAGCCACGACGACAGATACGCGCGAGCGAAGCGGCTGCGGTCGTCAGGGCCACGAGTGGCGAGCTCCCGCGCGAGCTCGGTGCTGCACACCGCGCGGCGCGGCAGGGCAGGGAGGCCGGGGATCTCGCGGAAGGTGGCGCCCGAGACCGCGATGGCGACGGGCTCGTTGTTCTCGAGCGCGACTTTCGTCCCCGCTTCGAAGGCGATGGGCAGAAGGTCTTCGCGTTCGAGCTCCACGGCGACGAAGGCGGGCGCGCCGAGCCAACGCGCGAGGTGTGCAGCGAGCCCTTTTCCTTCTTCGGAGAGCCTTCCTTCGGAGAACGTGGGCCGCGGAGTGCTGGGGGCAGTCGCCTCGACTCGCGAAGGCGCAGATCGCAGTGACTCGAAGAGCGAGATCATCGCCGCGCTGCCGCCGCTGCCCTCGAGATGGAAGAGGAGCCTGCTGATTCGTTCACGCTCCGCCGCGCTCTCTTGCAGCACGCGATCGCAGATCGCCGCGAGCACGAGGAACGTGTCCTCCGCATCGTCGAGCGCGCGATGGCGAGCGGCGCGGCCGAGCTCGAGCCAGCGCACCAGCGCATCGAGGGAGTGACTGGCGCGCTCGGGAAAGAGCAGTTGCGCGACCTCGCACGAGTCGAGCATCGGGTGCTGCGCGATGGTGTCCTTCAGAAACGAGCGCTCGAACCCCGCGTTGTGCGCGACCAGCGTCCACCCGCCGAGCGCGGCGCGCAGCTCAGCCTCGATCGCTGCCAGCGGCGGAGCAGCAGCCACCTCTTCATCGGTGAGCCCGGTGAGCGCGGTGATCAACGCGGGGATGGTGCGAGTGGGCTTCACCAGCCAGCGCTTGCGCTCGGTGACCACGCCGCGTTCGACGAAGACCGCGCCGATCTCGAGGATCTCGTCTGTCGACGGATCAAGACCCGTGGTCTCAATGTCCACGAAGCACAGCCGCCCGAGGATCGATGCTGTCGCTTCCACGAAAAGCACCCTACCTCGCGGGGCCGACATCCAGCGGGATCACTCCACGATCAACACGCCGCCGATCATCTTGTCCATCGCGCACCCGAACTTCACCGCCCCCGTTTTCGTGGGAGTCCATGCGATCTCGACGGGCTTATCGAGCGGCAGCGGCGTGTTGATGTCGGTGCCCTCGATGAGCAACTCAGTCGCGCAGGTCTCGTCGGTCTTCCGCGTGACCACCAGCGTCACCGGCACGTTGGCTTTCACCTTCACATTGGAGGGAACGAAGCCATCGCCGGTGACCTCCATCGCGATGCGTGACGGATCCTTCGGCTTCGCAGCTTCGGTGGGCGTGGCGGCCTGCACCTGCTTCACGGGTTCGGCCGGCTTCGGACCTCCCACCTCGTCCTTCTTGCAACCGGAGAGGGCCAGAGAAAGCAGGGTACAGGTCAGCAGTGTGCGCATGTGTGCCTCCGCGGTCGGTCTCTAGCGCGACGGCCATCGCCTCGCACGGTTACGCTTGGGATCATCACCGTCTTTCGAGCGGTGAGACAGAATCGCGGGTGCTGCTGTCCAGAGTGATGAAGCAGTTGGAAAGCTGAGGAACATCGAAATGCAATGGACAGCCTGGTGCGTGGAGACCCCGCGCGGCGACAGCAAGGAAGCGCACGTACTGATCACTGGCGAGGCGATGGCCGAAGAGGTCCGCAACCCGGTGATGGTGAACCTGGTGCTCGATCGCAGCGGCTCGATGAAGGGCGCTCCGCTCTCCGCCGCCATCGAGGCCGCGCAGCAGCTGGTCGAGCTCTCTCAGCCTGAAGACTTTCTGGGCCTCGTGCTCTTCGACGGAGTGGCCGAGCAGCGCGTGCCGCTCACCATCATGGACGCGCGCGGCAAGCGGCAAATGGTCGAGGCGCTCCAGGGTGTGCAGACCGGCCGGGGCACCGCGCTTCACGCCGCGCTCGAGCTCGCGCTCAAGGGTCTCAAGCGCACGCTCGTTCCCGGCCGCAAGCCGCGTCTCCTCTTGCTCACTGACGGCGAGCCTTCCGTCGGCGCCGATACCCAGGAAGCCTTCGACGAGCTCGGCGAGCGACTCGCGCAAGAGAAGATCGCCGTTCACGCGCTGGGCCTCGCGAAGCACTACGTCGCCGAGGTGCTGCAGGCGCTCACGCAGCCCTCGGGGAACGCGTTCGAGCACGTCGATGGACCCGAAGGTCTGGGCGAAGCGATGGGCGGCTTGATGGCGCACCTCTACGGCCAGGTCGCCAGCGAGGCGAGCGTGCGGGTGCAGCCGTCTGGCTTCGTCTCGCTCACCTGCCGTCATTCGTTCCCCACCAACCTCGACACCGAAGCGCTCACCGTGGCGCTGGGCGACGTGTCACGTGGCTACGCGCGGCGCGTACTTCTCACGGGCAGCGTGGCCTCTCCCGACTGGAGCATCTCGGTGCACGCTACCGCGCGTGAACGCAACGACGTGCGGCACTGGAAGGTCGACTACGAGCGCGTCACTCCGGAATCTGCGCGCGGCAAGCTGGTGATCGGCATCTCGCACGAGCTCGAGTTGGTGAGTGAAGAGACTGCCGCGTGGCTCTCGCTCGCGCGGAAAGATCTGGAGCGCGCCGAGCAGCAGCTCGAGGCCGCTGAGAGCCACCTGCGCAGCGTGGTCACGCTCTCTCCCGAGGGAATTCCGGTGCGTCGGCACCTCGAGCGCCTGGGCGATCTGCGGCTGGCCGTGGAGCGCGGAGAGGGCGACATTCCGCTGCTGATCCGCCGGGCGCAGTCGGCGCGCGCGGGCACGCACGTGAGCCAGGTGATTCCGATTCAGGCCTACCGCCAGCGTCGCTAACGAGGCCTGAGACGATGGGTGACGTCGCTCGGCTCCACGACGCGCTCCGCAGCTACGACGCGGACGGCACGTTCGGCGAAGAGGACTACCTCGCGCTCCGCCGCATGGTGATGGGCGTGGGGCGGGTCGATGCGACGCTGCTCGACGGCTTCATCGGGCTCTTCTTCGAGCGGCACGTGCACGACGACGAGCGGCGCAAGGAGCTGATCGGGCTCTCTCACTCCGAGCTCGAGCGCGCCGTGCGGCATCGCTTCAAGCAAGTGGTCGCGGGCGGGCAGGACTCGCACCAGGCGTGGCACGCGCTCTCGGCGCACGTGCGAGAGGCGCTGGAGACGCTGAGCGGCCCAGGGACAGGCGGTTATCCCGCGAGTCTTGCGAATCAGAAGGGCTTCTCCGCGATCGCCGTCGAGCAGGCGGTCGCCGCGGTGTGGAGCGAGCTGCGGCGCAAGCCGAGCGCGAAGGAAGCGACGCAGGAACTCTTCTCACGCTACGTCGCCGCGCAGCAGCCGCTGGAATCGAGCCAGTCGACCTCGGTTCGCGAATTCCCCGCGGTGATCGGCGCGCGCCTCGACGCTCAGCGGCTCGCCCGCGGGATCATCTCGCTGCTGTCCGATGACGAGAAGGATCTGATGCGCGCGCAGCTCGACGGTCAGGCGATCGACAGTTGGGCCCAGGGCCGCGGCGTCTCTCGCGCCACCGCGTATCGGCTGCTCGCGCGCATCAAGTCGCTCTGCAAGGTGGAGTTCGACGAGCGCAGCAATCGCACCAGGCTCGAAGTCCTCGACGCGCTCCGCCTGCAGTTGTGAAGTTCGGGGTGAGGGGCGAGCGTTAACCCGGCCCAACCCAGCTCAACATCGCGTGCAGCGGCACGAAGAGCTCATCGCCTTCGGATCCGAGCAACACGTCGAACGGACCGACCGCGAGCAACGGCTGCTCCAACTTCACGCCATTGCGCAGCTGAATGACCACGGTCTTCCCGACGAACGGAAGGAAGCCACGCGGATCACTCACGGGCCGGCGAGCGGGCTGCCGCGCCACCGAGGCAGGCTTCTGCGCCAGCCGTGGATCGCGCTCGAGCTTCGGCAGCAGCACGTCCCACGTCGACTTGCGCGTGAGCACCACCACGTGGAGCTTCTCGTGCTGCCCCGTGCGCTCGCCGGTGAACGAAACCGGGGCGACCGCGGTCATCACGTCGAGCACCGTGCGCTCACCCATCACGAACGCGAGCTCACTCTTGTCCGCGATGCGCGCGTTCACGAAGCCATCGATCGTCTCTGCCGCGACGGTCGAGCGCGCTTCCTTGATCGCCTCGCGCCGCTTCGCGCGGGCACGACGCGCCTTGAATTCGTCGACCGACATTCCGCTCTGCACGATGCCGAACGCATCTGCGAGGTCGAGACCGGGCGTCACCTCGAGCAGCGTCCACGCCTGGTCGAAGCGCTTCGCCTCTTCGGCGTGCAGCTTCTTCCAGATGCGGCACTTCATCTTTCCTTCGAGCTCGCCCTTCGCGATGCGGTTGGGCACTCGCTCTTTGCGCGCGAGCACAGCGATCGCATCAGCAGTCGGGGGCGGACGCGGGGTCGAAGGGCGCGGCGGTCCGCGGAACGGAGGCCGGCCACCCGGACGCGCGGATCCACTCGATACAGGGCGCGGAGAAGAGGGCCTGCTCGTCGTCACCGGCTTCGCGGTGACAGGCACCGTGCTCCCTGGCACGGGAGCCACTGGCACGGGGCTCACTGGCACTGGAACTGGCACGGGCCTGGTGGGCGCGACCGGCACCGGCGCGACGGAAGTAGGACGAACCACCGGCGTGGGGCTCACAGGCCCGCCGGCGGGTTTACGGATCACCTGCACCTGAGGGGCAGGCGGCTTCTTGGTGCGATCAGTCACGGCGTCTCAGGTGCCGCGGGCGCAGGGGCCGGCGGCGGGGGGTTGGGGATGCTGTCGGAGAGATCGATGAACCAGGTCCCCGAGTCCTTCACGAGCTTCACTTCGCGCGCGCCCGTCGCGCTCGCCACCCTCAATAACGCCGAGCTCTCGTCTGCCTTGAGCTGCGTGACCTCCCCCAACGGGCCGGGTCGGGTCCCCTGAAAGAGCAGCTGCTCGGGCTCGTCACGCACCACGCCCTTCGAGGCTTCGGAGATCGCCTTGCTTCGCGCTTCGACTTTCTTCCGCGTCGCCGACGAGAGCGCGTTCCACGCCTTGCGCGTGTTGCCCTTCTGAACTGCATCGATGAACGAGCGATACGCAGCTTCGGGCGAGTTGGCTGGCTGAGGTTTGCACGACGCCATCAGCGTCAGCACGACCACCACCCCCATGAAGCGCGTCACCATCTCGATCAACTCCGTCGCTTATCTTGCAGCCACCGAAATCCGGAGCGGCGGTGTCTTCATAGCCAGATTCAGCTCGCCTGGCGCACCTGATTCCGACCGTTTTCTTTGGCTACGTACAGGCACTGGTCAGCGGCTTCCACCAGGCTCAACGCCGAATCTGAGGAGTCGCTCGGGAAAGTGGCCACTCCGATCGAGGCGGTGCACTTCACGACCTGAGGTCCCTCGTCGGTCTGCGCGGTGAGCCGCATCGCCTCGACGCCCATGCGCACGCGCTCGGCCGCACGCCAGGCTTCTTCAGGAGAGGTCTCGGGGAGCAACGCGACCAGCTCTTCACCGCCGTAGCGCGCGAGCACGTCGACATCGCGGAGCGCACGGCGAGCGACTCCCGCGACCTCCTTCAGCACCAGATCTCCGAAGGGGTGTCCCCAGGTGTCGTTCACGCGCTTGAAGTGATCGATGTCGAGCAGGAAGCAGCTGAGTGGAGATCGGTAGCGCTCACTCCTGGAGAACTCAGCGTCGAGCCGCTCTTCGAAGTGACGGCGATTGATGAGGCCAGTCAGTCCGTCCGTGCGCGACAGCTGCAGCAGCTCGAGGCGCTTCTCTTCGAGCTCCTTGTTCGCGCGATCGAGCTCCCGGTTCTTCTCGACGAGGGCGTCCTGCAGGCCCTTGAGGCGCAGCATCGACTTCACGCGCGCGGAGAGCTCGAGCATGTCGAACGGCTTGATCAGGTAGTCGTCGGCGCCGAGCTCGAGGCCTTCCACTTTCCCCGTGCGCCGAGCGGTCATCAGGATCACGGGGATGAAGCCGAACCCCGTGGCGCCCTGGTTCGCCTTCACGATGCGGCAGACCTCGACGCCTCCGAGTCCGGGCATCTCGACGTCCATCAAGAGGAGATCGGGTTGGTGCGCGCGAATCGCCGAGAGCACCTGCGTGCCGTCCTGGCATTCCACGAAGCTGTAGCCGGAGTCTTCGAGCCCAGCGCGGACCTGCGAGACGATGCCCCGATCGTCGTCGGCCACGAGAATGGTGCGCGCCTTGAGCGACTTCACCCCGTCTTCACGACGGGTCGCTTCGAGTGTCTTGCGGCGGGCTGCCATCCACCGCGCAGGATGTCACGGCTTGACGAGACGTGCTCGATAGACCGGTGCGCCTGACGCGAGATAGCGGCGCTCACGGGTGGAGGGCGCCTCTTCGGGGTCGTAGGGGTGGAACACGCCCAGCCCCAGCGGGTTGTGGAAACCGGCGCCCTCCAGCACCTTGAGGCCACGCTCACCCACGTCCTGCACGTCGGTGCGGAAGTCGAAGCGGCCACCCGGCTCGAGCAGGGTCAGCAGGAAGCGGGTGTAGTCGGGCTGAAGGATGGAGCGCTTCTGGTGGGCGCGTTTCCACCACGGATCAGGGAACTGCAGGTGCATCGCGTAGAGCGAGCCGGGCTTGAACAGCTTCGGCACCTCGCGCACCGCGTCGCCTTCGATCACCTTGAGGTTCTTCAGGCCTGCCTGGTCCGCACGAAAGGCGACCTCGCGCGCGTACTTCTTCCGCCACTCGAACGCGATGCAGCGATGCTTCGGGTTGCGCTTCGCGTGCTCGAGGGCGAAGCCGCCGGCGCCGCAGCCGATCTCCAGCTCGAGCGGTCCGGTAAAGCCGAAGATCTGATCCCAGTCTGGGAAGTCTTTCAGCCCGATGAGTTCGGCACCTGCAGGCGTGGGGCGCAGCGGAATACGAGCCATGACTCCCTTGCCGCTAGCAGGATCTTCGGCGGCGCCGGAAGAGGAAAACGAGCGCGAGCGCGGCGGTCCCCTCCAAAGTGCTGCACGAGCATCCAGGCGAGAGGATCGGAGGCATGGTGACCCCCAGCCCGGACAACCGGCGCGCCGGGAGCGGGGTCTGCGCGTTCCAGCTGTTCAAACGATCATGGCCGCTGCTCTCCCAGGTGATGTCGTTGGGGAGGCCTCGGCCGAGCCACCGCACGAGATCTCCACGCGTGGTGCGCACCGAGAACTCGAGCTGATCGCGCGCGACCCCCACCGCGGGAGCGGAGATCACCGAGCCCAGCGTCGGCAGGGGCGATTCAATCGGGCTCTGGCCCTCGCCATCGATGATGAAGAGGAGTCCATCTTCAGTGGGCAGCAGCACGTCGGGCTTTCCATCGGACGTCACGTCGGCCACCGCGAAGCCACCCCGCGCTGGAGTGTGCGCGATGGTCGCGAGGACCCGTCGTGGTGCCAGCGAGTCGCCCTGTTGCAACGCTCGCTGAACGTCGTAGCGGGTGAGCTCGAAGAGACCGTCGGCGCGTCGCTCGAGCTGCAGCAGCGCGCGAAGCGAGGTGTCGTCGATTCGTGCGAGCGCCGGTGGCACCACGCTGGGCGTCCAATTCTCCAGCTCGAGGATGGACTCCGTGCGCGAGTTGAAGACTCGATCGACGACGATCTCGAGCTCCGCGTCTCCGATCAGATTCGCGAGGAGCGCCTGGGTCGCGCGTGAAGGAGCGCTCCAGCTGGTGGCGGTCGGCCCTCGCGCATCGGTGAGCAGCACGCGGAGTTCCTGTCCGTTCGCGATCGCGAAGTCCGCGTAGCCATCGCCATCGATGAAGCCGGAGGCGGGAGCGCTGACCTGGGCGGCGCTGAGCTCGAAGGTCCATTCGGAGGAAGGCAGGCGGTGAATGAGGCGCCCCGATTTCTCGAGGGTGACGAGCGCAGTTCCTTCGAACGTGGGAGTGAGCGACGGCGCGCCTGCGAGGGGCCCCGAGAGCTGCTTCGGGAAACCCGTCAGCGACGAGCCGGTGAAGGAGCCCACCTGAAGCAGGCCGTCTTCGCTCGCGCTGATCACGTCGAGCACGCGATCTCCGTCGAAGTCTCCAAACGCGGGAGCGAAGCGACTGGAGACCATCGGCGGCTCCAGCACCTCGACGCGATCGGTGAAGCCGACGAGCCCACGAGGAGAGAGCGAGAGGATCGACTCCGAGCCCAGGCCATCGATGTCGACGAACCGAGGAGGTCCTGAGCCCGCCCCGAGCTCATGAGCGCCGAGGAGACCACGCAGGAGGTCAGGGTGAGGTGAAGGGAGCGCGCTCGACCACTCGTAGGGCCCCTGCTGTTCGACGAAGCGAACGAACGCGGCCGCGGGATTCGCATCGAGCGAGGGCACGAACTCGGCGCTCGGCACTCCGGCATCGGAAGGAGACGCGATCGCGACGGGCTTCAGCTTCGTGGCGGGAGTGAGGGGCGAGGGCAGGGTGGTCTCCGCGAGTCGCACCGTGCGATCTGCATCGACACGCTCTCCACCGAGCAGACCGACGACCTGCGCCGCGGAGAGCGAAGGAGCGACGGAGAAAATCAGGCCAGCGATGCCGACCATGCTGAGTGCGGCTTCACGTTGGCACCCCGTGGTGCTCACCGAGATCGTCCCCGCCACCGCGCTTCCTCCATACCCGCTGCGATCGATGGCAGTCGTGCGTGCAGCAGGCGCAGTCAACGTGCGCGGGGAGATGACGGAGGGATGAATGGCCAGTGGGAAGCTGGCCAGAGTTCCGCTGCCTTCAGTGACCAGGAGAACACGCGACTCGGTCAACGCGAGCTCGAGCTCAGCACTCACGTCGCGCTCACTCGGAGGCAGCAACAACGCGCGCACGCCGGCATCAGCGGCAAGCCTGATCGCCGCGGCCAACGACTTCTCACTCGCGATGAGCGGAATGATCGTGCAGCCCGGACACACGCCGATGCCTGGAAGTCCGTCATTTACCGGCGCGACGAGCCGACGAAAGCCCTCGACGCCTGCATCGCGCGTGCTCTGCACCGGAGCATTGCGATCGAGATCCCACCCACAGAGATCGTCGATGCGCCCGTTGCCATCCTGATCGATTCCGTCGGAGCGCGCGGCGATCAGATCTTCGAGATCGATCGCTCCATTTGCGTTCACATCAGGCACGCCCACGAAGTCACCGACGTCGAGCCGTCCATTGCCGTTCGTGTCTCCCGCATCTGGAAACTCTCCGGGCGAGAGTCGCCAGGCGTTCGCGACGATCGGATCACTCAAGTCGTGCGCGACCCCGACGATCGCGAGGGCGATCTGAGGCTGCCCACGCGTGACGCTCCACGCTCGATCGACGCGCATGCCCACGCCCGCGTCCTGCTCGACCGCGCTCAGCGACCAAGTGGAAGGCGTGAACGAATAGAGGGGCCAGGCCTCGCTCCACTCGGGTTCCTGCGGCCAATTCGCAGCGTCGGCGTACTCCGAAGCGCCCGCGTCGCGCGGCAGCGGCCACGCACTGAGCGTCAACGCGAGCAGAAGACTCGACACCATTCCGCCGCTATATCGCTAACACCGATGAAGCTCTTCTCGTCCATTCAAGAGGCGTCCGACGGCTCTCTCAAAGGCTGCGCGATCTGCCTGGGCAACTTCGACGGAGTTCACATCGGTCACCAGGCGCTCTTCGCCGAGGCCGCGAAGCACGGGCCGGTGGTGGCGCTCACCTTCAACCCTCACCCCGGCAAGGTGCTGCAGCCGCAGCTCGCGCCCCGCTTGATCGTCACGCAGGCGCGCAAGCTCGAGCTCCTCGAAGCGCACGGCGTTCAGGCGACGATCGTTCAGCCGTTCTCCACCGACTACGCGCGCACCACGCCCGAGGCCTTCGAAGCTTCGCTCCTCGACGGAGTGGGCGCGCGCACCATCGTCGTCGGCTACGACTTCACGTACGGCGTGAAGCGAGCGGGCACCGTGCAGACGCTCACCGACGCCGCGGCCAAGCGCGGTGGCCAGGTGAAGACCGTGAGCGCGGTCAGTCTCGAAGGCGTGATCGTCTCCTCCACCAAGATCCGCGAGTACGTGCTCGAAGGCCGCGTCGAAGCCGCTGCCCGGCTGCTCGGGCGCGCGTTCGATCTCGACGGAGTGGTGGTGCCCGGTGCCGGCCGCGGTCGCACCATCGGTTTCCCCACCGCGAACATCGACACCACCAACGAGCTTCGTCCGGCGGCTGGCGTGTACGCCGTGAGAGTCCACAGCGAGCGAGCGCAGCAAGACAGCGAGCCCAACACGTGGTGGGGCGGCGCGGCGAACATCGGTGTGAAACCTACATTCGGGGGCGGTGAGGTGACCATCGAGGCGCACCTCTTCGACTTCTCGGGCGACCTCTACGGCAAGCGACTCCGCGTGCAGTTCATCGAGCGGCTGCGGGCAGAGAAGAGGTTCGCGTCGGCGAGCGAGCTGTCCTCACAGATCAGTCGGGATCTCGAAGCGGCGCGCGCCGCGGTGGCCCGGGCTCGTCCGTGAATCCCCCAAGGGGAGGCTTCGCGATCCTTGCTTTGCCTGACTCAGAAGGTTTCAATTCGCGCCCTCGCTGAATCAATTCTCTCTGAGGGCAAAACCCCATGTCAGGTCGTCTCGGCGAGCTGCTCGTTCGCGAAAATCTCATTTCCGTTCAGCAGCTCCGTAAGGCCCAGGAAGAGCAGCAGAAGACGGGCACCCGCATCGGCACCGCCCTCATCAAGGTCGGCGCGATCGAGGAGTCGAAGCTCACCGACTTCCTCTCGAAGCAGTACGGCGTGCCCGCCATCAACTTGAAGGAGTTCGATGTCGAGGCCGACATCATCAAGTTGGTTCCGAAGGACGTCGCCGAGAAGCACCTCGTGGTGCCGGTGAACCGCGCGGGCAGCGCGCTCATCGTCGCCATGTGCGATCCGTCGAACATCTACGCGGTCGACGATCTCAAGTTCCTCACCGGCTACAACATCGAGGCCGTCGTCGCTTCCGAGCCCGCGATTCGCGAGGCCATCGAGCGCTACTACGCCGAGAAGGGCCCCAGCCTCGAAGACATCGTCGGCGGCATGGACGATGACGTCGAGATCGCCGACAGCGAGGCCGACGTCGGCGTCGAAGAGGCCGCCAAGGCCGCCGATGACGCGCCCGTCATCAAGCTGGTGAACCTGATCCTGAAGGACGCGATCGGCAAGCGCGCTTCGGACATTCACATCGAGCCCTACGAGAAGGACTTCCGCGTTCGCTTCCGCATCGACGGCGTGATGTACGAGGTGATGAAGCCGCCCATCAAGCTCAGGAGCGCGATCATCTCCCGCGTGAAGATCATGGCGTCGCTCGACATCTCAGAGCGACGTTTGCCGCAGGACGGCCGCATCAAGATCAAGCTCGGCGGCGGCAAGGAGATGGACTTCCGCGTGTCCGTCTGCCCGACGCTCTTCGGCGAGAAGATCGTCATGCGTCTGCTCGACAAGTCGAACCTCCAGCTCGACATGACGAAGCTCGGCTTCGACGCGGAGCCGCTCAAGTGGTTCAAAGAAGCGATCGATCGCCCGTACGGGATGGTGCTCGTCACGGGCCCCACGGGTTCCGGCAAGACCACCACGCTCTACTCCGCGCTGGCGGCCCTCAACGATCCGACCACCAACGTCTGCACCGCCGAAGATCCGGTCGAGTTCAACTTCGCCGGCATCAACCAGGTGCAGATGCAGGACTCGATCGGCCTCAACTTCGCCGCCGCGCTCCGCAGCTTCCTCCGTCAGGACCCCGACACGATCATGATCGGTGAGATCCGCGACTTCGAGACCGCGGAAATCGGCGTGAAGGCCGCGCTCACCGGACACCTCGTGCTCAGCACGCTGCACACCAACGACGCGCCTGGCACCGTCAGCCGCCTGCTCAACATGGGCATCGAGCCCTTCATGGTGACCGCGTCGCTGAACCTGATTCTCGCCCAGCGTCTGTGCCGCCGCCTCTGCAACACCTGCAAACGCGCCGTGCAGAACGTCGACGAGCAGGCGCTGATCGACGCCGGCATCCCCGCTGACAAGATCGGCTCCTTCACGCTCTACGAAAAGGGCGGCTGCAAGGAGTGCAACGATCGCGGCTACCGCGGCCGCGTCGCCGTGTACGAGGTCATGCCCTTCTGGGACGGCCTCAAGGAGATCGTGATCAACGGCGCGTCGGCGGCCGAGCTCAAGCAAGAGGCCATTCGCCTCGGCATGCAGACGCTCCGCATGGCCGCGCTGTCGAAGGTCATTGCCGGCCAATCCACCATCGAAGAAGCCGTCAGCAACAC
>CBIHPJ010000038.1:0-21627 GCA_966211295.1 uncultured Myxococcales bacterium | reverse complement strand
TCACCCTGACCGTCACCCTGACCGTCACGCAGGGTGCGCATCAAGATGGCCGCGAAGAGTGGGTCGTTGACCAGGTAGCGCCGCCAGAGCCGGCGGGGCTCCTGCCCCAGCCGGTAGAGCCACTCGAGGCCAGAGCGGCGCATGAACGCGGGCGCGCGCTTCACCGTGCCGGCGATGAAGTCGAGGCTGGCACCGATGCCCAGGCAGACCGCCGGGCGCACGCGCTCGCGCAGGGCGTCCATCAAGAGCTCCTGCTTCGGCGCGCCGAAAGCCATCAACACCAGGTGCGGCTGCACGGCGTTGAGCTGCGCGGCGATGCGCTCGAGCTGCGCCGTGTCGCCCAGGGTGATGCGTGGCGCGTCGGTGCCCACCACGTTCGTGCCAAACCGCTTGCGGACCACCTCGGCCGCCTTCTCGGCCACGCCGTCGTTGGCGCCGAGGAAGAAGACGCGCCACTGGCGTTGGGCGGCGCGCTCCAGCAGCGGGAGCACCAGGTCGGAGCCGGCCACCCGCTCGGGCAAGGGGCGACCCAGCAGTCGAGAGCCCCACACCAGCGGCATGCCGTCTGCCAGGCTCAACGCGGCCCGTGCGTAGGCCTCGCGAAAAGCCTCGTTCGACTCGACGCTCACCACGTGGTCGACGTTGGGCGTGAAGACGTTGCCGCCCTGGCCTGCGCTCACCAGCGACTCCACCGCGTCGAGCGCCTCGTCGAAACGCAGCACGTCGATCCACAACTTTCCGATGCGCAGCCGCTTCGTGCTCACGGCCGGCCGTATGGTACGCGCAGGGCATCTTGCGCAACTTGTTCAGGAGCCTTCGTCGGCTGGGCATCGATGCAGACACCGTGGCCTCGGGCATCGGCGGGCAGCTGCCTGATGCGGGCCTCGAGGTGTTGCTCCGTCAGACGCTGCGCGGGCACCAGCTGGCGCTGTGTCTGCATCGGGTGGCGCCCCTGGCCCGCGCGACCGATTGGCAGCCGGGCCTGAACATCGACCCGCGCGAGCTCGACGCGTTGATCGAGCTGCTGCTCAGCGCCGCGCCTGCCAGTGCCCCCGGCTTCCTCACCGTCACTTTCGACGACGGCTATGCCGACGCCGCGCGCTACGTGGCGGAGCGCGCGCCCCGGTGGCCGCAGGTGAAATTCCTCTTCTTCGTGTGTCCTCAGAAGGTCGAGGCTCGCGCCGGCTTCCGCTGGGACGAGGTGGAAGAGTCGGTGCGCTCGGGGCAGTCGCTGGCCGCCGCGCGTGCGCTGCTCGAGGCGCCCGCGTCGCTGGCGGAAGAGAACTCCCGGCCGCAGCTCCTTCGGCTGGCCACGTTGCCTGACTACGAGCTGGCGACGCTGGACTCGTTGCGGGCGCTCGCGGCGATCCCCAACGTCGAGCTGGGCAATCACACCAACCTGCACCTCTCTCCGCGCGGGCACGACCCGTCATTGATCGCCGCCGACTACCGCCAGTCGAAGGAGGACTTCGAGCGGCTCTTCGGCCCGCAGCGCCACTTCGCGTTCCCGTATGGGACCCCGGGGCACCACTTCTCACCTGAGCAGGTCGCTGCGCTGCGCGCGCTGGGAGACTTCACCGTGTGGACCACCCAGGCGCGCCCCTTCACCGCCGAGGAGCGCCGGCCTGGCGCGGTGTTGCCCCGCTACCCGGTCAACGGGCTGCGAAATCATCGAGAGCTCGCAGGGTGGATCGCCGCACGCGCGCTCGACCTCAAGCTGCGCGGGCCGCGCTACCTCTATCCCTGAGCGCAGGTCGTGGACTCGCTGATGGAGTGCTCGGCGAAGCGATCGTTACCAGGGAGCGAAGCCGCTCGAGTCCGCTCCGGGGACTCGCTGCTTCTGCCGAGGCCAACGCTTGCGACCGACGCGACGTCACACGGTGGTCTACGGGAAGTTCTCCGGCGTTCTCGTCGAGCAGCCGCAGCCTGAATCGAACGGCTGAAGACCAGGCCTCAATGAGGCCAGTCGTTCATGGGCCGCGGCCACTCTGCTCGTCGCGTCGTTGCCCCTCACCACGAACTTCCTGTCACTCGGTGACGTCGCTTCGTGGAGGTGTTTCTCGCGTCAGTGCGGAGATTCGATGCGTCACGTTTTCCCGGAACCGGAGCCAGTTCCGGTTTCGGTCAACGCCGCATCGCTTCGCTCAACGAGTCACAAGAAGCTCGCGCCGAGGGCCTGTGTGGTCGCGCTCCGCAGTTCGCGGCCCGACTCACTCCGCCCCTCGAGGCCGGCCTCAGCGATCCGACTCCAGCGTCACGGTGCCGATGAACTTTCCGGGGCCGACGATCTCGACCGTCTGGCGCGCGTCTTCCATTCGGGTGACACCCAGGTGCACCACCAGCAGCGCCGCGTCGACCGACATCACCAACGGTACGCCCGTCTGCCGGGCCACCAACGCGTCGACCGTGACGATGGCCAGGCCGCCCTTTTCGACGTGGGAATGGACGTCGATGATCACCTTGCTCACCCCGGTCAGCTCGAGCCCTTCGGTCGAGAAGAGCTTGGCCTGCTGGCTGCGCATCAGGTTGCTGACCTCGACCAGCGCGTTGGCCACCACCGACGCGGTGCCCGAGGCAGGCACCACGGCGAGCGAGTTCCACTCTCCTCGCAGGCAGGGCATCAACTGGTGGTGCAGCTTGGGTCGATTCACGGCCTTGCTCATGACCTCGGCTCTCCTTCTCGGGTGGTGCGAACCCACTCTGCTTGCTTCTTCCCCGTCAGCTTCAGCCGGAACTTCCAGGCCACGTAGACCGGCGCGAGCGCCAAATCGACCAGGCCCCTGGCGCCCGTGCCCGAGTGGGCCCAACCGGCCAACACGTACAGCCCCACGCTGAAGAGCCCCAGGGCCCCGGCAGCGGCCGCCCAGGCTCCGACGCCGCTCAAGGCCATCAGGCCCGAAGCGACGGCGGTGAGCAGCACGAGGGCCGCCACCAGCTGGCTCAAGGGCGGCACCAGCACGTCGAGCGCGAGATCGATCAGCAGGGCGCTGCGTCGGCGCAGTCCCTCGCGCACCAACGGCCAGCCGTAGAGCGCCCGCATCTGAGCGCGGCCCTGTTCCCATCGAGTGCGTTGAGAGCGCGAGGCCTGTTCGCCCGACACCATCTCGCCCAACACGTCGGCCTCGTGCACGTAGACCACCCGGTGCCCGGCGCGGCCCAGCTTGACGCCGTATTCCAGGTCTTCCACCAGCGAGTACGCGTCGTGAGGCACCTCGCGCAGCACCGCGAGCGAGAAGCACATGCCGTTGCCGCGCAGGCCGGCAGAGACGCCGAGCCGTTCTCGCGCGATGGAGCGCACCTGGTGGAACATCGCGAGCGCGATGCGCATCAGCCGCGTGCGCCAGGACGCCTCGGGGTTCTGCACGCCGTAGTGGGCCTGCGCCACCCGCGCCCCTGCTTCGAGCCGAGCGGCGAAGGCCTGGAGCAGGTTCGGGCTCACCACGGTGTCTGCGTCGATCACCGCCACGGCGTCGGTAGTGCCCTCTGCCAGCAGCTGCGCGAAGGCGGTCTCCAGCGCGTACCCTTTTCCGCGGCGCTGGGTATCTGTGCGCTCGAGCACCTCGGCCCCCGCGGCCCGAGCCTGCACCGCGGTGTCATCGGCGCAGTTGTCAGCCACCACCAGCACCCGGCGCAGCGCAGCCGGGTAGTCGAGAGCAAGCAGGCTGCGCACGGTCTGCCCGATGCCCGCTGATTCGTTGTGCGCGGGCACCACGACGGTGAAGCGCAGGTGTGGCGCGCCAGCGGTGGGCGCCTGGGGGCGCGCCGAGAGCAGCGCCAGCACACCCAGATAGACGCCTGCTGCCGCGGGCAGCAACGCGAGGAAGAGCAGCGCCGCTTCCACCGCCAGCCGGCCGACCTCAGTCACGGAAGCTTCACCTGGCTGAGCACCTTGAGGCCCAACGCGCGCTCGAGCTGCCAGCCCTCGACCGCCACCCCGCGCCACCAGTCGAACGCCGCCCCCACCACGGTCGCCGAGCCGAGGGCGAGAACGAAGGTCAGCACCACCAGCAGCGGCATGTTGGGCTTGCTCGGCTTCCTGGGGACCGAGGCCGGGCGCACCACGCTGTAGCGGTACTTGAAGGCGGCGCGCGCAGTGTCCTGCTCGATGCGCGCACCGTCGACCCGCATCATCAGCTCTTCGTATTTGGCGGCGGCCACGCGCAGGTTGTTGCGCGCAAACTCCACCATCGGATCCTCCGACAGCTCGGAGTTCGAGAGCATGGTCTCGCTGCCGCCGACTCGCCGCGGAGTGACCGCCGCGCGGCGAGGCTCCAGCAGGGCATCGGGGTTTTCGCCTCCCTTGCGCTTGTATTCGAGGGTGAGCGTGTCGATGTCCATCTTGAGCGCGCCGATCTGCGGCGAGTCTCGTTGCAGGGCCTTCAGGCGCTCCTCCATGTCGAGAATGATGGGGTGCTGGGGGGCGTACTGAATGCGTTGCTCCTGGATCTGCGCGGTCAGCTCGGAGATCCGGCGGGTGCGGGCGTCTTCGAGATCAGCCAGCGCGCGCTTCTTCGACTGGAGCAGGAACTTCAGCTGGGCCAGCTCCTGCTCGTTGGCGGGCGGACCCGCGAGCGGCGAGTTCGCTGGAGGCGCGACCATCATCGCGGGCTGCCCTTCGCCGGGCTGCTCGCGGTTGGAGCTGCTGCTGCCACCCTTGCGGCGCAGCTCTCGCACCCGCTCGAGCTCGCGCAGCGACTCATCGACGGTCTTCTGCACGTTCGAGGCGTGCACCTCGAGAATCGAGAGCGCCTCGTTGATCGCCGACATCTCGGTGACGTGCCGGGTCTCGAGGAAGTTCTGCTGCGCCGTCTCGACCAGGAGGTACGCCATGTGCGCGTCTTCCCAGTCGACGCGGATGGTCACGGTCTGCTGATCGACGTCCACGCCGAGGCGCTTCTCGAGCAGCCCGACCATGGCGTCGATCTTGTCCTGCTCACTGGCGGACCTGGAGATCACCGCGTCCCTCAAGCGCACCAGCGCGGGGCGGTTCTTCTCCCAGTGCTCCATCAGGTTGGTCTGTTGAATCAGCGAGACCAGGTTGGGGTGCGCGAAGATGATCTCGCCCGCGGCGCGGGTCGGGTCTTCGTTCGGCAGGCTGGAGCGCGGGTTTCCCAGCGCGCGGATCAGCTGGTTCTGATTGGCCAGCAGGCGCGCCTCGGCGTGGTAGGTGCGCGGCCAGCTCGCCGCCAACCCCAGCCCCAGCGCCAGGGTGCCGACGAACACGGCGCCAGAGAGCACCTTGTGCCGGCGCACGCCACCCAGCACGTACCCCACCACGTTGCGGATCAACTCGTAGTCGAAGAGATCGACTGACTCGGTGTTGTTGCCAGCGCTCACGGCTCGTGGCCATCCCCGGTGCCGTCGGCGGCGAGCGTCTGCTCGACGTGCGCCACGAAGGCGGCCTGGGTGAAGGGCTTGGAGAGGTAGGCGCGCGCGCCGAGCTCTTCAGCGATCGCCCTGTCCTTGGGCATGTCGCGCGCGCTCATCACGAGGATGGGGAGCCCCCGGAGCGTCGGGCTCGAGCGCACGTACTCGCAGACGTCGTAGCCCGAGGTCTCGGGCAACATCACGTCGATGCACAGCAGGCTGGGCCGCGCGGCTTCGAGGGCCGCCAACGCGGATCTTCCGTCCGCTGCTTGAGTGACTTTGAAGTCGAGCCGCTGGAGGTACGTGCTCACGATCTTCCGAATGTCTGGGTCGTCGTCCACCACCAACGCTGACCTGGTCTGCTTGCTCACTGTTGCCACTCCCCCACGATTGCCTGAATCCACTTCACCACGACGTTGAACCTTGTTGCTGAACCATCACCGAGAGGGTGAGAACCCATTGTACGCCCCCCGCATCCACGCCCAGCCGCGGCTGATGCGCGTACAGCACTCGCGTCGATCCCACCAGCGTGAGCCAATGCTTGACCGCCCAGCCCGCCGCGGCGTCGGCGAAGACGATGACGTCGCCCGCCTGAGGCGAACGCCCGAGGGGCACGGCCCAGGCCGCGCCGAGGTTCGAGCTGAGCGAGAGCTGTGAGAACAGCTTTCGCCCCGTCAGCCGCGCTTCGACGCGCTCATAGATGAGTCCAGTGAAGCGATCTGCGAACGGCGCGAGGCGCACGCCCGTCTCCAGTTGGAGCGTGGGCGTGGTCACCGAATCTCTCCAGGAGAGGGTGGTGGCGGCCACCGGCAGCACTTCGTTGAACGTGCCCGGCAGCAGCTGGTTGGGCAGTCCCTCGGGGATGAACTCGCGCGTGAAGGCCACGCCGCCCATCACGCTCAAGCTCAACAGCCGGATCGGCTGCCGCGACCACTCCTCGGTCAAGAACGCGTAGGTCTGTTGCTGCCCGTTGTCGAAGTCGGCGTGCGTGGCCTGCGCCGTGGTGGTCAGCGCGTCACGACGATTGAAGGCGAAGCGAAAACTGGCGCGCGCCAGCGGCCCTCGTTGCATCGGGAGCACGGGGCTGTCGGGGCTCCCCGAGAGGAGGTAGCCGCCGGTGAGGCTGATCCGGCTGCGCCGGCTGGTGGCGAAGTCGAGGGTGGCGGAGGTGGTCGAGGAGACGAAGGGCACCAGACCCAGCGTCTGCACCTCGACCACGGGCGCACTGCCGAGGCCATCTTCTCGCGTGCGGAGTGCCCCCACGTCGGCCTGGCCGTATGACGCCTGCTGCTGGAGCGCGAAGGTGCCGCGGCGCCAGCGTGAGCGCATCACCGCCGAGCCCCGGTTCATCAGCCGTACCGGGCCCAGCAGCTGGGGTTCACGAAACAACAGCGAGGGGGTGTAGGTGAACTCGATCAGCGTGCGCGCCCACCCCAGGCTCAGCCGTCCGGAGGGCAACAGCTCGAGGTCGGTCGTCAACGGCGTGCCGCGATCGCCCGGGAGCGGCGTACGCACCCGCACGTCGGCGCGGCCCACCGTCACCCAGTTCACGTCGACCGCCCGGGCTGCGGCACTGAGGGTCAGCGCCGCGACCAGCGTCGCGCGCTGCCATCGATTCATTCAGCCACCACGACGTCTCCGGCCACGAGGCCGAAGCGTGGGGCCTTGCCCACTCCCTGGGTGAGCTCTTCCCACGTGAAACGGACGCGCACGGGCTGGGGCTTGCCGGGCACCGTACGCAACACGAAGAGCCCTTCCTTCTGAGCGAAGTCGGTCAGACCGCCCGCGCCCGCCAGCGCCTGCAGCACCCCCGCGCCGAGCTCGAGCGTCACCATGCCCGGCCTCACTACCTCGCCCACCACCGAGACCGTCAGGGGGCGGGTCTCTTCGAGGGAGACCGTCACCACCGGGTTGTTCACGAAGTCCTTCAGCCTCACCTGCACTTCGGCTGCGATGGCGACGGGCGCCTTGCCCTCCACCTGCATTTCGTTCGCGAAGGGCAACGAGACCTTGCCGTCCGCGCGCACCTTCACCCGCGCTGACATCGCCTCCTGCTGAAAGACGCGCACCTGTAGCACGTCGCCGGGCACCACCAGATATTCGCCGTTGTTGGCGGCGGGCTCGAAGTCGGCGACCGGAATGAAAGCCCCGCTGGGCGTGTAGCAGGCAGACAGCAGCAGCGTGGTCAGCAGCGTGGTCGCAGTGCGCGTGGTCACAGTGCGCGTGCTCATTAGCTCATCCCCTCGGCGGTCATGGCGGGCGCCGAAGCATCGCCCGCCTGAATCGGTTGTTTGCGGCGTTGCATCGCCCCCCGGGCGAACCCCACGAGCTCCTTCACGTTGATCGCGCGCGTGAGCAACACGCCCAGCAGGTAGAGCACGCCATCGACCGTGAGCCGCAGGAAGCCCGGAAGGCCCTGCAGCGCGAGCAGATCGACGGCGATCACCATCGCGCACACCACCAGCGTCTTGACGATCATCACCACTGAGCGCCGGTCGAAGGCGCGTCGTCCCACCAGCGCCGTCATCGCCGCCGTCACCGCCAGCTCAGTGCCCACCTGGGCCCAGGCCGCGCCCACGCCCGCGCCGCCTTCGCCCAGCGCCTTCGCGGCCCGCGTGAGGAAGAGCCAGTTGAGGAACGGGTTCAACGCCAACCCAGCGATCGAGATGAAGGCCTGAGCCCACGCCCGCCCGGTGATGATCAAGGCGTTCGCGCTCAAGATCGCGACGTACGTGAAGATGAAGATGATGGAGAGCACTTGCAGCGAAGCGGCCGCGGGAGCGAAGGCCTGGCCGTAGAGCAGCACGATGATGGGCTCAGCCCCCAGGCCCAGCAGCAACGAGGTGGGAAAGGCGATGGCCAGCACCAGCTCGAGGCTCCGGCGCATCACCTTCGTGTATTCCTCGTCGGAGCGCGCCCGCGCGCGCGCGAAGAGGGGCATCAACACCCAGCCGATCATCGGCGTCACCATCATCGCGAGGCCCGCCACCAGACTGGCCGCGCCGTACCAGGCCACCTCGCGATCGCCCGCCACCACCGCGAGGATGCTCACGTCGAGCTTGTTGTAGATGGTGTGCGCCGCGAAGTTGAGGAACATGGGCAACGAGCCCAGCAACGCCACCTTCGTGCCGCCGAAGTCCACCTTCCACGAGACGGCGAGGTTTCGCTGCACCAGCCGCGCGCTCACCACCAGCTTGAGCAGCTCGCTGGCCAGCAGCGCGAGGGGAATGCCCACCAGCGGCAGTCCGCCCACGATGGTGACGAGCACGCCGCTGCCCCACACCAGCTTGGAGGCGATGTTGAGCAGTGAGAGCCCGTCGACCGTTCCTTTGGCGTGCAGCAGCGCCGCCAGGCTCAGGTTGAGGCTCATCAACAGACAGGCGCCGCCGTAGACGTGCACCAGCGCCCAGGTCTCCCGCGGGCGATCGGTGAGCACGAGGAACGCCTGCATGCCAGCGAAGAGCAGGAGCGAGCCGGCCAGCCGAAGCACCGTGACGCCCGAGAAGAAGCTCGAGGCGGTCTTCGGGTCGACCGACACTTCTTTGCGGATGTACGTGTCGACGCCGAGCGAGAGCAGCACGAAGACGGTGGCCGTGAACGCGTCTGCGAAGTTGAGCACGCCGAACTGATCGGGCCCGAGGTAGCGCGGCATGAACAACCGCACGCCCAGCGCGATGCCCCAGGTGAGCATCAACGAGCCACCCAGCTTGACGGCGTTCTGCAGGGCGACGGTGGAGTCGCGCTGCTCTTCCGTGCTGGTGGGGACTTCCTGGTTCTGGGCGGTCACGCGAACGACTCTTCCGGCGGAGCTTTAGCTCGCGCCGCGCCCGGTGAGCACCACCGGCACCGTCTTGAGGATCAGCGCGATGTCGCGCGTGAAGGTCCAGTTATCGATGTACTGGAGGTCCATGTACATCCACTGCTCGAAGGAGATCTCGTTGCGGCCCGAGACCTGCCACGTGCAGGTGAGGCCCGGGCGCACCGACAGACGGCGGCGCTGCCAGCCCTCGTACTTCGCCACTTCCTTGGGAACGGGCGGGCGCGGGCCGACGACGGTCATGTCGCCGCGCAGCACGTTGACGAGCTGAGGGAGCTCATCGATCGAGAACTTCCGGAGGAAACGGCCCAGCGGCGTGACGCGCGGGTCGTTCTTCATCTTGAAGACGGGCCCGTCCATCTCGTTCTGCGCCGCCAGCTGGTCCTTCATGGCGTCGGCGTTCTCAACCATGGTGCGGAACTTGAGCATGCGGAACGGCTTGCCGTTGAGGCCCACCCGGTTCTGACGGAAGAGCACCGGGCCCCTGCTGGTGAGGCGCACCAGCACCGCGACACCGAGGAGCAGCGGCGCCAGCACCCAGAGCGCGACGCCCGAGGCGAGAATGTCGAAGCCGCGCTTGAGCGCCAGCTGCGTGGGGCTGTGCGTCACGGTCTGGTAGTGCACGTAGCCGTCGGTCAGGCCGTGGCGGCCCAGCGGCCGAGCACGATCGAGACGGAAGCTGTAGGCAGGCAGCGCGAACGGCACTCCGAAGCCTTCACAGATCTTGATGGCCTGCTGGGTGGCTTCGGCGTTTTCGACCGCCGTATTGGCGAAGTACACCTCGCCCACGGGGATGCGGCGAAGGATGCCGTCGAGCTCGCTCACCGAGCCGAGGACCTTGCCGCGGGTGGCGGCGTGCGGCGCTTCGTTGTCGAACCGTACGAAGCCCAGCACCTCGCGGCGACGGTTCTTGCGGAGCTCCTGCTCGGTGGCGCGACCCAGCGGGCCGATGCCGATCACCAGCACGTCGTCGACCGGCGCCGAGCGCGGCGAGAGCGAGCGGAAGAGGGTGATGCGCAGCACCAACGCGGTGGGCCAGAACACCAACAAGAACGGTCCGACGTTCGGAAGGCTGTGCGCGGCCGCGAACTCGCTGGTGACGGCGAGGCAGGTGGTCACCGCCATCACGAGGATGGAGACCATCGCCAGGTCGTCTGCCGCGCTGCGATCAGAGGCCCAGGGATCGTAGTGACGCAGGGTCAGGCTGGCGATCAACCACACCACCACCGAGGCCATGCAGAACGGCACGAGGGACGGCGAGGAAAGGAGCGGCAGCCCGCTCAACACCGACGCCACCATCACCGACGCCACCACCAGCGCGACGTCCCCCAGCAGCCCGAGTCGCGCCACAGAGCCAGGCGCGATACGGCCGAAAAGTGTGCTCATGTAGTCATTCTCGGTAGGCCAGCCCGGAAGTTGTGGCTGAAGTGGAAATTAAGGCGGAGTCATAACGCCCGTAGACCATCTGACGCGGTGCGCCAATGAGTCTGACACGCCTCAGGCCATTGGGCGAGGGCTGACGAGCAAAATCGGGGCTTTAGGGGCGACGGCGCGGGAGGGCCACGCACCATGGCGGGTCGCGAGGCGGCCGATGATGGCGATCGCGGCGGCGACGAAGAAGACGAACTGCATGCTCACCAGGCCCATGTCACCGAAGGCCTGGTTCAAATAGGTGAGGAGCACGCCCAGCGCGACCAGCAGCGCGACGCGGTCGCGGAACTCGGCGGTTCTTCGCAGCGCGCGGGCGGCAAAGAACGCGGCCACCCCCAGGTACATCAGCGTCGCCGTGAAACCGAAGAGCCCTCCTATCCACAAGAGCCAGAGGATCGAGTTGTGGCCCACGTGGCCGAAGTTCGACTGGGCGAAGTCGTTGCTGGGCAGGAATTCGGTGAACGCATGGCCGAAGCCCTGGCCCACGAACATGTCGCGCTCCCACGACTTGATGATGTTGAAGTTCTCGATGTCGCGCTCGACGTTGGAGCTCTCTTCTTCCGAGTCGGCCACCGGGGCGATGATCGACCGCACCTTCTGCACCGGTCGGAAGAAGGAACCACCCTTCGTGTTCCACCCCGCGCCCACGTAGAGGAGCATCACCGGAATCAGCGCCACCGCCACCTGCACGACGAGCCGCTTCATGCGGTGCCACGGGCTGAGCACGAAGACCAGCGCCACCGCGAGCACGATGTCCACGTAGGCGATGCGGCGATCGTTGAGTCGCATCGCCTGCGCGGCGAAGGGCAGCCAGAACGCGGCGAGGCCCAGGTGGCGCAGGGTGGGGCGCTCCCACAGCAACAGCAGTGGGATGAGGGTGGCCACCACGAAGATCATGGTGTCGTTGTGGCCCGTGGTGTGTGGCGGGTCGAAGCCGGCGGGCGAGGCGATGAAATAGATGAAGTAGGAGCCGAGCAGCGCCTTCGTCAGGCTCCCCACGAAGAGCACCACCCCGAGCTTCTTCAGATCTTTCGGGAACTCGAACGCCTGCAACGCCAACGTGCACACCAGCGGCATCATCAGCAGCGCGCGGAACTGCCAGAGCGCTTCGCGCAAGACGCCGCCGCGCAGGAGGCCCCAGCCGATCGCCATCATCACGGCGAGCGCCGACATCACCAGTGACGCGCGGAGCGGGCGGGGCGCCGGCCCCTCGAGCGGGTCGAGCTGAAGCAGCTCGGGCCGACGGGCGCCCACGTAGCGACGCAGGAACAGCACCCCGGCCAACGCGAGCACCCCCAACTCGAAGCCGGTGAACCAGGCGATGTTGGTGAAGAAGATGCGGCCCACCGACCAGGTCGGAGAACGCCAGACGTTGAAGTAGGGGCGGTCGGTCGGGTCGTCCACCACCACCGCGAGGAACATCAGCGCCAGCAATGGCCACTTGATCGGCAGGGTCCACACCGCCCACGCCACCGCGCTCACCAGCAGCGGAAGGAGGGCGATCACGAGGTTGCCGTCGCTCAGGCCCGTGGTGACGCCGGTGGCGATGAAGAGCAGCGCCAACCCCGCGGTGGCGGCACGGGAGAGGCGCTCGGGGCGACCGGGAAAGGGCACCCGCATGCGCCCGAGCAGGGGGATCCCGAGGGCACGTTCCACCTGCGTGCTCGACATCGCGCGCCCACCCGTCAGTCCCAGCGCGAGCGAAGCGAAGAGCGCGGCGCCCAGCGCGGCCAACAGGATCACGAGGCCGAGCTGCGCGGGGCCAGCAGACTGCGGTTCGCGAGGCAGCGCAGGCGGGCGCACCAGCAGAAAGCGCTGCAGGTTGGTGCGGCGCATCACCTCGGCGGTGATGTGACGCTCTTCGGCCCGCACCAGCAGTTCATCGGCGCGCAACCGATCGCGCCGCAGCTGTTCCTGCTCCGCCTCGGTCACCGGTCGACGGTTCTGCAGCGCCGCCAGGCGGAGCTCGTCGTCGATGCGCCGGGCGCGGGCTTCGACTTCCCCGCGCACCGCGGCCAGCTGATCGTCGAGATTGCGGGCCGCGGACTCGATGGCCGACACCTCGCCGGTGAGCTCGCCGCGCACCAGCCGCCCCACCAGCAGCTCCATCATGCCCAGCGCAGGCCCGCGTTCTGGCCAGTCGAGGTGCACGTGCACCTTGTTGCCGTTGCGCTCGACCACCAGGCGCTTCTCCACCGTCGCCACCAGCGCCTCGAGGGTGTCCTTCTCTGCGACCGGCCCGAGGATCGCCGTCTGCAGCCGATCTTTGAGGCGCAGCGGCCAGGGCCTCGAGGCGCTCCAGCGATCGACGAGGTTCTCCGACTTCACCAGGGAGACCAGGAGCTTTCGATCGGTGAGCTGCTCGGGCAACTCGTTGAGTCCTTCGCCCGGCGGTGGCGGCGGCGCGAACGGGTTGGCGAGCCGGTGAACCGTCTGCGGCTCGCTGATGAAGAGGTCTGCTTGCACTCGCCAGGTGGGGGACTTGCTCGCAGCCGTCACCGCGGCCACCAACGCGGTGACCAAGGCGGCGGCCAGGGCAACGCTGCGGTGCTCTCTGAAGCTGATTCGCAGGAGCTCGCGCATCGATCACTCGAGCCGCGGCAACACCACGCGCAGAAAGAACGCGTAGAGCAGATTGAAGGCGAACACGCCCACGAGCGCCTTCTTCAACCCCCGAACCGGCACCGCGTCACGCGAGGCCCACAGTGGGATCCCCAGCAGAGCGAGCGCGACCGACAGGAGGAGCAGCTTGTCCATCGCGCGTCTTCATACCCGAAACCGAGCGCAGCGCCCGGGCCTCGAGAGCCCCTTCACCCGCGAAGAGTTCCCAGGTGCCGCTCGCTTCGGTAATAGCGCGCGCGATGCACGCTGCAGCCACGCCATCTTCTTCGACCTCACCGCGACAGGGACCGCAGTGAACGTCTTCACCACCGACGCGTTCCTCGAGACGGCGGGAGAGCTCTTCTTCCCTCGCGGCCGGCGCGAAGTACGCCCCTTCGTGCTCGAGGGGAGGGCGCTCAAGCTGCTCACCGTCGACGGCTCGGTCGTGCGCAGCATGCCGTTCTACGACTTTCCTCAGCCGCTCGAAGTGGTGCCGCCCAACGCGCAACCGCTGACCTACTTCCCCCGCATGGTGCTGCGGACCGAGAGAGTGACCGGCCACCCCGCGCCCGTCCCCGGCCAGCAGCCCTCGCCGTACGTCGACTGGAGCCTGTTCACCACCTGGGAGTCGTTCCTCGCCCACGCGGAGCAGCAGGGCCTTCGCAACGACAGCGACCGCAAGGCGCGCAAGATCGAGCGCGATCTCGGCCCGCTGCGCTTCGTTCTCGATGATCCCTCACCTGCCGCCTTCGCCGCGGGCATCGCGTGGAAGTCGGCGCAGTACCAGTCGACCGGGGTGGGCGACATGTTCGCGCGGCCTCAGAACGTCGAGCTCTTCCGCCGGCTGCGAGCGCGCGGGCTGGTGGTGCACAGCAGCCTGTACGCAGGAGATCAGCTCGTCGCCACGCACCTGGGCGCGGTGGTGAATCGGCGTCACGCATGGTGGGTGCCCGCGTACGACGTGAAGTTCCACAAGTACTCGCCGGGCAAGTTGTTGCTGGAGCGCCTGCTCAAAGCCAGTCAGGCCGCGGGCGACGTGGAGTTCGACTTCCTCATCGGCGACGAGGAGTACAAGTTTCACTACGGCACTCACAATCGGGTGATCGGTCCGCTCGGGACACCCCCGCTGCGCGAACAAATGATCAGCGATGCGAGGGTGCTGGCGAAGAAGGTGCTGCGGCGGTTTCCCAGGGCCTACGAGGCAGCGCGGGCGATCAAACGCCGGCTCACGTCGTGACTCACTGCTCGGCAGCCAGCTCGAGCTCGATCACGGTGATCGAGTAACGAGGCAGCCGGTAGTTCCGCGCGCTCGGCTCGATGGAGAGAAAGCCGCTGGGGTCACCCAGGTAGGTGAACTGCTTGCGCGCCTTCACCGCCGGGCAGCCGGTCAGGCTGATGTTCGCTTCGACCGTGTCTGACGGGGAGAAGTTGAGCGCCACGAGGGTGAGTTTGGTGCCCTCCTTGTTGCGCGCGGCGAACAACGAAGTGTCGCGCGGCGCGCTGGTGGGCAGCGACCAATCGAGAAAGTGGCTGCCGCGGCCGTCGTAGTCGCGGAACGCGCGGAAGGCCCAGAACGTCGGCGAGTTCTCGGCCGGGTACGTCCAATAGAAGGCCGCGGTGAGCGCGTGTTGACCGAAGCGGCCCAGCGCCTCGGCCTGCGCCAGCCCACCCGACATGTGCCGTTCGGCTCCGAAAGAGTACTCACCGATCGCCAGGCCGCGGCCGGGGTAGTTCTCGTCCACCAGGTGGCGCAAGCGGGGGATGAGCGCGATGGGCTCGTTGATCCACGATTCGTCGATGTAGCTCGGGTCCCACAGGCCTCGCACCGAGCGGATTCTCCGAGCGGCCGTGTCTGCGTCGGTGCCCCCTTCGGTGCCCACGCCGATGTTCCGGCCCTGCGGGTAGAAGTGCACGTCGAGCACGTTGAGCAAGGTCACCCCGGTCTTCTTCTCGTGGTCGGCGAGCCTCTGGAGGTACCAGGCGAGCAACGGAACGTCGTCGTGCTTCCGGCGATCTGGCTTGAGGGCGAACCCGGCTTTCGCGTCCACCGCCGAGTAGAAGTAATCGGTCCAGCCCCAGCTCGCGGGCCCGCCGATCACCGCCTCGGGGTTGGCCTTGCGGATCGCCGTGCCGTAGCTGACCGTGCGCTCGAGCAGCTCGTCGTAAGAGACAGGCTCGGGGTGCACGTCGCGGTGGGTGTCGTGCCAGAGCCCCGGCTCGTTATCGAGCAGGTACATGGCGACCTTCCGCTCGCGCTTCGCGTCGGCGGCGGTGATCGCGGTGATCCACCGGCCGATGAACTCCGGCGGGGCTGCGATGCTGGTGCGCTTGGGGCTGCCCGCAGGCAGCGGTGTGCCCGAGGGCGACATGCCATTTCCCACGGGACGATCAGGCGAGGTGGCCTGCTGTTTTCCAAACTCGCTGTTGGGGAAGCTCGACGAGCTCGTGTCTTTGGCCACCCAGCCGAGCATGGGCACGGTCATCACGCTGGCCAGGTGCCGGTCGCTGTTCGCCTGGAGGAAGGTGTCCCAGCTGAAGTTCTTCTGCTGCGTGTAGTCGACGTTCTCGAAGAAGTAGTCGGACGCGGTGTTCCACGCGTTGCCCAGTTCCCAGTTGTAGCGGCTGGTGGGGTTGCCGCCCCATCGGCGCGCGGTGGCTCCCACCTTGAACTGGTGCAGGTCCTGGTACTCACGCAGCGCCGAGAAGGCGATGCCGTAGACCAGCGGGCTGATCTCGTGGCTGTCTGCCTTGCAGTCGACGGAGAAGGCCGCCGGGGTGCCCGCGGTGTTCATCACCGCCTCGGAGCTCTTCACCACTCGTGGGTCTGCCCCGGTGAGGCCCACGTGATCGATGGCGAGGTGGCCTTTGGCTTTGATCGCCCGGTGCGCGCGGAGCACCACCCGATTGAAGGCGACGCTGTCCGGGTTGAGCTCGCTCATGGGCACGAAGATCTCCGACCAGCCATCAGCGCCATCTCTGCGGTGCTGCGGCCCGATGCGCACGCGCGGAAAGACGTCGACGCTCTCGTTGTCGACCCGAAGCTCGAGAAAGTCGGGCTCGCCGGGAGGGAGACGAATCGAGAAGACCACTCCTCCGAAGGTGCCCTCGAGCCCGCGGTTGGCGAGGATCCACCCGCAGTAGTTCGAGAGGTCGAGGAGCTCGGGCCCCGAGGTGCGCGCTCCGCGTTCGCACCAGCCGTGATCTTCCCACCCGCCCTGCAGACCGCCTTCGTAGATGGCTTGCACCTGCGCGGGAGCGGGGGCGGTGCGGGTTCCGGGCGCGCGGCTCGCTGCTTGCGACCGATCGGCGCGGCAACCGAGCATCAGCAGCAGGGCGAGCAGGTACGGGCGCATCTGCATCACCTCAGCGGCTACTTCGTCTCGAGGAGCAAGTCCAACTCAGCGGCCGGGCCAGTTGTTCCACGGCGAGGGCGGGTCGGTCGCATCGAGCGCACGAAGGAAAGCGAGCAGCGACTTCCGCTCGGCGGCGGTCACCGACGACGGAAGGTGGAAGTCGACCACCGACTCGAGCGTGGCGAACGCGCCGTCGTGCCCCCAGGGACCGGTGCGGTTGACGTTCCGCAAGGACGGCGTGCGGTAGGCCCCTTCATCCTGGGCGGTGGCGACGGGCACCTCACCGGGCTCGCCGTCATGAAAGGGCCCCGCGGCGTTGAAGGGTGATCGCGCCAGCACCTCGAGAGCTTCCGCGCGCGCACGCTCGGTGACCGCGGTGGAGAGCGCATGGAAGCCGTCGTCTGAAAGTGTCGGCCCGGAATGGCAGCCCTCGCAGCCCGCCGCGAAGAAGACGCGCGCGCCTTCACGCTCGTCGGCCGTCAGCGCCGTCTGGTCTCCATCGAGGAACGCGTCGAAGCGGCCGGGCTTGAAGGCGAGGCGGCGCTGGTAGGCCTCGAGGCTCTTGCCCACGTTGGCCACGACGCGATCGATCGCGAGCTGATCGTCGAGCGTCATCGCATCGAAGGAAGGGTCGCCCGGTTTTCCTCTCGAGGGAAAACGCTGCGCGTCGCTCAGCGGAGGCAACGCACCGAAGAGAGCCTCGTACGGAGCGCGGTAGGTGAGGGCGACCCGGTGCGCGAGCTCGAGGCGGGTGAAGTTCATCTCCTTCTCGTTCTCGAAGGCGAGCAGGGGCTGAGACCACAAGGAGTCGGCCTTGCCGTCCCACGTCTGCCAGCGGTGCCAGGCGGCGCCGTAGAGCGAAGGGCTGTTTCGCGTGACCTTCTCGAGCCCGATTGAGGTGGGCCGGCCATCAGCGAAGAACCGCTCGGGGATGTGGCAGGTGGCGCAGCGCACGTCTTGATTGGCGCTCAGGCGCGCATCGAAGAAGACCGCGTGCCCGAGGATCGCGGCGTCTTGATTCTCGGCGAAGGCGTTCCCCGAGGCGGGTGGAGGTGAGTCAGGCAACCGCAGGGCCGCGAGCTGCTCGCATTCCGGCGGACTGAGCCCCGGCACGCCGAAGCACTCCTGACAGCCGGAGCTCAGAAGCGTTGCGAGGGTGAGAAATGCGGTGCTACGGCTCAGCGCTCCCACGTGAAGCTTCCTAATCTCACTGCCTTCCTCGCGGCACTTTTCCTCTCGAGCGCTTGCGGGGTCGGCGTCGCCAGCGAGCCCATTCCGCTCTCCAGCCCTCCGCCGATCCTCGGCGGCGAGCAGACCGCGCAGACCGTCGAGTCGCCCAACGCACCGAAGGGCGAAGACGGCGCCACCCTCGCCTGGAGCACCGCGGCGCAGATGGGCGAGGTGCTCTTCGTCGCCAACCGCGACAGCGTGATGATGGTGCTCCCCGAGGTCGCCAACGCGCGCGACTACCGGGTCTTTCGGGTGCCGGCCGGCGTGACCGTCAGCGAGCTCAACGGTGGTGAGCAGGTGTCCGGCACCACCATTCACTGCGCGGGCTATCGGCAGCACAACGACACCTTCAGTGGCACCCGCGAGCTGCTGCGCCTGGTCGAGGTGAGCGACCTCACTGCTGAGACCACCCTGGTGATCGAGGCGCTCGACAGCGCGTGTCCCTATTCCGGTGCGCTGGCGCCGAGGCATGAAGACATCACCGTCACCATCGACGAGGTCGTGCCGGCAGATCGAATCAAGTTCTCGCTCTTCACCGCCGACGAGATCCGGGCGCGCTTCGGCAGCCTCGTGCTGAACGGGCACGGCAAGAGCTCAGAGCTGGGCATGCCCGGGCCGACCACCGCGCCTCGCGTGCTCGCGCGCACCGCCGTTCGCGTGAAGCCCGCGGGCAAGCTGATGCCTCGCACCGCTGACTTCTTCGAGGACTTCGACGGGAGTGGTGGCGAGCTCGCCCCTTCCGGCGTGGCCGACGCGATGGGCCGCGGGTATCGGCAAGGGCGCCGCTTCTCGAACTCGAAGTGGGACTTCTTCATCTACAACGACGCCGACGAGAAGGCGCAGCTCTCGGAAGAGCGCGGGCTGCTGCACGTCACCCTTCCTGATTGGGAGCAGGACGTCTTCGCCACCGTCGTCGGCGTGCCCCGGCGGCCCACCACGCTGTCGAGCACCGCCTATCTGCACCTCACCTTCGAGGTGGCCTCCAACGCCACCTCACGGCGCTACTGGTGGGTCGGGGTCTGTGGCGCGGCGCAGGCGGGGAACACCTTCGACGCCGAGAACCACTTCGCGGGGCACCTGGTGCAGACCTCGTTCTTCTACGAGCCCGACGGGCGCAACGTGTCGACCGACGGGTGGAACTGCCTGCAGTTCTTCCCCCGTGATGGGTCACCGTTCGGCCTCGGCCGTGATGACAAACGAACCGAGTCCGACATCCGGGTGATGGTGAACAAGGCCGGCGCGGGCGAGCGCGACAACGTGGTGAACGTCTCCCCCGCCCAGTACCCCTCGTACGCGGCGACGCCGAGCTGGTTCCGCACCCAGGACGGGAGCGGCGTGGGGAGCCTGGGCATTCTCGACGAGGAGCTGCTCATCGCGCCGCGCACCCGCTTCGACGTGTGGCTCAAGCGCGACCGCCTGCTGCTCTATGTCAATGGCAAGCAGCGGCTGTGCAATGACTTCCCCAACGCCGCGCTCACCATGGCTGAGGGCGCGGTGGCGTTCGGACAGGTGCTCTACCACTCCGCCGCCGAGCGCCTCGAGTTCAGCCGCGATTACAACGATCGCACGGGCCAGCGGTACTACCTCGAGAACGCGCCCTACGTGGACGAGCGTGACTGGGACAACGTGGGCTTCGAGGCGCAGGTGGGGGCGCCGTCGGATTTCGATCCGGCGCCTTGTTACGTCGCCCCCTGACGCCGAGATCCTCGCTCGCGTTTCTTGAAGGCGCTGCCCCGCGCTGCCACAGTCCTCCGTCTCGTGGCTGCACGCTCCCCCAGACCCGGTCTCACTGGCGCCATCATCCTCGTGCTGCTCATCGCCCTCTGCGTGTTGGTGGCGGTGCTGTTCGTGGTGGTGCCGAATCAGGCCGATACCTATCTGACCGACACGTTGTGGGAGCGCGGCAAGGCCGTCGCCAAAGAGATCGAGCGCAAGGTGCCGATCGTCGAGCGCGAAGGCATCGACAGCGAGGCCTCCGCCGAGATCAACAACATCGTCGGCGGCGAGCGCGCGATTCGAAACGTGTGGGTCCTCTCGTGCTCGGGCCAGTGCCGGCCGAACGACGTGATCGCCCAGAGCGCCGACACGCTGCTGGTGACGACCGAGACGGTGCTCAAGCAGTTCAACCAGCAGGAAGAGGCGGTGCAGATTCAGCTGGAGAGCGGCGAGTTGCTCGTCGCCGATCGCGTGGAGATCAAGGGCGGCCTCAAGGGCTTCGTGCTGGTCTCGCTCGATCGCGCCCGCATCGACGAGGGCCTGGGGAGCATGCGCAAGACGCTCCTGATCGCGCTCATCGTCAGCGTGCTGATCTTCATGGCGCTGGTGGGCGTGCTCTCGCGGCTCTTGATCATCGCGCCGCTCGCCACCATGCGCGCGATGGCGATGCGCCTCGCGGAAGCCGATCTCTCGGGCCGCGTGGAAGGTGCTCCCACGCGTGAGCTCGATGAGCTCGCCGAGTCGCTCAACAGCATCGGCCAGGGGCTGCGCGACACGCTCGGCCGGGTGCGCGGCGTCGCCGAGAGCGTGGCGCAGGTGATCGATCAGATCTCCCGCAGCGCGTCGACCACCACCAGCGGCGCCTCCACCGTGCTCACCCGCGTGGAAGAGACGTCGAGCGCGATGGTGCAGATGCTCTCGAGCCTCAAGGGCATCGCCGAGAACGTCGAGGTGCTCTACCAGTCGGCTGAAGAGTCGAGCTCCAGCATCATGGAGATGTCGACCACCAACGACGAAGTCGCGGCCAACGTGCAGAAGATGGCGGCGTCGGTGGAAGAGACGACCTCGGCCATCGAGCAGACGACGTACTCGATCAAAGAGGTCGCGAGGAACGTCGAGGACCTCCTCAAGAACACCGAGGCCACCTCGTCCTCGATTCGCGAGATGGACATCGCGATCGGCCAGGTCGAGACCAACGCCTACGAGACCGCGCGACTCTCGGAGCAGGTGTCGAAAGACGCCGAGACCGGCATGGAGTCGATTCAGAAGACCATCGTCGGCATCGATCGCATCAAGGACTCCAGCAAGACCGCGTCAGGCGTGATCGAGCAGCTGGGCAAGCGCATCGGCGAGATCGGCAACATCGTCGACGTGATCGATGACGTCGCTGAGCAGACCAACCTGCTCGCCCTCAACGCCGCGATCATCGCCGCGCAGGCGGGAGAGCACGGCAAGGGCTTCGCGGTCGTCGCCGATGAGATCAAGGATCTCTCCGAGCGCACCGCGGCGTCGACCAAGGAGATCGCCGAGCTGATTCGCGCCGTGCAGTCAGAGTCGCGCAACGCCGCGACCGCGATGAACACCGGCGTGCGCAGCGTCGAAGAGGGCGTGGTGCTCGGTCGCGAGGCCGAAGGTGCGCTCCGAAAGATCCAGGAGTCCGCGAAGAACTCCACGCAGATGGTGAAGGCGATCGCGCGCGCCACCGTCGAGCAGGCGCGTGGTTCGAAGGACGTCACCGCCGCCGTCGAGCGCGTGCGCGACACCATCGAGCAGATCAACAAGGCCACCAACGAGCAGGCGCGCGGCTCGGAGCAGGTGATGAAGGTGGCCGAGCAGATGAAGCTGCTCACCCAGCACGTGAAGCGCTCCGTCGACGAGCAGAGCCACGGCGGCAAGCAGATCAGCCGCAGCATCGAGAACATCAACGAGATGGTCACGCACCTGAACCGCGCGCAGAAGGAACAGACGCGCGGCACGGAGCAGGTGCTCAAGGCGATCGAGACCATTCGCGCGGTCGCCGATCAGCAGAACCGCTCGGTGATTCAGCTCGAAGAGGCGATCGAGACGCTGCGCAACCAGGCCGACGTGCTCAGAGGCGAAGTCCGCCGCTTC
>CBIHPJ010000037.1:0-21779 GCA_966211295.1 uncultured Myxococcales bacterium | reverse complement strand
GGCGGAGCTGGTGGTGGCGCGGGCGGCGGAGCTGGCGGTGGCGCAGGCGGCGGAGTTGGCGGTGGCGCGGGCGGCGGAGGCGGCAGCACCATGGACGGCGGCATGAAGGACGGAGGTGCCGGCGGCGGATCCGGCACTGGTGGCGGCCGCGGTGGCTTCGGTGGTGGCTCGGGAACGGGCGGCGGCTCGGCCTCTGGCGGCGGCGGAGGCACCACCATGAACGACGCGGGCATCGACGCGGGATCCTCTGGCGGCGGCATGGGCGGAGGAACTGGAGGCGGCTCGAGCGGCGGCGGTGGCGGCTCGCTCTTCGGCGGCGGCACTGGCTTCATGGGCGGCGGCACCGGCGGAGGCGGCTCGAAGTCGAGCGGCTGCAGCTGCTCTACCGACGGCGGCGCGCTCGCTCCATTGATGCTCTTGCTGCTCGGCGCAATCCGTTCGCGCCGTCGACGCGACTGAGCATGTCTCCCTCTCCCTCGGGAGAGGGTCGGGGTGAGGGCATGCCCACGAGGAACCGAACGCGCCCTTAGGCCCTCGTAACTAATTGGGTCTTCGCGTCCCTCTCGCGCAGGAGAGGTTCGTCGGTTGCAGGGAGGGGGCTCAATGGGCCCTCCGATCGCTCAAATTGCGCCTCTCTTGCAGCAGCACGCTCGCGAGATCTGGCTTGGGCGTACTTATCCACTCGGCGCCACCTGGGACGGCTACGGCACCAACTTCGCGGTGTTCTCGCGCGTTGGTGAACAGGTCGAGCTCTGCCTCTTCGACAAGGAACGCGAAGAACGCATCGCGCTCCATCGCGGAGAGGGCCACGTTTGGAACGCGTATCTCCCCAACGTTGGGCCCGGCCAGTACTACGGCTACCGGGTCCACGGACCGTGGAATCCGGCGGCGGGCGTTCGCTGCAATCCGCACAAGCTGCTGCTCGATCCGTACGCGAAGTCGACGGCGGGCTCGCTGCACTGGAGCCCCGCGCTCTTCGCTCACAAGCTCGACGCGCCTGATCAGCGCAACGACGAAGACAGCGCGAGCACGATGTTCAAGGGCGTGGTCGTCGATCACTTCTTCGACTGGCAGAACGATCGAAAGCTGAGCACGCCGTGGCACGACACCGTCATCTACGAGGTGCACGTGAAGGGGTTCACCCAGCGGCATCCGGAGATCCCCGAGAACCTGCGCGGCACGTACCTCGGGCTCTCGCACCCCGCGGCGATCGAGCACTTGAAGAAGGTCGGAGTGACCGCGGTCGAGCTGCTCCCCATTCATCAGTTCCTCCACGACGGTCGACTGCTCGGGAAGGGACTGAGGAACTACTGGGGCTACGACACCATCGGCTTCTTCGCGCCGCACGACGAGTACGCGTCACGTCGAACGATCGGCGCCGCGGTGTCGGAATTCAAACAGATGGTGCGCACGCTCCATCAAGCGGGCATCGAGGTGATCCTCGACGTCGTCTACAACCACACCGCCGAGGGAAATCAGCTGGGGCCGACGCTCTCGTTCAAGGGCTTCGACAACCAGGAGTACTACCGGCTGAGCGCGGAGAACCCGAACTACTATTACGACACCACCGGCACCGGGAACTCGATGCACGTGCGGCAGCCGTTCGTGCTGCAGCTGATCATGGACTCGCTGCGGTACTGGGTTCAGGAGATGCACGTCGACGGCTTCCGCTTCGATCTCGCGGCGAGCCTCGCGCGCGAGCTGCACGAGGTGGATCGGCTCTCCACGTTCCTTCAGCTGGTGCATCAGGATCCCGTGCTGCGCACCGTGAAGCTGATCGCCGAGCCGTGGGATCTCGGGCCGGGTGGCTATGCGGTGGGCGGGTTTCCTCCGGTGTGGAGTGAGTGGAATGGAAAGTACCGCGATGGAATGCGCGACTTCTGGCGCGGGAATGACGGAGCGCTGCAGGACTTCGGCACGCGCTTCGCCGGCTCGGCCGATCTGTACCAGGACGGTGCGCGGCATCCCTCGGCGAGCATCAACTTCATCTCAGTGCACGACGGCTTCACCCTGAGGGATCTCGTCTCGTACGACGGCAAGCACAACGAGGCGAACGGCGAAGAGAATCGCGACGGGAGCGATGACAACCGCTCGTGGAACTGCGGCGCGGAGGGCGACACGTCGGACCCTGAGATCAACGCGCTGCGCGCGCGGCAGCAGCGCAACCTGCTCGCCACGTTGTTCCTCTCGCAGGGCGTGCCCATGCTGCAGGGAGGCGACGAGCTCGGCCGCACGCAGAAGGGCAACAACAACTGCTACTGCCAGGACTCAGAGCTCTCGTGGTTCGACTGGGAGAACGCGGATCAAGGACTGCTCTCGTTCACCAGCAAGCTGGTCGCGTTCTTCCGAAAGCACCCCACGTTCCGCCGGCGCGGCTGGTTTCAGTCGGCGAAGGACATCGTGTGGCTGCGTCCTGACGGCAAGGACATGGGGCAGGACGATTGGAAGAGCTTCAAGGCGGTGGGCGTCTTCCTCGACGGCAGCCAGCTCGTCGCTCGCGATCGACACGCGCGGCCGATCGTCGATGACACCTTCTTCGTCGCGGTGAACGCGTCGGCCGAGCAGGTCGAGTTCTCCATTCCGGCGAAGCTCGGCGCGAACTGGGAGAAGGTGTTCGACACCGAGAACGGTTTCGAAAATCCGCAGCAATCACGCTCGCTCGTCCAGAGATCGCTCGCGGTGTTTCGGAGGAAGAACGCGTGACTCCACTGCGCGCGACGTATCGCGTGCAGCTGCGGCCTGGTTTCGGATTCGCGGAAGCCGCGGAGCTCGCTGAGTACCTCGAGGAGCTGGGGATCACGCACCTCTACACGTCTCCCTATCTGCAGGCCGCGAAGGGCTCGCAGCACGGCTACGACGTGATCGATCACCGCCGCGTGAACGAAGAGCTCGGCGGCGCGGCCGGATTTCAGAAGTTGAAGAGCGAGCTCGCGGCGCGCGGCATCAAACAGCTGATCGACGTGGTGCCCAATCACATGGCGATCGGCACCGCGGACAACGCGTGGTGGTGGGACGTGCTCGAGAACGGGCCCGCGAGTCGCTTCGCGTCGTACTTCGACGTGGACTGGCATCACGAGGAGAACGCGGACAATCGGATCCTCCTGCCGATCCTCGGGGAGCGGTATGCGGATGCGCTCCGCTCGGGAGTGCTGCAGGTGCATCGCGAAGAGGCGCGCTTCTTCGTGACGTACCGCGAGCAGCGCTTGCCCGTGGCTCCGCGTGCGCTGCATGAACCGCTGGCGCGAGCGGCCGCGCGCGCGTCGGCGACTGAGCTCGCCTTCTTCGCTGATTCGTTCGCGTCGTTGCCCAAGCCTGGCGCGGCGGATCAAGCGTCGAGGGCGCGGCGGCATCGAGACATTCGCGTGCTCGAGACGTTGCTCGCTCGGCTCTTCGCTTCCCGTGAAGAGCTCGCGCGCGCGGTCGATGAAGAGTTGGTGGCGATGAGTCAGGACGCCGGGCGACTCGACTCGTTCCTCGAGCATCAGAACTGGCGGCTCGGGTTCTGGCGCTACGCGCTCGGAGAGCTCTCGTATCGGCGCTTCTTCGACGTGGCGTCGCTCGCGGGGCTGAGAGTGGAAGAGCCGTCGGTGTTCGAAGACGTGCACGCGTTGGTGCTGAGCTGGATCGAGGACGGGACCGTCGATGGGCTTCGCATCGATCACGTCGATGGACTGCGCGATCCGACCGAGTACCTCGAGCAACTGCGCCGCCGTGCCCCCAACGCGTGGATCGTGGTGGAGAAGATCCTCGCCCCGGGCGAGCCGCTCCCCGAACGTTGGCCGATCGATGGAACGACGGGCTACGAGTTCGTGCGGTTGATGGACGGCGTGTTCGTCGATCCTTCCAGCGAGCCGGCGCTGAACCGGGTGTGGCAGGACTTCGGTGGCGACCAGGCGCCCCTCTCCGAGCAATCGCGGCGCGCGCGACTCGACGTGATTCGCACCTTGCTCGCTGGTGAACGTGATCGCCTGGTCGCGCTGGCGATGAGGCTGGTGGCTGGTGAGCCCTCGCTGCGCGACGTCACGCATCGCGAGCTCGGTCTCGCGCTGACCGAGTTGCTCGCGAGCTATCCCGTGTACCGGACCTACGCGCGTCCGGGCCGTGTCACCAACGAGGTCGATCGCGCGCACGCGGCGGAAGCGTTCACGGCTGCCGCGGCGGCGCAGCCCGAGGTCGATCGCCGCGTGTGGGAAGCGTTGAAGCGCGCGTTGCTGCTCGAGTCGACCGGGCCGATCGAGGTCGAGCTCGCGTTGAGGTTTCAGCAGACTTCTGGAGCGGTGATGGCGAAGGGCCTCGAGGACACGCTCTTCTACAGAAACGCTCGGCTGCTCGCGGTGAACGAGGTCGGAGGATCGCTCGATCGTTTCGGCGTGTCGCTCGATGAGCTGCATGGCGCGTTGGCGACCGCCGCTCCGGGAACGCTGATCGCGTCGAGCACGCACGACACCAAGCGCGGAGAAGAGACGCGCGCGCGGCTGCTCGTGCTCACGGAGATTCCAGGAACGTGGGCGGACTCCGTGACTCGTTGGTCGGCGCAGGCGGCTCGCTATCGCACCGGGGAATTTCCTGATCGTCCCACCGAGTACTTCATCTGGCAGACGCTGGTGGGCGCGTGGCCTCTCTCGAAAGAGCGCGCGCATGCGTACCTCGAGAAGGCGATGCGCGAGGCCAAGGTGCACAGTTCGTGGCTCAAGCCTGACTCTGCGTACGAGTCAGCCGTGCAGCAGTTCGTGGAGAGCGTGCTCGATGACGTGGGCCTGCGCGCCGAGCTCGAAGCGTTCGTCGCGGGGATCGATCCGGCGGCGCAGCGCATCGCGCTCTCACGCACGTTGCTGAAATTCACGGCGCCGGGAGTTCCCGATCTCTATCAGGGCACCGAGCTCTGGGAGACGAGCCTCGTGGATCCCGACAATCGCCGCCCGGTGGACTTCGCCGCTCGGCAAACGCTCTTGAAGCGCGCGCGTGATGCGAGTCCTGAGCGGGCGCTCGCGGCGAGTGCAGGAGGATTGCCGAAGCTCTGGCTCATTCAGCGGCTGCTTCAGGCGCGGAAGAATCAGCCGCACTGGTTCGAGGGGCCATATCGCCGCGTGGCGGTGCAGGGCGATGCAGCCGACCGGGTGATCGCGTTTGCGCGTGGAGACGAGCTCATCGGACTCGCTCCGCGTTGGACCTCACGTCCTGCGCGTTGGAATGAGACCGGGGTCACGCTCCCTCCGGGCCGGTGGACCAACGTGCTCACTGGCGACCTCGCTGAAGGGTCGCTCTCGATGGAGGACGCGTGGTCGCGATTCCCCGTGGCGTTGCTCGCGAGGTCTCCCTCTCCCCTGGCGGGGAGAGAGTTGGGGTGAGGGGATGAAGATCTGGGCGCCGCACGCGAAGCAGGTCGAACTGGTGAGCGGAGCGCGACGCTTCGCGGCTCACCCAATCGGAGACGGCTACTGGGAAGTGTCTTCGCCTCCGATCGACGCGGAGTACTCGATCTCACTCGACGGTGGTCCACCGCGACCTGATCCACGTTCCCGTTCGCAGCCCCACGGGGTGCACGGTCCGTCACGTTGGCTCGAGCATCCATGCAAGTGGACCGACACGAACTTCAAACCGACTCCCCTCTCGCAGGCGGTGATCTACGAACTCCACGTCGGCACCTTCACTCCAGAAGGCACGCTCGACGCGGCGCTCGCTCGACTCGATGACCTCATCACGCTCGGAGTTACGCACGTCGAGTTGATGCCGCTCTCCGCATTCCCGGGGCGGCGAGGCTGGGGCTACGACGGAGTGGGTCTCTACGCAGTGCACCGCGCGTACGGTGGAATCGAAGCGCTCTGCCGCTTCGTCGATGGAGCGCACGCGAAGCACGTCTCCGTGTTGCTCGACGTCGTCTACAACCACCTCGGCCCCGACGGGAATTACCTCGGGGAGTTCGGTCCGTACTTCACCGAGAAGCACAAGACTCCGTGGGGACCGGCGATCGACTTCACGCAGCGCGGAGTGCGCAGGTTCTTCCTCGACAACGCGATCTTCTGGCTGCGCGATTGTCACCTCGATGGACTGCGCCTCGACGCCACGCACGCGATCTTCGATCCATCAGAGCCGCACGTGCTTCAGCAGTTGGCTGACGAGGTGAAAGCGCTCCCTCGTCCCGCGGTATTGATCGCGGAGAACGAAGACAACGATCCGCGGCTCGTCGCATCGCAAGGACTCGACGCCTTCTGGTTCGACGATCTCCACCACGCGATCCACGCCGCGTTCACCGGGGAGAAGCAAGGGTACTACGCGCACTACGGCAAACTCGCCGACATCGCGACCGCGCTGCTCGGAAAGGGAACGCTCAACGGGCGTCCACTCGGCCCGCGCGATGGAAGTCGCTGTGTCGCGTGCATTCAGAACCACGATCAGATCGGCAATCGCGCGCTCGGCGATCGGCTCGCGCAGCTCGTCTCACCGGGACGCGCGCGGCTGGCTGCGGCGCTGATGTTCACGTCTCCATTCGTGCCGTTGATCTTCCAGGGAGAAGAGTGGGGCGCGTCGTCTCCGTTTCAGTACTTCACGGATCATCAAGATCCCGCGCTCGCGCGCGCCGTGAGCGAAGGCCGCAAGCAGGAGCACGCGTCAGTAGCGGGCGAAGTTCCCGACCCGCAGGATCCACAGACCATGCGTCGCTCCACGCTTGATTGGTCTGAGCGTGCGCGTCCGCCGCATCGCGAGATGCTCGAGTGGTACCGCAGTTTGATCGCGCTTCGTCGTCGCCTCCCCGAGCTCACTGATGGCCGGCGAGATCAGGTGCACGTGTCGGTGGACGAAGACGACGGATTGATCATCGTGAAGCGCGGGCGCGTCACACTGGTCGGCAACATCGGCACGAAGACGCTTCGCTTCTCCTCGGACGGACGCCTCGAACTCTCGTTTCCGGAGCTGCAGCGGCGCGGGGCCGAGACATCCCTTCCGCCGGACTCGTGCGCGGTGTGGGTGAACCGTGACTGACTTCAGTCACCGCATAACTCCTTGAGGACGTGAGATCCGGCGTGCGACCGTTCTCCGCATGCCTGAGCCGTTGCCGCCGCCGAGTCCGTTGACGTTGCCGAAGACCGCGCTCCCGAAAGCGCCGCCGCCCTTCGTGATCAGAATGGCGATGAGCCTGCGCTCGATGTTGCAGCGCGCGGCTGATCTCGTGGTGCCCGCCGAGATTGCTGCGTTCGATCGTTCGTGGGGCGCAGCGATCACCGTGATGGTCGGCGCCGTCGCTCGGCATCGCATCGTCGAGGCGATCGGTGACGAAGCGCTCACCGCTGCGCAGATCGCGGAGAAGACCGGCACCAACCAAGACGTGCTGCACCGCACGCTCCGCGCACTCGCCACGCAAGGAATGTTCGCGGTCGACGAAGACGGCCGGTTCACCAACACGCGCCTCTCGCGCGGCCTCATGGGTGGGCGTCCTTCGCGCGTGCCGGAGTTCCTCACCTACTTCACCTCGCACTCCAACCTCACCGCGTGGGCAGACTTCGGTCGCTCGCTGAAAGACGGCGAGACCGCGTTCGATCGCGTGCACGGCAAGAGCGTCTGGGATTGGTTCGACGAGCATCCGGATGAACGCGAGATGTTCGCGCACGGAATGATGGGCATCACGGTCGGTGACGCGCCGTTCGTCGCCGACCTCTATCCCTTCGGAGACATCAAGAAGCTCTGCGACGTGGGCGGAGGCCGCGGCACGTTGATCTCCGAGCTGCTGCTGCGCTTCCCGCATCTGCAAGGCGTGCTCTGCGATGCGCCCGGGGTGATCGAGTCCGCGAAAAAGTTGCTCACTGAGCGCGGAGTGATCGATCGCGTCGAGCTCGTGCCTGGCAGCTTCTTCGACAAGGTGCCCAGCGGCTGCGACGCGTACTCGCTGAAGAACGTGCTGCACGATTGGGACGACGAGCGTTGCAAGAAGATCCTCGGCGTGGTGCGCAAGGCGATGACGCCGGGTGCGCGGCTCCTCTTGATGGACGTGATCACCGAGCCCAACGTCGGGACCGGTTTTGGTCCGCTCCTCGACATGCACATGCTCGTCGCCTGCTCGGGTGGTCGCGAGCGCGGCGTCGAAGAATTCCGAAGCTTGCTCGAGGCGACCGGCTTCACTCTGCAACGCGTCCACGCGGGTCCGACCGTCAGCGTGCTCGATGCCCGAGCGAACTAGGCCTTATCGAGCACCTCGCGAACCTTGCGCGTCAGCGTCTCGGGAGTGATCGGCTTCTGCAGAAATGCGACGCCCACGTCGAGGATGCCCTGGTGGACGATCGAATTGTCCGCGTACCCCGACATGAACAAGACCTTCATCTGGGGGCGGAGCGGACGCAGTCGCTCGGCGAGCTGCGCTCCGCTCATGCGCGGCATGATCACGTCGCTCAGGAGCAGGTGAATGATCTGCGTCTGATCTTCGCAGATGAGCAGCGCGTCTCCTCCGCTCTGGGCCTCGAGCACCTGGTACCCGAACTGCTCGAGGATCGTGCGAACCAGGGTGCGCACGCGTTCATCGTCTTCCACCAGCAGAATGGTCTCCGTGCCGACCAGCGCGCCGCTCCTCCGCGCCACCGGCTCGCGCAATTCCGCTGAGGCCGCGTCCGTTCGAGGGAAGTAGATCTTGAAGCAGGTTCCCTTCCCGGGAGCGCTCTTCACCCAGATGCTCCCGCCGCTCTGCCGGACGATGCCGAACACCGTGGCGAGACCCAGCCCGGTTCCTTTGCCGACTTCCTTGGTGGTGAAGAACGGCTCGTACATGCGGGCCTGCGTGGCCTCGTCCATCCCGATTCCGGTGTCGGTCACGGCGAGCATCACGTGGGGTCCCGCGGTCACTCCTTCGTGCTCGGCGGCGTAGCTCTCGTCGAGTTCGACGTTCGCCGTCTCGAGCGTGAGCTTGCCCCCCAGAGGCATGGCGTCGCGGCTGTTCACGGCGAGGTTCATGATGATCTGCGCCACCTGTCCAGGGTCGACCCGCGTGGTGCCGGCGTTGGGATCAGCGAGCACGATCAGCTCGATGTTCTCGCCGATGAGGCGGCGAAGCATGCGCTCCACGTCGAGCAAGATGGAGTTCAGGGTCACCACCCTGGGCTGCAGCACCTGCTTGCGCCCGAACGCGAGCAGCTGCTTGGTGAGCTCCGCGGCGCGGTCTCCCGCCGCGGCGATCTCCTCGACGTAGAGATGCCGCGGATCAGCCACGGTCATGTCCATCGCGAGCAGGCTGGCGTAGCCAAGAATGAGCGAGAGCAGATTGTTGAAGTCGTGCGCCACGCCGCCCGCGAGGTTTCCAATCGCTTCCATCTTCTGCACCTGCCGGAGGTTCTCCTCGCTCAGGTGCAGCGCCGCCTCCGCGCGCTTGCGCTCGGTGATGTCGAGGATGAACGAGAGCGTCCCGTCCTCTTTGCCCGGGAATCTCGAGGCGCCGATCAGCGCCGGCACCAGGCTGCCGTCTTTGCGGATGTATTCCTTCTCGAAGGGCAGGCAGCGCCCGAACGAGCGAACCTGCTCGACCGCCGCCGCGCTGACCGCCTGCCATTGGGGCGGGGTGAGCTCCGTCCAGTTCAAGCGGCCGGACTCCACGTCGGCGCGCGTGTAGCCGAGCATGTCGAGCAGGTAGTCGTTGGCCTCCGTGATGTTCCCCGAGAGGTCGCCGAAGAGCAGCCCGATCATGTTGGACTCGAAGATCTTCCGGAACCGCGATTCGCTGCTCGCCAGCGCCTCGCGCGCGTGGCGCTCCGTTTCCACGAGGTTCGCGATCTGAAGCGAGATGGCCGCCTGGCCCGCGAGCAGCTCCAACACCGCGAGCTGGCCCGGGGTGAAGGCGTCGCTGATGAGGGTGTGCTCCAGGTACAAGAGTCCGATCAGCTCGGCTTGCCGGAGGATCGGAAGGCAGAGCACCGACTTCGACTGATGGCTGGCGAAGTATTCGTCGGCGGCGAAGGGGTTGGGCCGAGTGGCGCTCCCCACCCGAACTCGCTCTCGGGTGCGACGCACGTAGTTGATGATCGACGTCGGGAGCTCGGCTGCAGAGGGCGGCGCGCCGTGACGGCGCTGCACGCTCACGCCTTGTGGCCCGACGCTCGCGACCGCGGCGAGCTCGAGCACGTTGTCTCGCAACAACACCAGCGACGCGCTCTGGGCTCCGGCGCTCTCCAGCGCCACGCGCATCAACGTGTCGATGAGCTCATCGAGCACGATCTGTCCTGAGATGGCTTGCGACGCCTTCACCACCGTGAGGACGTCGAGCTGCTCGGTACGGAAGCCTCCCGCGGAGACGGCACCAGTGCCCTCCACCTCGACGAGCTGGGGGTACAGCTGCTCGAGCTGCCGCACCTTGCCGTGCGCGCCCCAGCGGGCGTAGCGAGCGCTCGCCTGGCCCAGGTAGGTGTCTGCGATCAGCTCGCGACCCCGGTCTCGGTAGAAGGCCGCAGCGAGCTCGAAGCTGAGCGCCTCGTTCTGCAGAAAGCCATTCTCGCGAGCGGAACGGATTGCTTCTTCGTACAGCTCGATCGCCTCGAGGTCGCGGCCTTCGATGCGTGCGAGCTCGGCGGCCACGAGGGCGTGTCGGTTCCCATAGTTCTCAGGGCAGCTCTCGGCCCAGTGCGCCAACTTCTTCAGCACCTCGCACAGCGCCTGCGCGAGCTCTGCCTGCTGTGCAGCGGGCGCGCGTCGATGGACCGAGGCCAGCGTGAGCGCTCGGTAGAAGTGATGCGTGGCCTCGACCGGCAGCGCCGCCACCGTCACGATCGTCGGCGTGGCGAGCTTCGCGTGTTCAAGCGCTTGGTCGTACTGGCCAGAGGTGAAGCAGAGGATCTCCTTCGCGATGTGGAAGAACGTCTTCATCGTCGCGGAGTCGGCGACGCGCGCGAACTCGAGGAAGTCCGCTTCGCTGAAGGTGGAATCATCGAGGCTCGCAGGACCTGACGTGGTCCCGGCGAGGCACTTCGCGAATTGTGCCTCCAGCGAGAACGCGCGGCGCATTCCCTCGTTGTGGCTCTCGCTGGCGAACGCGCCATATCGAGCCGCGAGCTTCAGCGTTTCCTCGAGGGGCTCTCCCCGCTCGACGGTCAGCCAGACCGAGTGGAAGCCATGGTACGCGGCGAACACGAGCTCGCCGACCTCGAAGCACGCCGGGAAGACCTTCTCGAGCAGCGGCAGCAGCGTCTTGAACGGCCGCCGCCAGGAATGAATGAAGTGAGCGTGGAGATAGAGGATCACGCCCCTCAGCCTCGCGTCATCGAACTTCTCGTTGAGGCGCAGCGACATCTCGGAGAACTCGAACGCCGAGGGGATGTCCCCGAAGATCGACACCAGCAGCGTGCCGTAGGCGATGTACGCGAAGCAGGCATCTTCGGTGTTCCCATGCTTGAGCGCCTGGTTCAGCCCTCTGACCACGAGCAGAGGGAAGAGCTTCGGCCGTCCGATGTGCGCGCAGGGCATCGCGGTGACGAGCAGGCTGATCAGCGCGCGCACGTCGGGGTCAGTGACCACCGGCGCGTCGACGAGCTCGGCGATCTTCCGGCCACGCAGATTGACCGAGACCTCTCGCTGCTCTGCTTCGAGCGCGGCCCGCAGCGCCTCGTCGGTCTCGGGGAAGGTCATCCCCATCGCGCGCACCGCGTCGATCATCACACTCACGCCGTCGTCGGGCTTGGCGACGAGCTGGTAGAGCCGGATGCGCAAGATGCTGGCTCTGGCCCGGTCCGCGTTCGAACCTGCGTGCTCGAGCAGCACGTTGAAGAGCGCGTTCGCCTCCTCGAATTCGCCCACCAGGTACGCACACTCGGAGAGCTCGAGGTACAGCGAGAACGTCTCCTCGTAACTCGCAGCCCACGCGTCAGGGGCGAGCAGGCTCGTCGCCATCGCGAGGTAGCTGCGTGCTGACGCATACGCGATGGACTTCTTCGCCTTGATCCCCGCCAGTGAGTTCAGCAGGGAAAGGGACTTCTTCTCCCCTGCGTCGGTGATCAGCGCGGCCCCGCGGTCGAGTTGACTGACGAGGTCGAACACACGCTCTTCGATCTCCTCTGGAGTGAGCTGCGCGAGGAGAATCCGGCCGATTCGGAGATGCTCGGCGGGCCGCGCTGCTTCGGGAATCAGCCGGTAGCAGGCCTCCTGAATGCGGTCGTGAGCGAACACGTACGCATCGCCCGCGCGCAGGATGAGTGACTCCCTGCGCGCCTCCCACGCGTCGTCGTGCGTCTCTTCTTCTGATCGGCCGTGGGCTCGTGCCAGCAGCTCCATCGGTACCCGGTTGCCGATGCAGGCCGCGGTCTTCAGCACTTCGCGCGCCTGGGGAGGAAGGGTCGAGAGCTTCTCGAGGAGCAAGTCGACCACGTTTTCGGTGACGGCCTTCTGCTCGATGCGCGCGAGGTCCCAGCTCCACGTGCGCGAGGCCTGGTCGAGCACGATCAAGCGGTCCTCGTGGAGCGAGGTGAGGAACTGAACGGCGAAGAACGGGTTGCCGCCCGTCTTCTCGTGCACCATCGCGGCGAGCAGTCGTGCGCGTTCCGGTTCGGCTCGCAGCGCGTCTGCGAGGAGATGCAGCATCGGCTCTTGCTGCAGCCCAGCGAGCGCGATCGACGTCACCACCGCGGGCGTCTTCGCGACGCGCTCGAACATCGCCCTCACGGGATGAGAGGCAGGAAGCTCGGCCTCACGACAGGCGCCCACGAAGAGCACGTGCTGAATCTGGGCATCCGTCACGATCTCCTCGATCAACCGCAAGCTGCCGGCGTCGGCCCACTGCAGGTCGTCGAGGAAAAGCACCAAGGGGCGCCCGGTCATCGCGAACGCGCCCACGAAGCGCCGGAAGGTCGCGTCGAAGCGGTTCCTCGCTTCCCCCGGAGGAAGCGAGGGCACGGGGGGCTGGGCGCCGATCACCAACTCGATCTGCGGGATCACCTCGGCGATCACGCGCGCGTTGCGCCCGAGCGTGTCGAGCAGCCGCTGGCGCCATTCCTTGAGGCGCTCGTCGCTCGAGGCCAGCGTCTCCCGCACCAGCTCTTCGAAGGCTTGAACCAGGGTGGCGTGCGGAATGTCGTGAGTGAGCTGATCGAACTTTCCCGAGGCGAACAGACCTCGCTGTCGCACCACCGGCTCACCGAGCTCGCGCACCAGCGACGACTTGCCGCTGCCCGCCGGGCCGGTGACGAGCACCACCTCAGACCTGCCGCCGCGCACCACGCGCTCGAACGCCGCGAGCAGCGCCTCGGTCTCCGCCTTCCGGCCATAGAGCCGCTGGGGAATCTGCAGGCGCGCAGGCGCGTCTTGTTCGCCGAGGGAGAAGGTCTGTCGCTCGGCACCCGACTCGAACAATTCGCGGCAGCGCGCGAGATCGTGACGGAGCCCGACCGCGGTCTGGTAGCGCTCGTCTGCCAGCTTCGAGAGCAGCTTCATCACGATCTCAGACAGCACCCGCGGCGTCGCCGGCGCGATCTCCGACGGTGCGGGCGGCACCCGGGCCACGTGAGAGTGCACCCACTCGAGCGCGTCGCTCGCCTCGAAGGGCAGGCGGCCAGTGAGCAGCTGGTAGAAGGTCGCCCCGAGTGAATAGAGGTCGCTGCGCTGATCGACCTGGCGATTCAAGCGGCCCGTTTGCTCCGGCGACATGTACGCCAGCGTGCCTTCGATCAATGCCGTGCCTTCGATCGGGGCGCGCTCGGCGGGAAGCGGTGAGGCGATGCCGAGGCCCGTGAGCTTCACCTCGCCCTTGCCGTTCACCAGGATGTTCTGCGGCTTGAGGTCACGGTGAATGACGTTGGCCGCATGCAGCTCGGCGAGCGCCTGGGTGATGCCGTCCGCCACCGAGAGGAATCGATCGATCCTCATCGGAACTGAGAGCTCGCGGTCGAGCGGCTGTCCGTCGAAGTCCTCGAAGACGAGCGCAGGGCGGCCGCCCCAACTGCCCAGCGAGAGGGCGCGGAGGACGCTCGTGCCGCCGAGGTGACCGGCCACCTCGAACTCGTTGCGGAGGCTGTTGGCGCTCGCCGATTCCGAGGTGAGCACCTTGATCACGACGACATGCCCGACGGTGCTCAGCGCACGGAACCACCGGACCCCGTCAGCGGTCTCCCGAAGCGTCTCTGCAACGGAGTACTCCGCTTCGAGAGGCATCGATTCCCCCAGGCAAGGCTGCTGTCACCACGACAGCACAGTGGGTCATCAGTTGCTCATCCCCAGAAAGCAGTCCCGCCACAGTGAAAGATTCTGTCGATACTTGTTGCGCGTTCTTCGTGCCCGAGCGGTCTGGGTCGTTGGGACCAAGCGGCTGTGTGAGGCGCCGCCCGTTCATCCGTGGGTTCACGATTTCGCGGGCGTTCAACTGCGTGCACCCATGTTTCGAAAATACACGCTTTCACTGCTCGCGCCGTTCAAGCGAGCCGTCTTCGGCGTGGTCACTTTCGCATTGGTGGCCTCGCTCTTCAGCGCAGCAGATCCGTTGGTCCTGAAGTTCCTGTTCGATGCTCTCGCTCACGGAAACGGCAAAGCGATTCCGATCGCGCTCGGGCTCCTGCTCGGCGCTGAGCTCAGCCGCTCCGCGCTCAGCGCCTGGGTGAACGCGAAGAACTCGGAGGTGAAATTGGCCGTCGATCTCTCCCTGAGAGATCGACTGATCAAGAAGCTCACCGCCGTCTCCTCCGACTATCACCAGGCCGAAGGGGTGGGCGCGACCATGAACAAGGTCACGCAGATCGTCGCTTCCTTCACCACCGCGCTTGGCGAGGTGCTGCTGAACCTGCTGCCCTCGCTCGCGTACCTCAGCATCGCCGTCGTCGCGATGTGGCGCATGAACTGGATCCTGGCGCTCGTGGTGCTCGCTCTCGCGCCGCTCGCTCCAGTCATCGGAGCGCTGGCCGCTCGCGAGCAGACCTCGCGTGAAAGGAACCTCACCGATCGGTCCGCTCAGATGTACTCGCGCCTCCACGAGGTCCTCTCGGGCATCCGCGTGGTGCAGATCTTCGGGATGGAGCGCGAAGAGCGCAGACGCTTCATTCGTGAGCAGCGAGAGGGACATCAGATCGCCGCGCGAGGTCAGCGCACCGACGCGATCACTGCCTCGGCTCGCAGCGTCTCCGTCGCGTTGGCGCGCCTCGCCGCGATCGCCGCTGGTTCGATCTTGATCATGAAGGGGCAGCTCACCCTGGGCTCACTGCTCGCGTTCCTCGCCTACGTCGGCGGAATGCTCACGCCCGTGCAGAGCCTCACCAATCTCTACCAGACGCTGCGCAAGGGCTCGGTCGCGGTGGAGATGATGCACGAGGTCTTCGAGTCGCCCAGCCACACCACGGATCCCGCCGATGCGAAGAACCTCGAGCACGTCGCCGGAGAGCTGCGCTTCCACGACGTCACCTTCGCGCACGAGAGTGGGCCGGTGGTGTTCGATCGCTTCAACCTGCACGTGCAAGCCGGCGAGAGCGTCGCGGTCGTCGGACCGAGCGGGAGCGGTAAGACCACGCTCACCGACTTGCTGCTCCGGCTCTATCCCGTGGAGTCGGGCACCATCTCGATCGATGGCAACGACATCTCCGAGGTCACCGCGGAATCGCTGCGGAGAAACATCGCGTACGTCGCCGAAGACATTCACCTCTTCAACGACACCGTGCGCGCGAACATCGCGTACGCGAACCCGAAGGCGAGCGACGAGGAGATCGAAGACGCCGCTCGGCAAGCGCATGCTCACGAGTTCATCGGCGAGCTGCCGCAGGGCTACGACACCCTGATTGGTGAGCGTGGCGGCAGGCTCTCGGGTGGGCAGCGCCAACGCCTCGCGATCGCCCGCGCGCTGCTGAAGAAGGCTTCCATCCTGGTGATGGATGAAGAGGCCACCTCGGCGCTCGACGTGAAGAGTGAAGCGGTGCTGCAGGATTCGATCGAACGCCTTCGCAAGGGACGGACGACGCTGATCGCCGCGCATCGTCTCTCCACCGTGCTCAGCGCCGATCGCATCGTGGTGCTGCAAGACGGGAAGAGCCTCGCCAGCGGAACCCACGACGAGCTGCTCTCTTCGAACCCGTATTACGCAGACCTCGTGGGCTCGAGCACCGGAGGGTTGCTCGGAGCGGAACCGGAGGACCGACCCTCGGATTTCCGAGGGGAAGCAGACACCTGATCCTTCACGTTTGAAGGACTTAGAGCGCGGCCTCGAAGTTGCTCATGGGTGCCCCCGGCCGAAATCACGCTGGGGAAAACACTCATGTTCAAACTGAAGCTCTTGTCTGCGTTGGTGCTCCTGGGATTCGCAATGGGCTGCAATCGCCCGGAGCCTGACGTCGGCGAGGACGCGAAGAGCAACGTCGAGCGCCTCACCACCGCCGCTCCTGCGAATGACGTCACCACCGCGGTGAAGGGTCTCAACGAGTTCACGCTCAAGCTGCACCGCGACAACGCGTCGGCCACGGAGAACGTGATCACCTCGCCCGCGTCGATCACCACCGCGCTCAGCATGGCTTCGGCCGGCGCCGCGGGGAGCACGCTCGACGCCTTCCGCGGCACGCTCAACATCTCTCTTCCGCAAGGCGACTTTCACGCGGCGATCAACACGCTCGATCGCGCGCTCACCAGCCGCGGCCAGGGACAGCAGGGCACCAACGGTCGTCCCTTCCGTCTCTCCATCGTGAACCAGACGTTCACGCAGAAGGGCTTCAAGCTCGAGCAGGGCTACCTCGATCTCCTCGCGCGCTACTACGGCGCGGGCATCAAGCTCCTCGACTTCCGCACGCAGCCCGAGAATTCACGCGCGGCGATCAACGACTACGTCAGCTACCACACGGCCTCGCTCATCCCCGAGCTGCTCGCCCCGGGCACCATCGGCGAAGACACGCGCGTCGTGCTCGCGAACGCCGTCTACTTCAACGCCAGCTGGGAGAGCCCGTTCGAGAAGAACGACACCAGCCCCGGCAACTTCACGCTGCTCGACGGCAGCAAGGCGCAGGTCCCGATGATGCGCGACTCGGTTCACTCGGCGCGCTCGGCCACGGTGAACGGAGTCGAAGTGGTGGAGCTGCCGTACCAGGGCGACCAGGTCTCCATGGTGCTGCTCGTTCCGCAGGCGGGTGACCTGAAGAACCTCGAGAACTCGCTCGACGTCGCGGCGCTCGACACGTACCTCGGCGCGGTCACTCCCGGTCAGCTCGACTTCTCGATGCCGAAGTTCGAGATCGATCTCGAGACGAAGCTCGCCGAGCCGCTCAAGAAGCAGGGCCTCGGTATCGCGTTCGGCGGCGACGCCGACTTCTCCGCGATGACTGGAGACAAGTCGCTCTCGATCAGCGACGTGATCCACCACGCGGTGATCAAGGTGACCGAAGAGGGCACTGAGGCTGCTGGCGCGACGGCGATCACCTTCGTGGTGACTTCGCTGCCGCAGACGCGGCCGCTGCACGTCGATCGCCCGTTCGTGTACCTGATTCGCGACAACGCCACGGGTGCACTGCTCTTCATGGGTCACGTGGTCGACCCGCGGTGAAATGGCCGCACAAAAGTAGGTGTGCGGCTTGAGAAATGCAGCCATCCCAATCTCGGAGAACGGCTCTGAGATCGACGAGGCTGCACGAGAAAGTGGTGGTCGTCACAGGCGCCTCGAGCGGCGTGGGTCGAGCAATCGCCCGCGCCGCCGGCGCAAATGGCGCGCGTGTGGCGCTGATTGCGCGCGGTGAACGCGGACTCGACGCAGTCGCTGCGGAGATCGACCGACTGGGTGGGGAAAGTGTGGTGCTCCCGCTCGACGTCGCGGACGCCAGTTTGGTGGATGAGGCGTCAGACCGGATCGTCGCGAAGTGGGGCGGCGTCGATGTCTGGGTCAACAACGCCATCGTCACCGTGTACTCGCCGATCAGTCGGATGACTCCTGAGGAATACCGTCGCGTGATCGAGGTCGACTACCTCGGCACGGTGCACGGCACGCTCGCGGCGCTCCGTCACATGCGCCGAGTCGACGCGGGATCGATCGTGCAGATCGGCTCGGTGCTCGGCTACCGCTCGAGTCCGCTGCTCTCCGCGTACTGCGCGTCGAAGGCGGCGGTGCGCGGCTTCACTGATTCGGTGCGCAGCGAGCTTCTTCACGAAGGCAGCCACGTGAAGGTGACGATGCTCCAGCTGCCGCGCGAAGCGCCCACGTGCCTCTTGCCTCCGCGTGAACAACCGAACGTCGTCGCCGAAGCGGTGCTCTACGCGATCGAACATCGGCCCGAGGAACTCTGGGTCGGTTGGAGCACCATCGAGTCGATTGTCGGCGAGTTCCATCTCCCCCGCTCCCTGGAGGCCTGGTCCCCGTGAAGCACGCGCCCGCGATCTCGGACTACGCGATCATCGGAGACGGCCGCTCCGTCGCGCTCGTCTCGCGCCAGGGATCGATCGACTGGTTGTGCTGGCCGCGCTTCGACAGTCCATCACTCTTCTCGTCGCTCCTGGATCCCACCGAGGGCGGCACGTGGAGCATTCGCGTCCTCGGCGCTACTCGCACGCGCCGCACGTACCTGCACAACACGAACATCCTCCTCACCGAGTTCGATCATCCCGACGGCGTGCTGCGGCTCACCGACTTGATGCCGATCTTCTCCGAGGAGGAGAAGAAGCAGGGCCTGGTCGCGGAGCATGAAGTGCTGCGCGTGCTCGAGTGTCTCCGCGGAGTGGTCGACGTCGAGGTGCAGTTCCGCCCACGCCTTCACTACGGAAGAGATCGTCCACGTCTTCGCCCCTGCGGCACGCTCGGCGTTCGAATCGAAGACGGCCCTCATCTCTATACGTTCCGTTGCGACGCGCCGGTGCACCTCGACGGCGAGGCGGCGATCGTGGGGCGCTTCCGCATGAGTGTCGGTCAGCGCAAGGTGTTCTCGCTCACGTACGACTCGTACGGCCCGGGCGTGTTGCCTCCGCTCCGGGACGCGATGCCCGCGGTGGTGCGCTCGGCGCGGTGGTGGCGCGAGTGGGCGAGCAAGTGCCAATACGAAGGGCCGTATCAGGCAGAGGTGCTGCGCAGCCTGCTGGTGCTCAAGCTCCTCGCGTACGCGCCCTCGGGAGCGATCGTCGCTGCGCCGACCACCTCGCTCCCCGAGAAGGTCGGCGGCTCGCTCAACTGGGACTATCGCTACTGCTGGATTCGCGACGCGTCGCTCACCGTCTACGCGCTGCTCAACCTCGGCTACTTCGAGGAGGCAGAGGGGTTCATCGGCTGGCTCCTTCACAGCACGCGCCTCACGCGGCCGAAGCTGAAGGTGCTCTACGACGTGTACGGAAGGCAACCGCCCAGTGAGCGGCTGTTGATTCATCTCGACGGCTACCGACACTCGAAGCCGGTGCGCGTGCACAACGCGGCGTCCACGCAACTGCAGCTCGATGTGTACGGCGAGGTGATCGACGCCGTGGCGCAGTTGTGCCGGCGCGGCGCTGCGCTCGATCTCGAGACGAAGCACATGCTGGTGCAGTTCGGCGAGTACGTCTGCGACAACTGGTGGCGGCCGGACCAGGGCATCTGGGAACCGCGCGAGCCTCCCTCTCACCACACGCACTCGCGACTGCTCTGCTGGACCGCGGTCGATCGTTTGCTCGAGCTGCACAAGCAGGGACTGCTCCCGCGTTTGCCGGTGGAGCGACTCGAGCAGTCGCGCGCGTATCTCAAACACGATCTCGAGACGCGCAGCTGGTCGGAGTCGGAGCAGAGCTACACGCAGGTGCAGGGCGGACGCACGGTGGATGCGTCGCTGCTCTTGATGAGTTGGTACGGCTTCGACCGAGCTGACAATCCTCGGCTGAAGGCGACCTTCGAGCGGATTCGTGAGCGGCTCGAGGTGGTGCCCGGGCTCCTCTATCGAAACGAAGAGAGTCTTCCGGCGGGGGAAGGCACGTTCGGCATCTGCAGCTTCTGGGCGGTGGAGTACCTCGCGCGCGGCGGTGGTTCGCTCGAGGAAGCCGAGGCGTGGTTCCAGAGCGTGCTCCGTCGCTCGAACGACGTGGGCATGATCTCCGAGGAGTTCGATCCCGAGACAGGCGAGATGCTCGGCAACGTGCCGCAGTCGTTCTCCCACGTCGGCTTGATCAGCGCGGCGCTCGCCATCGAGCTGCGTCGCAAGAAGGGCAAGGCCGAGGTGAAACGCAAGCCGCCCACCCGGCCTCAGCCGGAGTCGCATGCATGATGAACATCAACTTCGCGCACTGGCTGTTGTGGGGCTTCGCGGGGACGGTGGTGCTCACCGCGCTGCTCTCGGGCTCACAGGCGCTCGGCTTCACGCGTATGAACATTCCGTACCTGCTCGGCACGATGTTCACGCCGAACCGCGATCGCGCCCGCGTGTACGGAATCCTTCTGCACCTGGTGAACGGGTGGATCTTCTCGTTCGTGTACGTCGCCGCGCTTCACGCCACCGGTTGGTTTCATTGGTGGGCGGGGGCGCTGGTCGGCCTCGTGCACGGCGCGTTCGTGCTCGTGGTGGGACTGCCCGCGATGCCAGGAATGCATCCGCGCATGGCGAGCGAGTTCACGGGACCGACCGCCGTGCGCAAGCTCGAGCCACCGGGATTCCTCGGAGCGAACTACGGAATTCAGACCCCCCTCTGGGCGCTGGTGTCGCACGTGATGTTCGGCGCGCTTCTCGGGGTCTTCTATTCGCCGTGACGGAGTAGAAGACGCCCATGCTTTTCGTGTGGGCGATGGTGATGGCGGCGGCACCGGTGCAAGTCGTGGATGGCGGGCTCTCACTGGAGCAGGTGCGAGAGCAGATCTCGTGGCATTCGCCTGAGATCAACGCGTGCCTGCCGAAGAAAGCGTCGGTTCGCTATCGCTTCTCGGTGCTGCCGAATGGTCGCGTCACGCAGCTCGGCTTCGTGAGCGCTCAGAAGGCAGAGTCGCCGAAGATCACCTGCGTCGGCACCGCGCTCGAGAAGTTCAGATTCGCTGCGACTCATGACGGCGGCGTCGTGGAGTGGGACTTCGCGGCGGCGTCGTTCGACGCGGGTGTTCCGAGTGAAGCGGTGAGTCTTCCTCCGGAGGAAATCCCGGATCCGTGGATCGATGACGCGTCGGATTGTTACGACACCGTGAAGCCCGACGTGAAACGTGAGGGCCTCGCTTCTTTCGAGCTCGTGGCACTCTCTTCTGGAGTGGTGGTCTCGGCGAGTGCGAGCGAGGTGGCTCCGGTATTCGCAGCGACGCCCCTGGCTGCGTGTCTCGAGAACGTGGCTCTCCGGTGGTCGTTGCCGCCCACGGGTCAGGCTCGCCGGCTGCTAGCCCATTTCGTGTTCGCCACGACGGAGCGCCGCGCCAAGTCCTTCTTCGTACCGTCCGCATCTCCGCGAACGATCCTCTCGCATCAGCCCAGCCTGGCGGCGACCGGAGATGGTCTGGACAAGGACGTGATTCGGGAGGAGATCAGGTCGAACAGTCCTCGCGTGAAAGCGTGTTTCGAGATGGGGTTGCAGCTCGATCGGAAGCTGGGCGGGAAAGTCAAAGTGGCGTGGACCATCGGCCCCGACGGTTCCGTCATTCGGGCGGAATTGGATGAGAACACCACCGACTCCGAGCAACTTGGTGCCTGCATCGTCGATGTCGTGAGACACATGAAATTTCCGCGACCGACGGGCGGAGGGAACGTCAACGTCACGTTCCCATGGATTCTGAAGGCCGCAGGAGAGGAGTGAGGGACCTCACTCGAGGCCCCTCACCGTCCATCAACTCACCGCGGTGATGATGCCCGCGCCGATCGTGCGGCCACCCTCACGCAGCGCGAAGCGCATACCGGCCTCGATGCCCACCGCGCGCTGGAGCGTGAAGTTCACCATCGCGCGATCAC
>CBIHPJ010000036.1:0-21887 GCA_966211295.1 uncultured Myxococcales bacterium | reverse complement strand
CTCAGACCTGGATGAGTCCCTTGCGGAGGCCCTCGGTCACGGCCTCCACGCGATTCGTCACCTCGAGCTTCCGGTAGATGTGCTCGAGGTGCGTGCGAATCGTCGCCTTCGACAAGTTGAGCATCGTGGCCGCTTCGCTGTTCGAAACGCCCTTCGCGATCAGCTGAAGGATCTCGGTCTCTCGGCCTGAGAGCTTCTTTCCCTCGGGCTCGATCGCAGGAGCCGCCGTGGCAGCCGCCGGCTCAGGAGCGGTTGGAGGCGCCTCGCCCACGCGAAAGTGTTTCAGCAGCCGCCGCGCGAGGTTCGGCTGAATCACGGTGCCGCCGGCTTTCACTTCCTTGATCGCCTCGATCATCTTGTCGGCCGGAGTGCCCTTGAGCAGGTACCCCGAAGCGCCGGCCTTCACCGCCTCGAGGACTTTGTCCTCCTCGTCGAAGATCGTGAAGATCAGGATCTCGATCGACGGGAACTCCGCCTTCACCGCGCGGGTGACGTCGATGCCGCTCATGCGCGGCAGGCCCAGGTCGAGCAAGAGCACGTCGGGCTTCAGGCGCCGCACTTCTTCGAGGCCGGTCTCACCGGACAGCGCGGTGCCGATGATGGTCACCTCGGAGTGGCCCTCGAGCAGCTTGAGCTGGTTCTTCAGAATCTTCGTCTGGTCCTCGACCACGAAGACGCGAATCGCCGACGGGTTCGGGGTCTCAGGGCTTTCCACGACGGCTCCTTAAGGTGAAACAGGGACAGTGAAGGTGATGTGCGAGCCCGCTCCGAGCTTCGCATCGATGGTGACGTCGCCGCCTGCTTTCATCGCACGCTCGCGCAGATTGATGAGGCCGTAGTGACCGGGCCGGGGCGCGGCGGGATCGAAGCCCTTGCCGTCGTCCTTCACGCCGAGCTGCACCGACTCGGGTCCGAAGTGCAGCTTGACGTCGACCTGCCTGGGCTGCGCGTGCTTGGCGGCGTTGGAGAGCAGCTCCTGCAGCACGCGGAACAACGCGAGCGAGGTCTCGGGCGCGAGCCGGCCGAGCAGGGTGCCGCTCTTCTCGAAGCGCACCGGCAGCTGCGTGCGATCGCCGAAGGTCTTCACGTAGTCCTCCACGCCGTTCGCGAGGTCGAAGTCTTCTCGCATCATCTGCAGCGAGCGGCGGAGCTCCTCGATCGCCTCTTCCGCGGTCTGCTTGAGGTCAGCGACCTCTTTCTTCACCTCGTCGTCCTTCGTGAGCTGGGCGACGTACTCGGACTGAATGATGAGCGACGAGAGACTGGCGCCGAGACCGTCGTGGATCTCGCGTGCGAGGCGGTTGCGCTCTTCGACGACCGCGAGCTCCTTCAAGTCTCCCTGCAGCTCGACCACCTCGCGGTGCGCCGCGACCTCGCGCTCGTTCAGGTACACCAGCACGTAGATCACGATGAAGTTGAGGCCGAGGTACCAGATGAGCGTGAGCACCTCGATCGCGGTGGGGCTGCGATCGAGCAGCTGATCGAGCCGCGCGGTGATCGGCAGCGCGAGGAGCGGAGGGAGGATCGCCAGCGGCTTCGGATAGAGCAGGGCGAACAGCGTGGTGAACAGCAGCTGGGTCGCGAGCAGCGGGTTCGCGAGACCGCCGCCTTCTTGCGGTTTCACGACGACCACGACCATCACCACCAGGTCGAGACACAAGGTGACGTAGGTGACGATGCGGCCCGCGCGCTGGTGCCCGAGCACCAGGTAGTTCGCGATGCTGTACAGCAGCATGAACACGTAGCCAGCGACGGCCAGCGCGGTGAAGTGGAAGTAGTAGCGCCAGATCGGCACCGCGAGGATGCCGAGGCCCAGCGAGAGGAACATCATGCGCGCGTAGAAGAGGGCGCGCGCGCGGGCGCTGAAGCGCTCCTGCATCCACGACTCGGCCGCGTCCCCTGGCGAAACGTGTTGGGTGAGCCCGCGCTTCTCGAGCACCACGGCCACACGAGCGCGACGATCATCGGAGTGCTGCAAGGTGCCGCGGAGTGTATCTCCCTCTCCACCAACCGGATATTGGAGCCGCATGAACCAGGCAGTGCTCATCGTCGGGGTAGGTGGGCTCGGGTGCCCGGCCTCCCTGGCCCTTGCGCGCGCCGGGGTTCGCAAGCTCACCCTCATCGACCCCGACGTGGTCGAAACGACGAATCTCCACCGCCAGCCCTGGCATCACGACGCCGATATCGGCCGCCCCAAGGTGCTGTCGGCGAAGGAAAAGCTCAGTCGAGGTTTTCCCGGCCTCGAGGTCGCGGCGCTGCAGCAACGGGTCACCCAGGAGAACGCCGATTCACTCTTCCGCGCGCACGAGCTGGTGATCGACGCGACCGACGGCGTGGAGACCAAGTTCCTCCTCTCCGACACCTCGGTGCGCACGGGCACTGCGCTGATCTACGGCGGCGTGCTGCGCTTCGAAGGCCTCGCGATGCGCATCGAGCGGGGCGGACCCTGCCTGCGCTGTTTGTTCGAGTCGCCTCCAGACGACGCGCCGACGTGCGCTCAGGCCGGAGTGCTCGGCTCGATGGCAGGACTGATGGGCGCGCTCCAGGCTGAGCTCGCGCAGCAGAAGAACGCTGAGGCCGGAGTCGCGAGCCTGCAGGTCGTGGATGGAAGAAGCCTCACGTTTCGAGCGGTGCGCGTGCGGAAACGGGCTGATTGCTCCTGCGCAAAGGTGACCTCATGACCGCGACCGTCGACATCACCAAAGAGGTCTGCCCGATGACCTACGTGCGCGTGAAGCTCGCCATCGAAGCCCTTGATGACGGAGCGACGCTCGAGGTGCTGATGCGCGGAGCGGAGCCCCTCAAGAACGTTCCACGGAGCGCGACCGACGAGGGCCACGAGGTGCTCTCGCTGCAGGAGCTCCCGGGCGGCGACGTGCGCCTCACCCTCAAGGTTCATCATCGAGGCTGACATGGCACTCCGCGAAGATCAGATCGTTCGCTACGGCCGTCAGATCCTCCTGCGCGAAGTAGGTGGTCGCGGGCAGGAGCGCATTCTCTCTTCACCCGTTCGCGTCCTCGGCTCAGGTCCAGTGATCGACGACGCTATTGCCTGGCTCGCCTCGGGAGGAACCCCAGTCGAGGGCACCGCGAGCTCTGGATTCCTCGTGCCCATCACCAGTCCTTCGGCGCCTCCGCTCGTCGAGCTCCTCGCCCACGGCGAAGAAGGCTGCGCCACGCTCCAAAACCTCGTGGTGGTGGGGAAGGGCGTCGCCTTCCGCACGGAATCGGCCTGCGACTCCTGCTGGAAGAACCTGCTCTCCACGCTCGAACCAGCCCCCCAACCCGCGCCCGCTGGAGCACTCGCAGCCCTCACCGCGCAACGGATCGCGCTCGGGTGGGCGGAGCCTCTCGGACTGGTGCGCTGGACCGGAATTCGCTTTGAAAACGTGGCTCTCCCGGCCTGCTCTCACCGCTGAAAACGCGGAAAAGTACTTTCCAGTACAGGAATCGAGTTCTTTGGACTATAAGGCCGCGACTTTTGTCGTTGCCGGAAGCATTCAGGGGTTTCACGGGGTTACAGGCTTTTCGGAGCCTCAACGCGGAGCGGAAACGAAATGGCGCAAGAGACGGGCTTCACGGTCTGGCTGACGGGCATGTTGGGAGCAGGAAAGACCACCCTCGCCCAGTACGTCGAAGCGCGGCTTCGCCAGGTTGGCCGCAAGGTCGAGATCCTCGACGAAGACGAGCTCCAGGACGATCTCTGGAAGGAGATCGAGGGCTCCAACAAGGACGAGCGCATGACCATCGCGCGCCGCCTTGGCTTCGTCGCGGACGCGCTCACGCGCAACGGCGTGGCGACCCTGGTCGCTTGCGCCAGCCCCGACAAGCAGTCGCGCGACGAGAACCGCCGCCGCATCCAGCGCTACATCGAGGTCTACGTCGACTGCCCGACGGACGAGCTCATCAAGCGCGACACCACCGGCAAGTACAAGAAGGCGCTCGCCGGCGAGATCCCGAACTTCGTGGGCATCACTGAGCCGTACCAGCCGCCCAGCTCCGCCGAGGTGATCGTTCACACCAACAGCGAGACCATCGAAGGCGGCGGTCTCAAGGTGTTCCAGTCGCTCCTGGATCTCTCGTACATGACGACTGAGGAGCTCAAGGTCATCACCGGCACCAAGATGAAGGCGAACCCGAACCCGAAGAAGGTGAAGCCGGGTAAGCCGCCGAAGCCGGCCGCCAAGGAGGCCAAGGAGAAGGCGCCCAAGGCTGCGAAGCCTGCCAAGCCTGCTGGCAAGAAGAAGAAGTAGCAGCCAGTGAAGTCAGTGAAGGAGGAAGCCGCCTCGACTCCGCGGCTCCTTCTCGCTATCCAACGCGGCATGTCGTCACTCATGCCGCAGCAGCCGGTTCTCTCTGACGCCCAGGTCGACGCGCTCTGCTCGCAGTCCGCGGAGCGAATGGAAGGCCTGCGCGCCGCGTTGCGTGCCCACGGCTCGGCGTTGATCGCCTTCTCTGGCGGAGTCGATTCGGCGCTCGTGCTGAAGCTCGCCGTGCAGGAGCTCGGTGAACGCGCCGTCGCGCTCACCGCGATCTCCGCCTCCGTCGCGCCCGATGAAGCCGACGAGGCGCGCGAGCTCGCGAAGAAGATCGGCGCGCGCCACGTGGTGGTCGACTCGAAGGAGCTCGAGGATCCCCGCTACGCCGCGAACCCCTCGAACCGCTGCTACTACTGCAAGACCGAGCTCTACTCGGTCACCACGAAGCACAAGGCCGACCTCGGTCTGGCCGTGGTGCTCGATGGCTTCAACGCTGACGACAAGAAGGATCACCGTCCCGGTCACAAGGCGGCCGCGGAGCACCAGGTCCGCTCTCCCCTCGCCGAGGCGCAGCTCACCAAGGCCGAGGTGCGCGCCTGGTCGAAGCGGCTCGATCTTCCCACGTGGGACAAGCCGCAGATGGCATGCCTCGCCTCCCGACTCCCCTACGGCACGCAGGTCACCGTCGAGCGCTTGAAGCAGGTCGGTGCCGCTGAGAAGGCCGTGCGCGCCCTGGGCTTCGTGAACTTCCGCGTGCGGTACCACGGCGAAGTGGCGCGCCTCGAGCTCGCCGCCGAGGAACACGCCGCGATGCTTGATCCTGCGACTCGCGACGCCGTGAACAAGGCGATCAAGGCGCAGGGCTTCACCTTCGTCGCGGTCGACCTCGAGCCCTTCCGCTCGGGCCGCCTCAACGACTCGCTCAGGAACGGGTCGCTGGCGTTGCCCGTGCTTTGAATCGAAACGTCACCTGACGCAGCGAGTCAGCCTCCGGAAAGGACAGAGAAGAAGGGCGCCTAGAACGGGCAGGGGCTGCTACGCTCGAAGCCTCTTTTTCTGGCCGACCGGAGGTCGTTTTTCATGGCTCGCACGCAGCGAACCGTTTTGCTCTTCGCCCTCGTCGTCGTGGGCCTCGGATGTTCGGGCACGGGCGCAGGTTGCTCGACGCTGACGCCGTTCCCTGCGGGCACCCGCTACATGGGCCCGAAGAACGACAACGCGATCAACATTCGCCTCTCGGCCGCGGGCATCAACTACCTCAACACCAACTGGCCGATGCTCATCGGCGCGTTTGCTCCCGGCAGCACCATCACGGTGCCCGTCGCGTGCAGCGTGAGCGCCTCGCTCCCCGCGGGCCTCGGCACCGTGGTGATCGCCGACCAGGGCACCGCGACGTGCTCGGGTGGCTCGCCGCAGCACGAGAGCTGCGGCCGCATGGACGGCGTGTGCAACACCACCGGCTCCAAGGCCGACGTGCCCGCGAACGTCACCGTCACCATCACGGGCTTCTCGCTTCGCCCGATCGCGCCCGACTCGCTCGAGGCGAGCATTCAGCTCTCGATCAACACCGGCAACATCTACGTCGACACCACCGATCGCAGCCTCGCGTACTGCGTGTTCGCGAGCCCCGCGAAGTGCGGCATCAACTTCAACACCGGCACCAACCAGCCGCCGAACGACAACCGCATCCGCGCGAACGTGAAGTTCTCGATCGACAACAAGTGGGACAAGTTGCTCGCGTTCAGCGTCACCAGCTTCACCGGCACCACGGTGTGCAGCGGCACGCCGAACCGCGACTGCCTCGACCCGGCTGACCTCTCCTTCTCCGGCCAGAACAACTGCGGCGACGTCTACTGCGGCCTCGCGGACTGGGACCCGGTGAAGAACCTGGTGCTCGGCCTCATCTCGGCGCCGCTGCAGTCGCAGATCAGCGCGCTCATCGCGAAGCAGACCTGCCAGCAGTGCATGACCAACGCCGATTGCCCGCGCTCGACCGACGGCAGCAACGTGCAGGCGACGTGCAACTCCGACAACGTCTGCGAGCAGGGCGGCCGCTGCGTGCCGCGCTTCCTCGGAGTCGAAGGCACCATGAGCATGGGCGCGCTGCTCGGCTCGTTCGGTGCTCCCGCAGATGCGCAGATCGAGCTCTCGGTCGCCGCGGGCTCGAGCGTGGCGATGGACACCGGGATGGCGTTTGGAACCCGCGTCGGCATTCAGCCCACCGCCGTGTCCGCGTGCGTGCCCCCGCAGGCCGCGCCGCCGATGACCATGGTCTCGCCGCCCGACTTCGACGGAGAGGCCACGCCGAACTCCGGCTACCACGTGGGCCTGGGCATCTCGTCCAACTTCCTCAACGGAGCGTTCTGGGCCGCGCAGCAGTCGGGCGCGCTCTGCTTGAACCTCTCGAGCGACAACGTCGGACTGATCAACACCGGCCTCTTCAAGACGTTCCTCCCTTCGCTCGGGAAGCTCGCCACCCGCGACGGCAAGGACGCGCCGATGATGGTCGTGCTGCGCCCCGCGCGCCCGCCGCAGGTCGTGGTGGGCGAGGGCACGTACGATCCCGTCACCAAGAAGCCGATCAAGCCGCTGCTGCTGATCACGCTGCCGGACCTCAGCATCGACTTCTACGCGATGCTCGATGACCGCTACGCGCGGCTCTTCACGCTCACCGCCGACATCTCGCTCCCGCTCTCGTTGATCTTCGAAGGCTGCGACAAGGTCACGCCTGCGCTCGGCGATCTGCGTTCGCTGATCACCAACATCCGCACGGCCAACGCCGAGATCCTCGCCGAGGATCCGCAGGTGCTCGCTGATCTCGTGCCCGCAGTCATCGGCCTCGCTGAGCCCGCGCTCGCCGGCGGTCTCTCTGGCTTCGCGCTGCCCACCCTCGGCTCGTTCAAGCTGAAGGTGAACGAGGTGAAGGGCCTCGGCCGCATCACCGGCACCGAGGCGTACAACCACCTCGGCCTCTACGCCCAGCTGCTCGGCGCCACCCAGATGTGCGCGTTCTCCGCGCCGAAGGTCGCCGTCGCGCTCAAGCAGAGCCGCATGCCGAAGAGCGAGGACATGCGCCTCAAGGGCCAGCCGCTCCCGTGGCCCGAGGCGGTGCTCGACGTGCGCGCCCTCGGCTCGTCTGGCAGCCCGGAGTTCTCGTTCAAGATCGACGACGGCCTGTGGACCGACTTCCAGCCCGTGAAGAACGACGAGCTCGTCGTCTCGCACCCGCGCTTCCTCCTCCAGGGCTCGCACGTGATCCACGTGCGCACGCGCATGGCTGAAGATCCGCACGCCATCTCCACCCCGGGCGACATCGGCTTCCTGGTCGACTGGGAAGCCCCCGAGCTCACCCTCACCCCGAACCTCGAGCGCGATCGCCTCGACGTCACCGCGCGCGACGTGCTGTCAGAAGATCGCCTCGTGTTCGCGTACCGCGTGGGCGAGGGCGCGCAGTCCGAGTTCGGTGCGGCCCGTGAGATCTCCCTCTCCGCCATCGAGGCGCAGGGTGGGGTGACCGTGTTCGCCCGCGACGAGTTCGGAAACGTGGGGCAGGCGACGTACCGCCCGCCGCAGGTCGCGCTCCGTCCTGAAGTGACCGACGAGCTCACCGGTGGTGACGCTCAGCGCGCGGGTTGCTCGACCACGGGGGGCCTCGAGCTCCTCGCGATCGGTGCGCTGGCGCTGCTGCGGTCAGCGAGCGTCCCTGGACGCCGCAGGCGTCGCTGGGGGTTCACAGCGAGCGAGTCAGACAGTCGTCGCGGCTGATCTTCAGATGCGTCGCTTCATCCTCGCGGTGACGCTCCTCTCGGCGAGCGTCTGTCTCGCCGCGCTCGAGGAGAATGATCACCGCGGCTCGCTCGGCCTCACCGTCGCCACCGGCGGGGAGATCTCACGGGCGATCTCGTTCACCGCCGCAGAGAACGGCTACCGGATTCCGATCGAGCTCGGGGGCACGCTCGCGGTGAGCGCGCACAACGAGGTGCGGATCGCTGCGCGCGTCGCTCCGGGCATCTCTCCGCAGACGGTGGGGCTGTCGTTCTACGCGGGCCTGCGCAACAGCTACGGGCTCGGCCTCTGGAAGACGTTCTTCGATCTCGAGTTCGCCGCGCACGTCACGCCCTTCCTCGCGTTCGGAGTGCGGGGTGGGTTCGGCGTGCAGTACGACTTCCTCCCGATCATGGGCGTGTACGCGCAGATCGGAGCGCAGCTCGGTGGCGCGACTTCGCTGCGCCTCTCGGGCGAACTTTTGATCGGTGTCCAGTTTCGGACCTACTTGTTCGAGCCCTGATCACTGATCAGCGCGCTGATCAGCGTGATCAGTGCGCGCGTTTTTTTGACCATGATGTTTCATGTGAGACCATGTGTGCACATGAACGACAACGCCCGTCTCACCTCCGTGGTCTTCCGTCTCAACCGTGATCGCCTCGAGCAGCTGAAGGACCTCTCGAAGGAGACGCGGATCCGTCAGAGCGAGTACCTCCGCGAAGCGATCAGCGATCTGCTCGAGAAGTACGAAGACAAGCTGAACGACTGAGCGACCAAAGAGACGGTTGCACCCATGCATCGCCGCCCCCACAATGCGGCGCTCATGGGGCCGAACGATCCGGGCTGGCTGTTTCGCGAGGGTGATCTGATCCTCGGCCCAGTCCCCTCGCAGCAGATCATCGACAAGTTGTACTCGGGAGATCTCCTCCCGCAGAGCGAAGTGCAGCTCATGGGCTCGGGGCGTTTTCAGAAGCTCTCCGACGTCTCTGACTTCAAGGTGCACGTCGCGAAGGCCGAGGCGAAGAAGCGCGTCGACGCGCACGCCCACGAGCACCAATCCGAGCAGAAGAAGAAGCGGAACCGTGCGATCGCGATCGCCGCTGGCGTGCTGGTCACGCTGGGCGTCGTGGTCGCCGTGCTCGGCAGCTATCTCGCGGTGCACACGCCCAACGGCAAGACCGCCGAAGAGCTCGCCTGGGGCGACATCACCATCGACGCGCCCACGATCTCCAAGGCCAAGCGCACCGTCGACGACGAGCTCGTGGACTACCAGGGCTCGCCCATCAAGAAGGCGCCTGTCGGAAACAACGCGCCGATCGCCAACAACCGGCCCAATCCGAACCCGAACACGCCGAAAAATCCGCAGAACGGCAAGCCGCCGGTGGGCAACTCCGATCCCGATGGGATGTCGATGGGCGAGGTCGACGAGGCGGGCATCAACGCCGTCGTCGCGCGCAACAAGGCGAGCCTCATTCCCTGCATCAAGACCGTGGCGAAGCCCGGCGTGTACTTGAAGATTCCGATCGAGTTCTCCATCGCCGAGGCCGGCAAGGTCTCGAAGGTGTGGGTCGACAACCCCGATTTGAAAGACAGCGGCCTGCAGGAGTGCCTCTTGAAGGAGCTCCAGAAGTGGCCCTTCAAGGCGGCCCACTCGGGCAACTCCGTCAACCTGTCCTTCAACGTCGGCAAGAAGGGCTGATCTTCAACCGCAAGATCCAGTTGCCCATGTGACGGAGCGCTGAGAGAAGCGCTCGCGCATGTCATCTGCCGAAGAAGCAGCGATCAGCCGCAAGGTGTCCGAGGTCGAGCCGGGGAGCTTCCGCCAGACGGTGCTGCTCGCCGCCCGACGCTTCAAGTCGTCCTGGGTCGAGTTCGGCAAACTCCTCGCCAAGGTGCGCAACGACGGCTCCTTCCAGGACTGGGGATACCCGACGTTCGAGACGTATTGCCTGTCGGAGCTGCGCATCAAGAAGCAGACAGCCGACAAGCTCACGCGCAACTTTGGGTTCCTCGAAAAGCACGAGCCGCAGGTGATGCGCACCCCCGAGCTGGCGGAGGCTGCTCCCGCTTTCGAGGTGGTCGAAGTGCTCGCGCAAGCCGAAGAGCGAGGTCAGCTCAGCGCCCAGGAATACAAGTCGATTCGCGACTCGATCTGGAACCAGGAGAAGCCGACCAGCGAGCTGCGCCGCGAGCTGGTGGAGAAGTTCCCCGCACCTGAGGTGAAGACCGACTCCACTGGTGAGCTGAAGAAGTTGTGGGCGACTTCGAAGCGGCTTGCGGCAGAACTGCACTCGAACCGAAAAGTACCCGCCGCGATCCGCGAGCGGGCCGACGCGCTGGCAAGCGATTTGGAAGAGCTGCTTGCAGCGAAAGCGGAAGCCTGAGTGATCTGAGTCGTCCCCGAAGAGGCAGGGGGAGTTTCGTGTGATGTGGGGGGACCGTTGCTAGGTTGCAAACCACCCCGACCCCGGCGTTACAGTTGGGCAAACAAGCGGTGAGGAGGACGTAAGTGAAGAAGGGCGAGCACCAAGTGAACCTCTCCTGTTCGTTCTGCGGAAAGTCGCAGCGAGAGGTGCGCAAGCTCATCGCTGGCCCGACCGTCTACATCTGCGACGAGTGCATCAAGCTGTGCAACGACATCATCGCTGAGGAGGCCGAGAAGGAAGAGGCCAAGCCGGCGGTCAGCTTGCCCACTCCCGTCGAGATCAAGACGTTCCTGGACGACTACGTGATCGGCCAGGACTTCGCGAAGCGGGTCCTCGCGGTGGCCGTCTACAACCACTACAAGCGCATCTATCAGCGCAAGCCCGCGTCGCGGCCGCGCCCTGGCGTCAAAGGCCCGGGCCCCGAAGACGTCGAGCTCAGCAAGTCGAACATCCTGCTCATCGGGCCCACGGGCTCGGGCAAGACGCTGCTCGCCCAGTCGCTCGCGCGCTTCCTCAACGTACCCTTCACCATCGCGGATGCGACGAGCCTCACCGAGGCCGGCTACGTCGGTGAAGACGTCGAGAACATCATTCAGAACCTGCTCCACAACGCCGACTACGACGTGGAGAAGGCCGGTCGCGGCATCGTGTACATCGACGAGATCGACAAGATCTCGCGGAAGAATGGTGACACTCCGTCGGCCACGCGCGACGTCGGCGGCGAAGGCGTGCAGCAGGCGCTCCTCAAGATCATCGAAGGCACTCGCGCCAACGTCACTCCTCGCGGCGGCAAGAAGTACAACCAGCAGGAGTACATCCAGGTCGACACCTCGAACATCCTCTTCATCTGCGGCGGTGCCTTCCACGGCATCGAGTCGGTGATCAGGCGGCGCGTCGGTGAGAAGGGCCTCGGGTTCGGCGCGAAGATCGACGCGAAGGAAGATCGCTCGGTGGGCGAGCTGCTCGCGCTGGTCGAGCCCGACGACTTGATGAAGTTCGGCATGATCCCCGAGTTCATCGGGCGCCTGCCGATGGTCGCCACGCTCAACGATCTGAAGGAAGACGATCTCGTCACCATCCTCACGGATCCGAAGAACGCGCTCACCAAGCAGTACCAAAAGCTCTTCGAGATGGAGAAGGTGAAGCTGACCTTCACCAAGGAAGCGCTGCGAGCCGTCGCCAAGGAAGCGCTGCGGCGTCACTCCGGCGCGCGTGGCCTCAGGGCCATCATGGAAGATTCGATGTTGGAGATCATGTACGACGTCCCCTTCCGCGAGGGCGTCAAAGAGTGCCGCATCACCGACGGCGTGATCCTCAAGAAGGAGCCGCCGCAGGTGACCTTCGAGAAAGAGAAGAAGTCGGCCTGAGCAGGTAGGGTCTCCTGCTTGTTCAGAAACACGGCCATGCGGGCGCTCGTCTTCGGCATCACACTCACGCTCTGGGGCTGCACCTGCAGCTCCAAGGTGACTCCTGCGCCCGTTGATGCGGGCGAGTGCGTGTGCCCCGCGCCCGAGCCGAGCGCGAGCCTGCCGGTGCCCAAGATCGTTCCCAAGCACCAGGAGCCCTCTCACGGGACTCCGCACGTGCACCCGCTCGCGGTGTGCGACGGCAAGGGACAGCTCCCCCTCGACGCCGCGCGGGATGCGTTCGACGCGCGGGAATACGAGCGGGCGCTCTCGTGCGCGGCGCAGGCCGCGGCGCTCGCTCCGAATGACGTGCTCGCTCACACCGAGCGCGCCAACGCGCTGGCCCAGTTGAATCGCAACGACGAGGCGGTGCTCGCCTACGCGCGTGCGCTGGCGATCGATCCCGACTCGCTCGACGCGCTTGCGGGAGCGGCGCACTTCTACATCGTGCTGATGCCCTCGAGCCGCGAGATGGACGAGCTGGGGAGTGCGTATGCGGAGCGCGGCTTCGAGCTCGCCACCTCTCAGAAGGACGATCCTTTCGCGCTCTCGTTCGCGCGGCTCTCGGCGATGGGCTTCAACGACACCGGGCTTCCGCAAGACGCGCTCGATCGCGCTGACTGGGTGCTGCTGAAGGAGAAGAACGATCCCGAAGCGCTCTACGAGCGTGCGGTGGCGCTGTTCGAGCTGTGCCGCTTCGTCGACGCCAAGGCCGCGTTCACCAGGTTGCTGAGCGATCCAGAGCGCGCGGCGTGGGCGCACCACCACCTGGGTCTCTTGTTGGAGCGCGAGGGCAAAGAGAAGGAAGCGGAGCAGCACTTCGGCAAGGCGCGCGCGCTCGACCTCGAGTCGTTCCCTGATCCGGTGCTGCTCTCGAAGACCGAGTTCCAGGCCGAGCTCGACAAGGCGATCGCCGCGCTGCCCGACGACATGCGGAAGGACCTCAAGGGCGTGCCGGTGGAGATGGAGGATCTCCCGGCGGCCGCCGATCTGACCTCAGGTGATCCGCCGCTCTCGCCGAACATCCTGGGGCTCTTCCGTGGATCTCCGCTGGGCGAGGCGTGTGAGCCCGAGCCCGATGCGCAGCCCGGAGATCCGTGCCGATCGATCGCGCTCTACCGGAAGAACCTCGCGCGCGCGGTGAAGACCCGTGAAGAGTTGGTGGAACAGATCAGCGTGACGCTGCTCCACGAAGTGGGTCACCTGCGCGGGGAAGATGACTCCGAGCTCGCCGCCCGCGGGCTCGAGTAGCTACTTCACTCCGAGTTCTCTCTTCAGCTTCTGCACGAGCTCGAAGTACTCGGTGCGGTTGAAGCCCACGTTGAGGATGTGGAAGTCCTTCTTCGTGAGCCCCACGCAGCCAAAGCAGTACGTGCAGTCCGAGAGATTGCGCGAGAAGTAGACGTACGCGCTGTTCGCGCAGTTCTCCGACTGCACCGAGTACGCACACGCGTTGAGCGACTTCGAGTCGACGCAGTGCGTGCAGTTGTTACACAGCTCGCAGCGAATGCAGTGCGTGCAGCCGTAACAACCCTCGCACTCTTCACAGAACATGCAGTTCGCACAGCGCACACAGTCGGTGCACGCGTACGAGCCCGGGTTGCCCGGATCCGCCGCGAAGTTGCTGGTCAGCTTGCTGAGCTCATCGAGGAACCGGCGCTTGTCGAGACCGGATACGAGCTCGCGGGCTTCCTTCGGATCGGTCGGCTTCTTTGTTTCGCGCGCCACGCCGGGAGTAAGCCGAAAGATCGTCGCGGGCGCGAGGTTTCTTTCACCTTGAACTCGCCCCACACACCTCGCGACAATCGCCGACGTGACGAACGGAATCGGAGGGACCCGTCCGCTGCCTGTGTTGCCCCGCGCTCGCGACGCCGAGGTCAGCGTCGAGACGCTCGCGCCGTGGATCAACAAGTACGCAGACAAGTACGGGGCGAATCCGCAGCTGATGGCGGCGGTGGTGGCGCAGGAATCGAGCTTCATCAATCACGGCGTGCACCGTGACGGCTCGGGTCACGGTCTGATCGGCCTCGACGACAAGGGCCTGCTTCCCGACTTCGAGAAGTGGAGCGGGACGAGAGTGGGCCGCGGCCGCGCTGCCGCCACCATCGCGCCTGAGAAGCAGATCGAGTTCCTCGCGATGAAGCTGGCGAAGCTCACCGAGAAGTTCCACGGCCGCGAGTGGGAAGCGGTGCGGGCGTGGCACGCAGGCGTCGGCGGCCGCAACCGGCCCCATGCTCACCAGTACGAGCGATTGGTGCGCGGGCGCATTCCCGAGATTGCCGCCGCGGTGCCGCGGTTCACGGCGGGCGCGATTCCTCCTGAGTCTGACTTCGCGCCAAGCGCTCCCAAGCCGGTGACGCTGGTCGCGGATGCGGGCACGCCCGTGAAGGGCCGCGGCGTCGACTACGAGACCGGGTAAACCGGGCAACTCGAGCAGATCAAGTCGGGCTGACTCGGCCTCGCCTGTAATAAGAGCGACGCGCCGTGGATCTGTCGCATCTCAACCCCCCGCAGCGCGAAGCCGTACTCACGACCGAGGGCCCGCTCCTCGTGCTCGCGGGTGCAGGCTCAGGGAAGACGCGCGTGATCACTCACCGCATCTGCCACCTGCTCGACAAGAAGGTCCCCGCCCGCAACATCCTCGCGGTCACCTTCACCAACAAGGCCGCCTCCGAGATGAAGGAGCGCGTGGTGCAGATGGGCGGGCAGCGCGCGCTCGGCGTGACGCTCTCCACCTTTCACTCCTTCGGCGCCGAGGTGCTGCGCGAGCACCTCTACAAGCTCGGCTGGCCCAGGAAGTTCGCCATCGTCGACACCGGCGATCAGATCGCGCTCATCCGCCGCGCGATGAAAGAGCGGATGATCGACGACAAGGTCTTCGATCCCCGCAAGGTGCTCACGCTGATCTCCCGCGCGAAGAGCGCCGGTATCGAGCCGCAGGTGAGAGAGAAAGAGGAGGACGGCGAAGACATCGAGCTCGTCGCTCACATGGTCTTCCCGCTCTACCAGCTCGCGCTCAAGGCGCAGGGCGCGGTCGACTTCGACGATCTGATCGTCTTCCCCTCGCGCATCTTCGAGAAGTACCCCGAGGTGAAGGAGCAGTTCGCCAAGCGCTTCCGCTACATCATGGTCGACGAGTACCAGGACACGAACAAGGCGCAGCTCGATCTGCTGCGCCACCTGGGCGACTCGCACCTCAACGTGTGCGTGGTCGGCGACGACGATCAGTGCATCTACTCGTGGCGCGGCGCCGAGGTGCGCAACATCCTCGACTTCGAGCGCCTCTTCCCCGGCGGCAAGGAAGTTCGTCTCGAGCAGAACTACCGCAGCAACCAGGTGATCCTCGACGCGGCCAACGCGGTGATCGAGAAGAACCCCGATCGCCGGGCGAAGCGCATGTGGAGCTCGGTGAAGAAGGGCCCGAAGATCACCATCTGCACCGCCCCCTCGGAAGAAGACGAGGCGCGCTGGGTCGCTTCCGAAGTGAAGCGCGCGCTCGCGGAAGGACTGACGTCCGATGAGATCGCGATCCTCTACCGGGTGAACGGCCAATCGCGGTTCCTCGAGGAGTTCTTGCGCGAGCGAGAGGTCCGCTACGAGGTGGTCGGCGGCACCGAGTTCTTCGACAAGCGCGAGGTGAAAGACGTGATCGCGTACTTCCGGGTGATCGCGAACCCGAAGGACGAGATCTCGCTGCTGCGCATCGTGAACACGCCCGCGCGTGGCATCGGCGACGTCACCATGGAGCGCCTCACCGCGTGGGCCCTCGAGCAAGAAGTGCCCTTGTGGAAGGCGATGGAGCGCGCCGCCGAGGTGGAGACGCTGCCCAAGGGCGCCGCGGAAAAAGTCGGCGAGTTCGTCACGCTGATGGAGCGCTATCGGAAGGCCTTCAACAAGGGGAACCTCTCGCACCTCACCCGCGAGCTCTTGAAGGAGATCGACTTCGTCGGCTCTGCGCGCGCGGCCGCTCCCACGCTCGCCTCGGGAGATCGAAAAGCGAAGGCCGTGGCGCACGTGATCCAGTCGCTCGAAAACTACGAGAAGCGCGAAGGTCCGAAGGCGAGCCTGCTCACCTACTTGAACCGGCTCTCGCTCGACACGAAGTCAGAGGAAGACGAGCCGCATCACCAGGCGGGCAGGGTGACCATGATGACCTTCCACGGGTCGAAGGGCCTCGAGTGGAAGCTGGTCTTCATGGTGGGCGTGGAAGAAGACCTGCTTCCGCACTCTGGAATGCAGGGCGAGCTCCCCAACCCCGAAGAGGAACGCCGGCTCTGCTACGTGGGCATGACCCGCGCTCGTGATCGGCTGGTGATGAGCCGGGCTTCGAGCCGCATCAAGCGAGGCAAAGAAATGCCCCGCACGCCGAGCCGCTTCCTTTCAGATATTCCTGAGCAACTCTGCGACCTTATGGAACTGGCGGCGATCCCGGTGGGAGAGCCCACCCAGAAGGAGAAGAGCTTCTTCTCCAGCCTCAGGGACAAGCTCAAGGCCGAGAAGGCTCCTGCGGATTCCGTTGCAGTTCCGAGCGGATCAGGCCTTGACAGCTAGAGCACCTACAGGTAGCAGGGCCGCCCTTTCTGATCGAGGTTCGAAAACCCATGCCGCACCAGCGTACCTACAGCGCGAAGGCGAAAGACATCAAGCACGAGTGGCACGTCGTCGATTTGACCGACAAGGTGCTTGGTCGCGCTTGCAGCCAGATCGCCACTCTCCTCAAGGGCAAGCACAAGCCCATGTACACCCCGTCGATCGACACCGGCGATCACGTCGTCGTGATCAACGCCGAGAAGGTCAAGGTCACGGGCAACAAGGCGAGCCAGAAGAAGTACTTCCGCATGGGCGTGGTTGGTATGCCCGGCACCGCGAAGATCACCGACTACACGACGCTCCAGCGCCGTCACCCGGAAGACATCATCTTCAACGCCGTGCGCCGCATGCTTCCCCGCAACGCGCTCGGCCGCCAGATGATGACCAAGCTCCGCGTTTACACTGGCGACAAGCACCCGCACGTCGCTCAGAAGCCTGCTGCCAAGCAGGTCAAAGCGTAATTCTTAAGAAGCTTTTCGAGAGAGAGATCAAGCACCATGGCCAAGTCTGGCACTGAGGGTTTCTACGCTACCGGCCGCCGCAAGGAGGCCACTGCCCGTGTTTGGGTGAAGACCGGTACGGGCGCGATGCTCGTCAACGGCCGTCCCCTGAACGAGTACTTCGGGCGTGAGACGTCGATCATGATCATCAACCAGCCCCTCCAGGTGCTGGAGCAGGGTGGCAAGGTCGACATGACGGTGAACGTGCGCGGTGGCGGCCTCTCCGGCCAGGCCGGCGCGATCCGTCACGGTCTTTCGCGCGCGCTGGCTCGGCTCAACCCCGAGTTCCGCTCGCCGCTGAAGAAGGCCGGCTTCCTCACCCGCGACTCGCGCTCCGTCGAGCGTAAGAAGTCGGGTCAGCCCGGCGCCCGCCGTCGCTTCCAGTTCAGCAAGCGCTAATCCGCTTCTCGCTGGTCACCTTCGAGCCGCGCTCCTGTCTGGGAGTCGCGGCTCGAATTGTTTGGTCGCTCCGCCTGTCGAGCTTCGGCTCCAGTGTGTTTCTGGGTGTTGCTGCGTCCTACCCAGTCGTCTGTTTCCGCGCTGTTCCGAACGAGGGAACGCGCGTACCGTTCAGTCTCCATGGAACTCAACGAGATCCTGACCATCGCGCTGCGTGGCGGCGCGTCCGATATCCACCTGAAAGCCGGCCTTCCGCCCATGTTCCGGGTGGACGGCCAGCTCGTGCCCCTGAAGGACGGCAAGCGGCTCCCTCCCGAGGAAGTCGCGCGCATGGCCTTCGGGATCATGAATGAGTTTCAGAAAGAGAAGTTCAAGCAGAGCAACGAAGTGGACCTGGCGTACGGGGTGCCCGGTCTCGGCCGCTTCCGTGTGAACGTGTTCCAGCAGCGCGGCACCATCGGCGCCGTGCTCCGCGTGATTCCGTTCAAGATCATGACGATCAAGGAGCTGATGCTCCCTCCCGCCCTCGAGAAGATCTCGCTGGAGGAGCGCGGCCTGATCCTCGTCACCGGTACCACGGGCTCCGGTAAGTCGACGACGCTCGCCGCGATGATCGATCACATCAACGCGAGCGAGACGAACCACATCATCACCATCGAAGACCCGATCGAATTCCTCATTCGAGACAAGCGCTCGATCATCAACCAGCGCGAAGTCGGCGTGGACACGATGTCGTTCAGCCAGGCGCTCAAGAGCGCGCTGCGCCAGGACCCCGACGTGATCCTCGTCGGCGAAATGCGCGACATCGAGACCATCGAGACCGCCCTGCACGCGGCCGAGACGGGCCACCTCGTGATGTCGACGCTCCACACGCTCGACGCGTCCGAGACGATCAACCGCATCATCTCGGCCTTCCCTCCACACCAGCAGAAGCAGATCCGCATTCAGCTGGGCTCGGTGCTCAAGGGCGTGGTCTCTCAGCGTCTCGTACCGCGCGCCGACGGCAAGGGCCGTGTCGCCGCCGTCGAGATCATGAAGGCGACCGCGCGCATCAAGGAGATGATCGAGGACAAGGATCGCACCAAGGAGATCCCCGACGCGATCGCGCAGGGCCAGATCAGCTACGGCATGCAGACGTTCGATCAGTCGCTGATGCAGCTCGTGCGCTCGAACCTGGTCACGTACCAGGAGGCGCTGCGCCAGGCGACGAACCCGGACGACTTCGCGCTGCGGTTCCAGGGCGTCAGCTCCACGTCCGACGCGAAGTGGGACAGCTTCGACAACAAGCCCGGCGAGGAGAAGGCGGTTCCTGGCTCGGCTGCGTACGTCGCTCAGATGACGAACAATGCGCAGGCCGCGCGGCCCGCCGCGGCTCCGCCTGCTCAGGCGCGGCCCGCTCAGCCTGCGCCCGCTGCTTCGCCCGCCAAGCCCGCGGGAACCAAGCCGGACGACGACTTCCAGATCGAACGCTTCTGACCTCCTGCTCTCCCTCTCCTTTCGCCAGCGGGGAGAGGGTTGGGTGATGAGGGGCGACAGTTGGGAACCCGCGCGGTGGGGAGATGTCAGTTCTCCCACGCGCGGGTTTTTTCGCGCCCATTTCGCCTGGGAGTCTTCGCATGGAATTGCGCACTGAAGCTGCGCCCGCTCGTCGTGTGCTCAGAGGGGACGATGGAGCGCCGCTCGATGGAGATCGGATCCTCGCGGTCGCGTTGCGGTGGGCTGATCGTCCGCTGAGCGTCGATCACGTGAAAGTCGGTGAAGAGCGCATGCCGCTCGAGGGCGTGGAGATTCGCTGGGAAGGAAATCTGCCTCTCGTCGCGATGCCTGCGGGCGCGAAGGCGTGGGTGGAGCGTTCTCCGGGGAACTGGGTCGATCCCGGCCGGCGCACGGCGCTCGAGCTCGGTGAGACGCTGATCGTGCAGTCGGGTGAGCTCACGCTCGAGGCGCGCATTCAGCGGCGCAGTGAGCACCTCCCGAAGTCGCGCAAGCAGGAGAGCTTCTTCTTCGGGCTCGTCGTCGCTCACTCCCTGATGTTCTTCGTCGCGGCGACGGTGGCGATGGTCTTCACCCCGCGCGTGGATGAGGAGTCGATGTGGGGTTCGCCCTCGCGGCTCGTGCACCGAATCGCTCCTCAGAACTCGATCCCGAAATCGAAGCCGCAGGTGCTCGAAGAGAAGATCAATCGAGTGATGAAGACTGCGACTGCTCGCGCTCCGACGATGAGCGTGTCGCGTCACCGGACAGCGCACGACGTGCTCAGCATCCTGATGGGCGGAGGAAGCAAGCTCTTCGCGAAGGGTGAAGGCGCGCTCGGCGCGGCGATGCAGAAGCTTCAGGGACCTGGGCGTCGCAGTGGACGGGCTCTCCCTCGACGGGAGTGGCGTGCTTCCAGGTGGCCCGGGCGGTCCCGGCGGTCCGGGCAATCCAGGACTTCGCGGGATGCGGGGAAAGAGCATCGAAGACGTCATTTGCAAGGACTGCACGCCGAAGTTGCCTCCCGGATACGACCGCGACCTCGTGCTCAAGGTCGTGCGTCGTCATCAGAACGAGATCCGCTTCTGTTACGAGTCAGAGCTCGTGAAGTCGCCTGACCTCGGCGGCAAGGTCACCGTGGCGTGGACCATCGGCGCTTCAGGTGCGGTGCAGATGGCGCAGATCGCGGAGAGCGGGCTCTCGAACGAGAGCGTCGAGAACTGCATCGTTCAACGCGTCAAGCGGTGGACGTTCCCTGAGCCCAAGGGTGGCGAGGAAGTCGCGATTACTTTCCCGTGGGTCTTCAAGGTCGCTGGAAGCGGCGACGAGTAGCCCCTCACCCCGACCCTCTCCCCGCTGTCGCAGGGAGAGGGAGGATCATTCGTCGTCCTCGGACTCTTCTTCTCCTTCGTCCTCTGACTCGGCGCCGCGCGCGGTGGCGCTCTTGAGCACCTGCTCGAGGCGCTTCTTCCTCTCAGCGCCCACCACCTGCTTGGTCGAGAGGAATTCGAGGAACTCGGTGAGCGTCTTCACCGCCTTCTCGAACTCGGATCCCGCGACCGAGTCAGCGAGCTGCTCGATGGAGTCGTCGAGGTGCTCTGGCGTGATCGGCTGAGGACCTTCACTCCACGCGCTCTCCAGCACCACTTCCGCCACCTTGAGCCGCAGCGCGCGATCACCCGCGGGGCCGCCGCGCGCGAACGCCTCGAGCCACTCGTCGAGCGTCTCCTGATTCACCTTCGCGAGGAACACGAGCGAGTCGAGCGTCTCCGCGAGGAAGTCAGAGTCGAAGAACTTCGGATCTTCCGCGTAACCGAACGCCTCCTCGAGCACCGCGCCGGCGATCAGATCGTCGGCCTCGGTAGCCGACGCGCCTTCCTTCTCCAGCGCCGCCTTCGCCGAGGTCACGCGAGGCCCGAGCATCGGATCGACGGCGAGCCGAGCCGTGGCCGCGCGCGTGGCGAGGATGATCAATTGCTGCTGCGCCTCCTGAGAGGGGCTCTTCGTTCCCTTCGCCTTCAGCACCGCGGCGCGGGCCTTGGGAAACGCGACGGCAGCAGCGATGAGCGCGGCCTCCTCGGAGTCGAGCGTCGACTCGGTCGACTCCTTGGACAGCGCCAACAACGCAGACGGAAGATCGATGAAGCGCGCGATCAACGGATGCATGCCGTTGCGCGTAGCACGTAAGTTGCCGCGCGTGGCACCTCCGAAACCCGATGCGTTGACTCAGCTCACGCGGCTGCTCGCCTCTACCGACAAGACCAGGGCGAAGCTGGTCGAGGCCCTCACGCGCCGCGGGTACACCGAGAACGAAATCGCCGCCGCGCTCGATCGTGCTCAGGCCCTCGGCTACCTCGATGACGAACGCGTCGCTCAGCGGAAAGCAGCAGAGGCCCTTCAGGATGGGTGGGCGGGCGAAGCACTCCTCGCGCGGTTGGTGCAAGCGGGGATCGACGAGGCGACTGCGCAAGCCGCGATCAAGGAGGCCATCGCCGAAACAGGGTGGAAGGCGCTCGAGTCAGCCCGGGAGCTCGCCCGTGCGCGAAAGCTCTCCGGCGCCCGCGGAGCACGCTTCCTCGCCAGCCGTGGTTATGAGGAAGACGTCGTGGAGCGCGTGATTGGAAGTGAAGACTCTGAAAGCTCTGAAAGGTAGGGTGCGCGCCGCATGAATCTCCGTCGTGTTCTCGTGGTGGCGTTTTCTCTCTCGGCCGCGGCCTGCGCCTCGTTCGGCACCTTCGCGGGCCAGGACACGAGCGACGTGACGTTCGCCGACAACGCCGAAGAGAACATGCGGAAGGGCGACGACGCGATGAACTCGAAGAACTACCAGGAGGCTTCGGCCTACTTCGAGTTCGTGAAGACCAAGTATCCGTACCTGGAGGTCGCGAAGACGGCTGAGCTCCGGCTGGGCGACGCAGATTACGAGCGCGATCGTTTCGCCGAGGCGCGCGAGCGCTACCAGAACTTCGTGCGGCTCCACCCGACCGACGCGCGCATCGACTACGCGGCGTTCCGCGCGGCGCTCACGCACTACAAAGAGATCCCCAGCGACTTCTTCCTGCTCCCGCC
>CBIHPJ010000035.1:0-22069 GCA_966211295.1 uncultured Myxococcales bacterium | reverse complement strand
ATCGAGTGGCTCCCTCCGGCCGAATGACTGACTCCGAGGGATCGCGCTGGCAGGATGCGCGCGATGCGGCTCGGTTCGTTGGCGATGCTCCTGTTGGTCGGCTGCGCGACGACGTCCGCTCAGCTCACGAGCGAAGCGCCGCAGTGTGAGTCGTTCGCGAGCTACGACGAGAAGATCCGCCAGCAGTTGGATGCGCTGCTCACAGGCGCTCCGGGTGATGCGTTGGTGCGCGAGTCCTCGCGGCTCAACACCGCACGGCGCACCTGCGCTCGGCATGTAATCTCAGGCCTGCTCACGCTGAGAGAGACGCGCGGCGTGGAAGCAGCGCAGCAGGAAATCGATGCGCTGAGCGCGACCTATCGAGCCGACGATTTGCGCGCGTTGATGTCCGCCGCGATCGGCTCCGATCTCTCGTCGATCGAGCCCCTGATGGCTGAGGCGCGCACTCGGGTGAAGCGTCGCGATGCGACTGCGGGAGCCGAACGACGTGATGAGCGCGAAAGGGAGAAGCTGAAGCCGGAAGAGACGAAGGACTTCGGCGCTCCGCCTGAAGTTCCCGAGACGATGTGCGACGAGGCGAAGCCCTGTGAGCAATTGAAGTGCCTCGCGGAAACCCTCACCCCGACCCTCTCCCGAAGGGAGAGGGAGACAAGTGCACGAGGGTGCCTCGACGAAGTTACTGCGCTCGAGCCGCCGCTCAGAGCGAAGCGTGCTTCGGAAGTGCTCGCGCTGCTGCCTTCCACTCCGAGTCCCGCGCGCACCGAAGCGCGCATGATGTTGGATACCTTGCGCGCGCAGCTCTGGCCTCAAGTGGATGCAGCGATCGCCGCGAGGCAACCGGGTCGCGCGGCGCAGCTCGCGAGCCTCTTCCTCTCGCTGCCTTCCGCTTCCGAGCGCGCAGAACGACTCCGCGACCAGGCGCAAGCGCATCACCTCGCGCGCGCGAACGAACTCACCGGGAACGCGAGCTGGCTCCATCGCAAACTCGCCGAGGAGTTCGGTGGCCCCGAAGCGCCTCCGCTCGACGGAGTGGGCCACTGGGAAAAGCCGCGGCTCTCGCGCTGCAACGAGCCACTCCCTCCGATGCCTGAGTTGCCCGCGGGGCTGGGCGCCACGCTCACCCTGCGCTGCATGGCTCCCGAAGCGCCCGCGAAGAAGCAGAGCGGAGAGATGCGCACCTTCGAAATGGAGAGCTCCCTGCGCGGCCAGAAGCTCGACGTCTCGCTCTACGTCACCTGTGCAGATCGCGGCAGCACCTACTCGCTCACCGTCGAAGATCCCGGCGTCGAAGGCTTTCCGAAATCAGCGCTCGAAGAGCAGCTGACCAAGACCATCGAACGCGCGGTCACCGACTGCGCGCGCATTCACGAGTTCGCCGCGCCTCGCAGCTGCGCAGAGCTGAGGAAGAAGTCTCCCAGCGAGTTGATCAATCGCTTCGTTGAACACGCGCGCTTCAATCACCGCTGGGAGCCGTGCTTCGAAGAGTGGCTGCTCACCACCGAAGGAGTGAGCCCACCTTCGCCGCCGTGACTTACGGCGTGGTCGACGTCAGGAACAACGCCGCGGGATCGGTGGTGATCGTCGAGTAAGCCGCGCCCGCCGTTCCTGGAGACGCAGTGGGCACGCCGCTGCCTGCCGACGTTCCACCGTTGCCGACCGAAGCACCGCCACCGGCCGCGAACCCGCCCTGCGAAGTACCGCCTCCCGCTGCGCCACCCGCGACGGTCAACGTGCCACCGGTGATCGTCGGAGCAGCGAGCTGAATGAGCCCGCCGCCACCACCGCCGCCTGCGCTCGAGTCAGGATTGGCGAGCGTGTTGGCGCCCTTGCCTCCCGCGACGGTGAGCGTGCCCGAGTTGGTGATGGAGGTGTTCGAGAGCACCACGATCACGCCGCCGCCTCCGCCTCCGCCGCTGTTGGCCGAGCTGCTGCCCACGAGCCCATCACCGCCGGCCGCGCTGATCGACGTGCCCGAGGCCAGCGACACCGCTCCCGCGGCGAGCAACACCACGGTGCCGCCTCCGCCTCCGAGCGTCGGGGTGGCATTGGTCGCACCACCGCCAACGCCGCCGCCGAACCGGCCGGGGTTGAAGAGCTGACGAGCAAACGCCGCCTGACAGCCGGTGCCGCCGAACATCGAGCCCGCATTGTTGAGCAGCGGCTGCGGCGCCGAAGACGCGATGCCGAGCCCGCTCGAGGTGCTGGCAGGAATGGTGATCGAGCCGCCGGTGGCGATGGTGATGGTGCCCGTGGCGCGGAGCTTCACGCCCGTAGGAATGGTCCACGGGCCGTTGACGGTGATGTTGGTGAACTGCAGCGAGCCAGTCGGCGGCGTGGTGACCCAGTTCAGCCCGCCCGCGGCGATGGTGAGCGCTCCGTCTTGTCCGGTGCCGTAGATTGAATTTCCCGCCGGCAGTCCATTGCACACGTACTGCGTCGAGGTCACTTCGCCCGCGTCGAGCGTGGAGTTGCCGTTGGTGTCGACGCCGACTTGAACTTTCTTCCCGCCCGCCGCGCAGTTGGTGCCCGCCGTCTCGTTGGTGATGACGATGAGGCTGTTGCGCCCTGCCGCTCCAGCCGCGCCCGTGGCGCCGGTCATCCCCGTCGCACCCGTCATTCCCGTCATTCCCGTCGCGCCCGTCGTGCCCATCGCTCCAGTCGCGCCGTTGCACACGGAGCGCGTCTGGAGCACCTCACCCGCGTCGAGCGTGCCGTTGTCGTTGAGGTCGACTCCGGCCTCGATTCGCGTACCGCCACTGGTGCACGTGGTGGTGTCGGCGGACAGCGTCACGAGGCTGTTGAGACCATTCCTTCCATTCGTGCCCGCGTCTCCGTTCGCGCCATTCGTGCCGTTCGTGCCGTTCGTGCCGTTGGTCCCGTTGGCGCCGGCTGCCCCGTTGCACACGTACTGCGTGCTCGCGACTTCGCTCGCCTCGAGCACGCTGTTGTCATTCAGGTCGAGCCCCGACTGCACCATCGTCCCGCCAGTCGCGCAGGTGCCACTCGAATCAGCGGTCATCGCGACGAGCGAGTTGTGTGCAGAACCACCGCTGCCACCGCCGAGAGTGACGGTGATGCTCGTCGCACCGCAGGTGAACGTCACCGTGCCGTTGCCGTTATCAGTCGCGGTGCACGAATCACCGTCCGCTCCCGCGGGGCCTGACGGGCCGGTGTCTCCACGGTCGCCCTTCGCACCGTCGGAGATGGTGACCTGCGTGCCGCCTGCGCAGCTGATGGTCTTGACGTCCGCGCTCTCGGCCACCGTGCACGAGGTGCCGTTGGAACCCGCGGCACCGGTGGGACCTGCGACGCCGCTGCACACGTACTGCGTGCTCGTCACTTCACTCACGTCGAGTTTCAGATCGCCGTTCGCATCGAGGCCGCTCTCGATCTTCGCGCCGCCGTTCGCGCAATGCTCACCGGCAGCTTCGTCACTGAGCGCGATCAGTGACGACTTCGAGGAGGAACAACCGACCAGAACGAAAACGGAAGCAGCGAGGAGGGAACGATACATACCGCCTTATCGGGCCAGTCGAGCCAGCCGACAATGCGTCGGAAGTGACCCGCTCAGGGAAACAACACGGGGTGACGCTTCGCTTCGCGCGCGTAGGGAATCAGCTCTTCGAGCGTGACCCAGTGCAGCTTCTCCACGCGGCGGCACGCGCACGCCACCAACTGCAGTGCGCTGTCGAGCACGCACAACGTTCCCTGGTCCCCATCCGTCGTCATGTCGATCACGAAGTGCTCGACGCCGGGGAGAAACGAGCCGCGATACACGCCCGCAGATGGCGGGTTGATCTGCGTGAGCAGAGCCTTCGCCTGCGCCGGTTCCTTGCTGCGCGGATAGAGGTACTCGAACACCTGGGGATCGAGCGGAAACGAGTCGGGAAGATCCTCTCCCCGCGCGGCCGCCAGCTGCACCCGGCGTTGCTGCTTCGCCAGGTGCGCTTCGATCGCGATGATCAACTCACGATGCTCGTTCATGGAAGGAGCACCGTGGACTCGCCCATCGCCTTGATCGCGTCATCCAGCGCGAGCTCGAGCTGATCCGCCACCGTCTCGAGCGAATACGCACTCGGCCCTGCCTCAGAGCGCTCGCCCACGAAGCGTTCGGTCTTCGCGCCCTCGGTGACCTGCATTCTGAACGCGCCCGCCGAGGTGGAGTACATGAAGCTGGTCGTCTGCCAGCCCCAGCCGAAGTCGAGGATCTCGACCAGCACCTCGGGCCCCTCAGATGAGCTCACCTTGATCGAACGGCGCGCGAGCTCGTCTTCGATTCGATTTCGAACGACCTCCACCATGTCCCCCCTCACGACTGCTTCTGCGCGCGTGGTGCGGTGAATCTTGGCGAGCCTTCGATCCACCACGCGCAACTGCACACTACGAACCGGCGCGTCGATCGCCGGAATGGTGCGCAGCGAGATCGTCTGAGACGGCCCCGTCGCGCAGGAACAGAGCGCCACTGTCAGAGACAGCAGCGCTCCGCGCATCAGAACGCCTCTTCGGGCAGCTCCATGATCGCCAGCGAGCTCTTCTGCACCTGCTGCATCTGGAGCGCGATGTTCGGCAGCACCTCGTGCGCGAAGAAACGCGCCGACGCGATCTTGCCCTCGTAGAACGAGGCATCCGCGCCGGTGGCCGTCTTCTTCTTCGCGAGCGCGACCGCCGCGTGGCGAATCAAGAGCCAGCCGATGGTCACTTCCGCGAGCGAGAACAGCACGCGGTTGCCCTGCAGACCCACGTGGTAGACCGACTCGCCCAGCTTCTCCATCAGCGAGCCGAGGCCCGTCTGCAGGTGACCGAGCGCCTCGGCCAACGCCGCGCGCTCCACCTTGAGCTCGTCGCCGCCCTCGTTGGTCTCGAGCGTCTGCGAGATCTTCCCCATCAGATTCTGCAGGGTCGCTCCGCCGTCCTTGGCGATCTTCCGCATCAGCAGGTCGAGCGCCTGGATCGCGGTGGTGCCCTCGTAGAGCGAGTCGATCTTCTGGTCGCGGATGTACTGCTCCGCCGGGTAATCCTGCAGGTAGCCCGAGCCGCCGTAGCACTGCAGCGACATGCCGAGCAGCTCGTACACCTTCTCGCTGCAGTAGCCCTTGATCAGCGGGAGGATCAGATCGTTCATCGCGTTCGGTTCGGCGGCGGCGGGGGCCTTGTGGCCACCGAGCAGCTCGACCTGGTCCTGCAGCGACGCGTTGAAGAGGATGAGCGCGCGCATTCCTTCCGCGTGCGACTTCTGCATCATCAGCATGCGCCGCACGTCGGGGTGGTGGATCACGGTGACGCGCGGGGCCTTCTTGTCGGCCGCGCTCTTCAGGTCAGCGCCCTGCTTGCGCTCCTTCACGTACGCGAGCGCGTTCAAGTAGGCGGTGCTGAGCGTGGCCGCTGACTTCAGGCCCACCGCCATGCGCGCGTGCTCGATCACGTGGAACATCTGGCGCATGCCGTCGTGCACGTTGCCCACCAGCCAACCCACCGCCGGCTTGCTGTCGCCGAAGGTCATCTCGCAGGTGGCCGAAGCCTTGAGGCCCATCTTCTTCTCGAGGTTCGTGCAGTAGACGCCGTTGCGCTCGCCGAGCGATCCGTCTTCGTTCACCAGGAACTTGGGAACGATGAACATCGAGAGGCCCTTGGTGCCCGGGCCCGCCCCTTCGGGACGCGCGAGCACGAGGTGAATGGTGTTCGGAGCCGCATCACCGATGTCGCCATTGGTGATGAAGCGCTTCACGCCCTCGATGTGCCAGACGTCGTCCTTGATCTGCTTCGCCTTCGCGCGCGCCGAGCCGACGTCGCTGCCCGCGTCAGGCTCGGTGAGCACCATGGTGCCGCCCCACTTGTGCTCCAGCATCGGCCCCACGAAGCGCTTCTTCTGCTCCTCGGTGGCGAGGCCGTCCATGATGCGCGCGAGCACGTTGCCGAGGAACGCAAAACCGGCCGCCGGGTTGCTGCCGATCACGAACTCGAAGGTGCCCCACGCGATCGTCGGAGGAGCGCCCAGGCCGCCCAGGTGCGTGGGCAGATCGAGCAGGTTCATGCCCGTCTCGTAGTAGGCCGCGAAGGCCTTCTGCATCACCGGCGACATCTGCACGGTGCCGGTCTTGGGGTCGAACGTGAGGGGCACGCGATCGCCCTCCACGAAACCCTCCGACATGATCCCCATGCACACCGGGACCATGGTCTCGATGGTCTGCCGCACCGTCGCCTCGTCGAGGTCTCCGAAGGGCTTCTTCCCGAGCGAGGTCTTCTGGATCTCGAGGAACTCGAAGAGGTTGAAGAGAGTGTCGCGGACGTTGGGCTTGTAGTGGGGAGCGGTGGACATGGCGCTCCTGCTCTTGCCACGGAGCGCGCGCGCGTGGCTAGTCGTGAGTGAGGAGCGACCTCGCCCAGGCTTCCACCTTGGCGCGGTCCAAACCCTTGCTCACGGTCAAGACGGTGAAGCGGGTCATCTCCACGGGCACCGTCACCTCGCTGGGGGCGATGGGACGGGGGGCGGCGTTGTAATTCCGGTACGTGCACCACTCGGGCTTCGAGGAGTCGATCACCAGCTCGTAGTGCGGCGGCTGATAGGCACCCTGCTTGGGGGCGCTGAACTGGAGCTCGAGCTTCACCACTTCCGGGGCGTGCTTGATCCCCAGGCTCTCCAGGAATTGATGCGCCGCTGACTTGGAGCTCCCCCGAGTGCTCATTGAAGTCAGGTCGGCTTGATGCGCTCGACGATCTGATCGACCAGCTTCACCGAGGTGAGCCCCTCGGATTCGGCGGTGAAGTTCGGCAACACGCGGTGACGGAGCACCGGCCTCGCCAGCGCCCTCACGTCGTCCACGGTGGCGGCGAAGCGGCCTGCGAGCACGGCGCGCGCCTTCGCTCCCACCACGAGGTACTGCGAAGCGCGAGGGCCAGCGCCCCAGCCCACGTTCTTGCCCACGAAGTCGAACGCACCGGGCTCCTTGGGGCGGGTCGCGCGCACCAGATCGACGGCGTACTTCACCACGTGATCCGGAACCGGAACGCGGCGCACCAGATCCTGCAGCGAGATGATCTGCTCGGGCGAGAGCACCTTCTCGAGCGGAGTGTTCCGGCCACCGGTGGTCTGCTTGACGATCTGCACCTCTTCCTCGGCAGACGGGTACCCGACGTCCACCAGGAACATGAAGCGGTCGAGCTGCGCTTCCGGGAGCGGGTACGTGCCTTCCTGCTCGATGGGGTTCTGGGTGGCGAAGACGAGGAAGGGCGGCTCCAGATGCCAGGTGCGGCCAGAGGCGGTGACCTTGTGCTCCTGCATCGCCTGCAGCAGCGCGGCCTGCGTCTTGGGCGGAGTGCGGTTCACCTCGTCGGCGAGCACGATGTTCGCGAAGAGCGGACCCTTCATGAATCGCAGCTCGCGGTGACCGGTGGCGCGATCCTCTTCGAGAATGTCGGTGCCCGTGATGTCCGAGGGCATCAGGTCAGGCGTGAACTGAATGCGATTGAACGAGAGGTTCAAGACCTCGGCGAGCGTGCTGATCAGCAGCGTCTTCGCGAGGCCGGGCACCCCGACGAACAGACAGTGGCCCCGGGAGAACAGGCTGATCAAGAGGTGATCGACCACGTCGCGCTGCCCGACGACGCGCTTCTCGATCTGCTCCACCACGGAGGCGCGGGCCTTCGCCAACGCCTCGACTGCCTTCAGGTCCTCACCACTTGCCGCATCAGTCATGTCGCTTGGTTGTAACCGCCGAGGGTGGGGCCGTCATCCTCGACTTGAACGGACCGGAGTACGGACTCAGGGAGCGAACTGCACCACGTAGGCGGTGAAGGTGCCCACGTCACTGTTCGAGGTGCGGGTGAAGGTGAGCCCGGTCGTGCCGGTGAGCACCACGCGGGCCAGCGCCGCTCCCACGCGATCGTCAGTGGCGTAGCCCGTGCTCCCCGAGGCCGTGCCACCCTGTCCCAGGCCTCCGATGAAGCCGACGGAGCGGGTGAGGTCGACTGCCGTGGCCCACGTGGCGTTCGCCGTCGCCTGCCCAGAGGTGGTTGCCTGGGTGACTTGCTGCACCAGCGCGCCCGCGGGCAGCCTCACGTGCTCCCACGCGATGTCTTGAATGTCGGCGCCGTTGCACCCACGCGTGAACGTGAGCGTGGAGCTGTTGCTGATCCTTCCCTCCAGGCGGCGGCGGCAGATGTTGTTGTTGCCGCCAGTGTCACCGGTCATGCGCGAGGAATAGAGGAGGAAGGTCGACGCCGTGGCAGGGGTCATCTGCGAGACGGTGAAGGGACTGGTCGAGCCGCCCACCCCCACGCCCCGCGCCACCGTGGAGTTTGCGAAGGTCACCACCTGCGCGTCGAAGTTCACTCCGTGCGTACAGGTCGAACCGGCAGCCGACTGGAAGAAGCGCAGGTTCGAGGTCGAGGTGAGCGCCGCGGTGAAGAAGTTCTCGCCGTCGTTGTCGGTGCCATCGGTGCGGCTGCTCCAGAGCACGAAGGTATTCGTCGTGGTCGCCGCGGCCGAGAGCGTGAGCGGAGCGTCGAGCGGCATCGCGCTGGTCTGCGAGGTGGTGCAGCTCGCGGTGGCCTGCACCACCGAGACGCCGCCCATGGTGGCCGGGTACGCGAAGCTCACGGTCTGCCATTCGATGTTCACGTTGCCGCCGCTGCTGAAGCGGTCGCACACCACCTGCGCCGTGCCACCGTTCGGATCGAGGCGGCAGCTGACGTTGTCGTCACCCGGGTTGTCATCGGCGTTACCCGGAGTCGCCTGGAAGAAGAGGATGGTGCGCGAGATGTCCGAGAGGGTGGGCGTGATCGGGCAGGTGATGGTCGAGCCACCGAGCGTGCACGCCGCGCTGCGCCTGCGCACCATCGGCGCCACCGTGATCACCACGTTGTCGTTCATCGTGCTGCTCGTCGCGGTGAACGTGTAGGCCTGCACGCCGGGGATCACGCCGGCGAGGCTCCCGCTGATTCCCTTCACGTAGACCGTGGTGCTGCTGGAGCTCGCGGCGATGTTGAAGGTCGCGCCCGCCGCCATGGTGCAGTTCGCGTCGGTGAAGAGCAGCGCGCCTGTGGAGGGTGAGAACGAGGGCGTGATGGTGGTGGTGCCCGTGGTGACTCCACGGTTGAGCGCGTCGAGGCGCTCGACCACCACTGGCTGGCAGAACCCGGCTTCCACGTTCTGCGCCGTGGTGGGGATGTTGATCTGCGTGACGGGCGCAGCGGTGATGGTGGCGCCCTGCGTGCCCTGGGTGATCGACGGAGAATCAGCAGCGAGCGTGAGGGCTCCCGCGTTCTCCGCCTTGAAATAGATCGTCACCGAAGAGTTGCCGCTGTTCATCGTGATCTCGTTGCTCCCGGCGCCCGTGAGCGGAGTGCTGCAGCTCGAGTTCGAATAGAAGGTGGTGTTCGCGCCGCTGGGCGTGGCCGAGAGGCTGATGATTCGGTTCGAACCCGCGTTCACGATGTTGCCGCCCGCATCCTGCATCGTGATGGTGGTGAGGGCCGAGCAGGTCAACGCCGCGATGGTCTGCACGCCCGAGGTGAAGGCCAGCTTCGAAGGCGGACCTGCGTTCACCGTGTGCACCTGCGCCGTCGGATTGGTGAGCGACGAAGCGTTCGTGAGTGACACGCTCGGCGTGCCGGCCTTCGGGTCCTGGTAGTAGAGCGAGACCTGGTTGCTGCCGTTGGGAATGGTGAACGCGCCCGCGGCCGCCACGGTGGTGCAGCTGCTGTCGGTGAACCACACGCCCGGTCCCGTGGAGTTCGAGACCGCGGTGAAGGCCTGGCCACCGGCACCCGCGTTGACGGGGTTGTCATTCGCGTCGCGCAGCTGCACGACGATCTCGTTCGCGATGCCTCCGCACTGCGCGGCGGTGAACGTGGTGCGCACCGGCGTGGTGAAGGCGAGCTTCGCCGCGGGGCCGACCATCACCGAGTGCTGCTGCGCGGGCGGGTTGGTCAGGCTCGAGGGATTGGTGATGGAGATGGTGGGCGAGCCGACCGTGGTGTCGCGGTAATAGAACGAGACCTGGTTGCTGCCCGAGGGGATGGTGAAGTTGCCTCCCGCAGCGACCGTGGCGCAGGTCTGGTTCGTGTAGAACGCGCCGCCTGCCGAGGTGGAGGCCGCGGTCAATGCCTGGCCGCCGGCGCCCGCGTTGCTCGGGTTGCCCGCGGGGTCACGCAGCTGCACGGTGATCACGTTGGCCGCTCCACCGCACACGCTCGCGGTGAAGGTGCGCAGGCCGGTGAGGAAGACGATCTGACTGGGGGCCGCGGGGTTCACCGTGAGCGTGCCCATGCCCGTCACGCTGCCTTGCGTGGCCGTCATTCCCGCGGAGCCCGCGAGCGTGGCGGTCGCGTAGAAGTTCCCCGAGACCGCGGAGAGATCGTTGATCGCCACGTTGAGCGTCGACATCGCGCCCGAGCAATCACTCGCCGTGGAGAACGTCATCGGCGAGGTACCGCTCGACGTCATCGCCACGCTGATGGTGCCGCTGGTGGTGTCGTTGCTGTAGCCGTCGCGGCGGCGCAGGGTGAGCGGACCCACGCACGCGCCGGAGCTCATCGACGCAGGCAGGCCCTGAATCTGGAACAGCGCCGTGGCCGCGGGGCTGATGGTGAGCGCGAGCGGCGCGGTGAGCCCCTCGTGCGTGATGGTCAGGTTGCGCGCGCTCGCTCCAGCGGTGTCGAGGCGCACGCTGAAGTCGCGGTTCGAGGCGCCGGCGGTGACGGTGATGGCGCCGTTCGCGATGCCGGTGCAGTCCGTCGACGAGAAGGTCTGCATGTCCGCCGCCCCCGGAGTGACCGTCAGGGCCATGCCGGTCGCGGGCACCAGGTTCATGAAGCCATCGCGGCGCTCGGTGTTCACGCGCTGGCACTGATGGGCGAGCAGGTTGGCGGTGCCTCCCGTGGGCAGAGTGACCACCAGGGTGGTGCTCGAGGTCTGCGGGCTCACGGTGAGCGCGAGGTTGGCGCTCTGCGCGGCGAGCGTGGAGATCACGTTCTGCAGCTGCGGCCCACCGCTGGCGCTGCTGCGCGTGGCGTAGACGAAGAAGGAAGCGCGCGCGTCGGTGGCGGTGAGAGGAATGGTGGTGACCGCGTTCCCCGGAATGCACGGCGTGCCGGTGTGAATCGTGGTGCCCGCGGGGAGCGAGGGGAAGGTCACGCTCGACGCGGAGCCCAGCGCCACGTCGTTCTGGAATCCGTCTCGACGCGCGATGGTGATGGGGGTGCAGGTGCCCGCGGTGGCGGACAACGTCGCGTTCCCCGTGCCAGTCGCAGGGGTCATGAACACCAGAGTGGGAGATCCTGGGTTCACCGTGAAGTTCACGGTGGCGGTCTGTACGCCGCCCGAGTTGATCGACGCCGTCATCACGCCGCTGCCTGCGCTGCCGTCACGCGGGCTCACCGAGAAGGTCACGGTGTGCGTGGCGTTCATGTTGACGGTCGCGCCCGCGGCTCCCGAGCAGTTGTTGTTCCCGTAGACGTTCCAGGTGCCGGTGGGGAAGCTCAGCGTCACCGGGGTGCTGCCCGCGGTCGGCGCGTTGTTGTTGAACATGTCTCGCCGGCTCAAGGTGATCTGCTGGCAGCCGCCGGCCATCAGCGTGGAAGTTCCGCCTGACGGGACGTCGACGATCAGCGTCGAAGGACCCGGAGTCACCGTCATCGTCGCGGGCGTCGGCGTGGAGAAGCCGGCCACCGTGGCGGTCAGCGCGTACGACGGATTGGTGACGGTGTGCTGCGCGGTGAAGCCGACGGAGCCCTGGCTGGCGCCGATCTGCACCGAGCCACCGGTGCAGGTCGAGCTTCCGACCGTCACGCCCGTGGGGTTGGAGGCCACCGTCACGGTCTGCGGCGAAGTGAAGGACGTCGGGTTGTCGAAGAGGTCGAACACGTTCACGGTGTACGGGTTCGCGGTGCAAGTGCCGGCCTGCGTGGTCTGCGTCATCGGCGAGCCGAACGACAACTTGCCCGGCGGCCCGGGACGGATGGTGTTGCCCGGGAGGAACGTCGAAGGCGCGGTGAGCACGCTGCTCGCGCGAACTTCGAAGCCCGCTCCGCCGATGGCGCGATTGCCCTTGTAATAGAAGCTGGCGCTCGTTTGGCCCGCGGGGATGGTGAGCATTCCGCCCGTGAGGAGCGTCTGACAACCGGCGCCCGTGTAGAACCCGAAGCCCGGCGTGCCCGACTGATCAGGCGTCGTGGTCAGCGTGAAGGTCACGTTGCCGGTGCTGGCGGCGGGGTTGTTGGCGCTGTCTTGCAGGTTGATGGTGAACGCGTTGCCGCTGCACACGCTGGCCAGCGGGCTCTGCGGCGTGCCGCCCATCACGAACTTGCTCGCGTTGCCTGCGGAGATCGTGACCATCTGGGAGGCATCGGTGATCGCGCCCGCGTTGAGCGCGGTGGCCACGATGGTTCCGTTGGAGGTGGCGGCGTTCATGCCCGCGGCCTGCAAAGAGACGGAGTTCGTGCCCGCCTGGATGGTGAAGTCCGTCTTCGCGCCGCCGCTGCACATGGTGCCGCTGTCGTAGAGCTGCACGCCCATCAGCCCGCTCACCGACACGCGCACCGTGATGTTGGCGCCGGCCGTCACCGGGTTGTCGAACTGGTCCTGGAGCTGAACGTTGAAGATGCCCGCCGAGCAGGTCTGCGTGGTGTTGAGCGCCACCTGGCCGTTGGTGAAGGCGAGCTTCGCAGCCGAGCCTGGACTCACGGTGAACGGTTGATCCTTCGGCGGCCCCGCGCTGGGCGTCGCGGTGATGGTGAAGTTGCCCGCGCGCTTCGCGAGCACGTACACGGTGACCGAGCCCTGGCCGGGCATCAGCGTCGCCATGTTGCCGTCGGTGGCGCAGGCCGCATCGGAGAAGAAGACGTTGGCGTTGCCGATGTCTCCAGGCGCCGACGAGAGGGTGATGGTGGTGGGCGCGTCGACGTCGGTGCGGCGGTTCATCGAGTCGCGGAACTCCATCGTCACCGGATCAGCGCCACATGCGCCCGCGGTGAAGGAGCGCTGCGGCGTGGTGAACTCGAGGTGATCGATCGGCCGCGGGTGCACCTCGACCATCGCGGTGCCGGGCGTCGTCACCTGCGAGGCCGTCGCGGTGAGCGTGTTGATGCCGAACGCGGTGGCATCGGCCGAGAGCCACACGTCGAAGGCCGAGGTGTCGTACGGAATCGGGAGCGAGGTCACCGCCGAGCCCGCGCCGCATGACGCGGTGGGATGCACGGTCACTCCGGGGAGCGACGAGGCGAGCGTCACCGTGGTGTCGCGAATCGCCTTGCGCACGCCGTTCGCGTTGTAGAGCTCGACGTGAAACGGACCCACGCAGTCGAACCGCATCATGGTGGCGACGGTGGTGGTGATCACCACGCGATCCGGCGGATCGGCGCAGACCGCCGCGGTGCCACACTCCGAATCGTCGCAGCCGCCCTGCCCGTCGCAGTCGGTGTCGAAGGTGTTCGCGCAGACCTGTCCGGCGCCGGGGAAGATGGTGTTGTCGTCGTCCTTGCAGTCGAGGCCACCCTTGGCGGCGCCCACGTAGCCGTCGCGATCGCCGTCGAGACTGGTGTTGGGCGGATCGAGGGTGACCTCGATCTCCGAGACGCCCGACTCGGGGAACACCCCGGTGACCGACTCGCCCTGCGCGTTGAGCTTGAGGGTGTTCTCGTCGCCGCAGTTGCTGCCGAGGAAGCCCGTGATCTGCACCTTCACGCTCGCCGGGAGATCGGTGCCACGACGCACGCCGAAGACCGCGGTGTCATCAGCGGGCCGCTTGATGGTGAGCGACTTCAACTCCTGCGTCTCGTTGGAGATCGTGAGTCGAATGCAGTCGGCTCTCACGCGCGCGGTGCCCTGCGCTTTCACGGTGACGTTGACGCGCAGCGCGGCGTCCGGAGGAGCACAAGAGCTCAACACCGCGAGTGACGTGACCGTCAGAAGGTGGAGCGCGAGCCGTCTCGTGGCGCCGCGAAGCGGTGCCGAGGCGCAGCGTCCTGGAGAAGAAGGATACATGTGGTGATTCCTCGTGCTCCGTGGGGGCCCAGAGGGGGAGCACAGCGCTGCGAAGCGTACCGCAGCCCGCGCGACTGCCAGAGAATCAATGTGGGCACTCGTGCTACCCATCGGCCACGGTGTTTTTCTTCCTTTCCAAGCTGCTCGACATCGTGATCGACCCGATCTGCTTCGGCGGGGTGCCCGCGCTGCTGGGCGGCCTGTTGCTCGCTCGAGGCAGCGCGAGCCGTCTCGCGGCGCCGCGAAGCGGTGCCGAGGCAGCAGCGTCCCAGGGAAAACGGTGGACGGCGGGGTTGGTGCTCCTGTTCGGGGGATTGGGGGCGCTCTTCCTCTGTGCGCTGCCCGCGTTCTCCAACCGGCTCTGGCACTGGCTCGAGTCCGGCGCGACGAAGACGCAACGCCCCGGCGTGGTCTACGACGCGGTGGTGCTGCTCGGGGGCACGGTGAGCCCCGCGGGGAGCCTCCGTGAAGAGCCGGCGTGGAACGACAACATCGAGCGGCTCCTCGAGGTGCGCGAGCTGCTGCTGAAGGGCGAGGCGAAGGTGGCCATCGTCAGCGGCGGGCAGCTGACGAGCGGGCTGCGCACCGAGGCGGAGTACCTGCAGGAAGAGCTCGTGCGGCTCGGCGTGCCGAAGGAGCAGGTGGTGGTCGAGGCGAAGGCGAACAACACGCGCGAGAACGCGACGGAGAGCAAGAAGCTGCTCGACGAGATGGGCGCGAAGCGGGTGCTCCTGGTGACAAGCGCGCATCACATTCCGCGCGCCGTGGGCTGTTTCCGCGCGGCAGGCGTGGAGGCCGATGTGCTGCCGGTGGACTTCCGCGTTCGCGACCCGGGAGACGATCCGCACTGGTTCCCTCGCGCCGAGTACTTGAGCCAGACCTCGCGGGCCCTGCGCGAGTTGCTGGGGCGGTTGGTGTACCGAGTGCTTGGGTACACGAAGTAGTAAACAGCCAGCGTGTCTGACGGTCTTCACCCGGCTCAACGCCGCTACTTCGCCGAGGAGCTGGTCCGCCTGCGGAGATCCGACGAGCCGCGGCGCTCGACGTCGCCTCAGCGCGCGGCGCGGGTGGATCCGAATCCTCATCAGATCGAAGCGGTGATCTTCGCGCTCGCGCGGCTGCGCGAAGGCGGCTGCATCCTCGCGGACGAGGTGGGGCTCGGGAAGACGATCGAAGCAGGCCTGGTGATCGCCCAACTGAAGGCCGAGGGCGCGCGGCGGGTGTTGTTGATCGCTCCGAAGTCGTTGCTCGGTCAGTGGCGGCAGGAGCTGTTTCAGCTCTTCGGAATCGAGGCGCGTGAAGGCTCGGTGAAGCCGGGCGGGCTCGACGGCGATGGCGTGTTCTTGATCAACCGCGAGATGGCGGGCTCGGAGAATGGCCAGCGCGCGCTGCAGACCGCGGCGCCGTTCGAGCTGTGCGTGATCGACGAAGCGCACGAGGTGTTCGCGGGCATCTACAAACGCTTCACGCAGGCGGGCGATTACAACGCGTCTTCCGAGCACGCGCGCACCGCGGGGCGAGTGAGAGAGGCGCTCGGTCGCACGCCGATGCTGCTGCTCACCGCGACGCCGATTCAGAACAACCTCGCCGAGCTGTGGGGCCTGGTGCAGTACGTGGATCCGCTCGGGACGTTGCTGGGTGATCTGCCGACGTTCCGCGAGGTGTTCTGCGGGGCGGATGATCGGCAGGTGGCTCCGGGGCAGGAGGATGAACTTCGCGCCCGGCTCAAGCAGGTGCTGCAGCGCACGTTGCGGCGGCAGGCGCAGACGTTCCTCGAGAAGCCGTTCGTCGGGAGAGAGGCGCGGCTCTTCGAGTACGCGATGAGCGAGGAAGAGCGGGCGCTGTACGACGATGTGACTGAGTATTTGCTGGAGCCCGGGATCCTCGCGTTCGAGGGAAGGCATCGGCAGCTGTTGTTGATTGGGTTTCACCGGCGCATGGCGAGCTCGACGCGCGCGTTGCAGGCCAGCCTCGAGCGGATCGTCGCGCGGCTGGAAGGGCGGCCCGAGGAACCGGACGATCTCGAAGAGCTTTCAGAACCAGAAGACGAAGGACTCCCTCTCCCTGCGAAGCGGGGAGAGGGTCGGGGTGAGGGGCTCACTTCGGAACTTCAGCGAGTTCGAGGCTTCGTAGAGCGAGCAAAGAAGCTCGCCAACGAAGACAGCAAGTTCACCGCCCTTCAGAAAGCCCTCACCTTCGTCTCGGGCCAGGCACGCGCGGGCCAGGGCAGCGATCGCGTGGTGATCTTCACCGAGTCGCTCGTCACACAAGCTTCTCTGCGGGAGCGATTGATCGCGAGCGGCATCGTCACCGATCAAGAGATCACCCTGCTCAGCGGGAACAACGATTCTCCGCGCGCGAAAGCCGCACTGGAGCGATGGCGCGCGGAGACGGGTTCATCCCCTCACCCCGACTCGTCGGCTCCGCCTTCAAATGAGATCGCGACGCGACTGGCTCTGGTGCACGAGTTCAAGACCCGCTCGCGCGTCTTCATCAGCACTGAAGCCGGCGCCAAGGGACTGAACCTCCAATTCTGCAACACGGTGGTGAACTACGACCTCCCGTGGAACCCGCAGCGCATCGAGCAGCGCATCGGCCGCTGCCACCGCTACGGCCAGCAGCACGACGTCACGGTGATCAACTTCCTCGCGAAGGACAACGAGACGCAGCGCCTCACCTTCGACATCTTGAGCCAGAAGCTCGAGCTGTTCGGCACGGTGCTCGACGCGAGCGATCAAGTGCTTCACCGCGCGGGCACCACTTCGGGCGAAGTCCTCGTGAGCGCGATCGGCGCGGAGTTCGAAGGCGAGCTGCGCCGCATCTACGAGCGCGCGCGCACGGTGGACGAGGTGCACGACGAGCTCCGCGCGTTGCGAGATCGCGTGGCGGATGAACGCCGCCGCTTCGAAGAGACGAACGCGCGCACTGCGAACGTGCTCGCCGAGCGCTTCGACGACGAAGTGCAGAAGGTGTTTCGCCGCCATCAGAAGGAGCTGCCCGCGGCGCTCGCGGAACTCGACGCTGAGCTCTCGCGCGTGGTGACCGCGGATCTCGACGCGCGAGGAGTGAAATGGAAGTCGCAGCAGACCGACGCAGGCACGTTGATCGAGTTCGACGGCGAGCAGCATGGGCCGCTGCATCTCTCGCATCCGCTGGTGACGAGCGCGGTGGCGCGAGCGCGTGAAGAGAGCTCGTGGCCTCCGGTTGCGGTGAAGATTCCCGGCGCGAAGAAGGGACCTGCGAAGTTGCGGGTCGTGAAGCTGGGCTCTGATGGATTTGAGCGTGCTGAGCAGTTGATTCCCGTCGCGGTGAGTGCGGACGGAGAAGTATTGGACGGGCGGATGCTCATTGAGCATGCCCTCACCCCGACTCTCTCCCGGGGGGAGAGGGTGGAACCTTCGATCGTTGATGATGCGGTCGAGCAGGCCGTGTTCTTCGCCCAGGCCGAGCTCGACGCCGCTGAGCAGCACCGCTTCGAGCGCGCCGCGATTCAGGGCGAGCGCTTCGTGGAAGATCGTCTGCTCGTCTTGAGAAAGCGACGAGCCACCCTCGAAGAGCGCTTCGAGCTCGCCACCCAGCGACGCGATGGGGCCACCGGCTCCGAAGCGCGTGAAGACGCCGAGAAGGCGCGCACCACCCTGCAATCGCAGCTCGAGTCCGTTGCTGAAGAGTTCGAGCGTCTCTCCAACCGCGAAGATCCCCGTTTCCAGAAGCACCAGGCGCACATCCTCGAGCGCCGCTACGCCCCACCTCGCCGCGAGACGCTGTTCGAGCTCGACCTGGTCATCGAATGAAAGGCACGGAGGACGACATCGTGCTCAAGCTGCTCCACACCGCCGACTGGCACCTCGGCCGACGCTTTCACCGCTTCGGCATCGAGGCAGGCAAGACGCTCACCCGCGCGCGCCGCGACGTGCTCGAGCGAATCTTCCTCGAGGCCGAGCGCAACCAGGTCGACGCGGTGCTCTGCGCGGGAGATCTCTTCGACACGCCGCAGCCCGACGAGGACTTCAAGAGCGCGCTCCTCGAGGTGCTGGGGAAACTGAAGTGGAAGAACCGGCCCGTCTTCCTGCTGCCGGGCAATCACGATCCACTCGTCGCTGAATCGGTGTGGCGCGATCCCACCTTCCGCAAGGCGCTGCCCAACTTCGTGCACGTGGTCGATCGCGAGCTGGTCGAGGTCGAGTTGCCAAATGACTGCGTGCTCTTCGCGGTGCCGTGTCTCTCGCGCGCGGGACAGAGTGATCCCACCGCGCTGATTCCCAAACGCGCTTCCGGCGACGCTCGCGTGCGCATCGGTCTGGTGCACGGCTCGACGTTCGACGCGGGCGACTGGAAGACCAACTTCCCCATCTCGAAGGACGCAGCCGTCGAGCGCGGCCTCGACTACCTCGCGATCGGAGACACGCACGGCTTCCGCTTCGTGCCGCCCGATCGCAAGGTGCCGCCCACCATCTATCCAGGCACTCCGGAGCAGACGACCTTCGGCGAGCAGGACGCCGGCAACGTCGCGCTGGTGTTCATCAACCGCGCGCGGCAAGCGATGGTGCAGAAGCGGAAGGTCGGGCAGTGGCAGTGGGAAGAGCTGACGGTGAGGTCGATGGACGATCTGCGAGTGCTGGCGATGCGGACCGATCTCGCCGCGCGTGTGCTTCGTCTCACGCTCGATCTCAAGGTGAACGCGTCCGAGTACTCCGAGGCCGAGGCGCTCTTGAGCAAGCTCGAGGGATCCGCGGCGACGCACGCGCGCGTGGGCGTGTTGGAGCTCGATCGCGCGAAGCTGTCTTTGGATCTCGAGAACATCGACTCGCTCAGCGCCGGCTTGCCGAGCGTGTTGCAGGCCGCGGCGAAGCGGCTCAAGGAACAGGCAGCAGATCCGCAACAGCGGCCCGCGGCTGAGCGCGCGCTGTATCACCTGTTCTCTTTGGCGAAGACCCAGGCGAAGGCGAACTGACCGATGCGAGTGTCGAAGCTGCAGCTCGAGAACTTCAAGGCCATCGTCTCGGCCGAGCTCGAGCTGGGCCCTGGGCTGAACGTGCTCTACGGGCCGAACGATCTCGGCAAGTCGACGCTCGGTGTGGCGTTGCGAGCGGCGCTGCTGCTCCCCAGCACCTCGAGCGCGGCGAGTGAGTTCGTCCCCTGGCAGGAACAGATCTCTCCGGTCGTCACCCTCACCTTCCTCACCGATCCCGCGAAGCACTGGCGCGTGGTGAAGCGCTTCACCGAGAACGACGCCACGCTGGCGTTCTCGAAGGACGGCCGCGAGTTCGCCGTCGACGCGCACGAGCGGCAGGTCGATGAGCGACTGCGCAAGTTGCTCGGCTGGGGAATCGCTCCTCCGGGCGGACGGGCGGGAGCACGTGGAATGCCCGAGAGCTTCATCGCGAACGCGCTCCTCGCTGGGCAGACCGACGTCGATGCCATTCTCAGCAACTCGCTCGAGAAGGACCTCGACCCGAGCGGGAAGTTGAAGCTCACCGCGGCCCTCTCTGCGCTCGCGCAGGATCCCCTGGTGCGCCACGTGCTCGATCGCGCGCAGAAGGAACACGAGCTCCACTACACGGCGACCGGTCGAAAGCGCGGAGGTGCGAACGCTCCGCTCGCGCTCGCTTCCGAGGCGGTGAAGAAGCTCACCGACGAGTTGGTGGTGCAGCAGCACTCGCTCTCGCAGTCGTCGGCGCTCGAAGACGAAGCGGGGCGGCTGAACAGCGCGTGGCTCGCGGCGCAGCAACTCGCGGAGCAGGCAGAACAACTCCTCAAGCGCGCGCAGGCGGGGCTCAGCCGCTCCACCGAGAAACGGCTCGCCGAGCAGAAGCTCGCGGTGGAGAAGCAGGCCCTCGCGCAGATCGACGCGCTCGCCGCGCGGGTGATGGCCCTGGGGGTCGAGCTCGATTCGCTCTCCGCTCTGGTGCAGGAAAAGAACGCGCTGCTCAAGCCCGCGCAGCACGCGGTGAAGCAGGCGAACCAGGCGCTGAAGGACGCGGAGGCCGCGCACACCAAGGCGATCAGCGCTGATGGAGAAGCGGCGCGGACCGTCGCGCGTGCCACGCTCACGGAAGAGCAGGCCCGCCATTCCGTGAGCCGCGCGGAGCTCGCGTCGCGGCTCGAGAAAGCGAAGGCGCAGGCCAAAGCGAACGAGACGCTCAACGTGCTCACTGAGACGCAGCGCAAGCTCACCGCTCAACTCGCTCCGGCGCGCGCGAAGTATTCCGAAGCAGAGAGCGAGGCCGCGATGGCGAGCGCGCTGATGAACTACGGCCACTGGCGCACGGCGACCGAGGCCGTGAGCTCCGCGGACAAGTGGCGCGCCGAGGCGAAGAAGCTGCGGGCGGATGCGCTCGAGAAGACCTCCGAGGTCATGCGCGTGCAGGAGAACGCGAAGAAGCTCGAGGACGAGGTCCAGGCGCGCCGCGGTGAACTGCCCGATGAACGCGCGCGCGCGAATCTCGCGCGACTCCGCAGGGAGCTGGATCTCGCCGAGGCTGCACTCGGTGGCGGAGTCACGGTGGTGGTGAAGCCGCGCTCGTCTACGGGGCTCTTCTTCCGCAGCACGACTGACCAGAACGAGCCCGAGGCCGAAAAGAAGATCACGAAGGAGGTCTCCATCGAGGCCGACCGCCGCGTGCAGCTCGGCATCGGTGACGTGGTGGAGATCGAGGTGCTCGCGGGCGCGGCGGACAAGCGCAAGGACGCGGAGCATCTGCGCAAGAAGTGGAAAGCCGACGGTCTTCCCGTGCTGGAACGCGCGAACGTGCGCACGCTGACTGAGCTCGATGAGCTCTTCGTGGGGCTCAATGAGCAGCTCGAGCGCGCGAAGGCGATCCGCGCGACCACCGCGAAGACCGAGAACGACGCGGAGAACCTGCGCGAGCGCGCGAAGATGTTGGATGAGAAGGCCGCGGGCGCTCCGTCTCCGGAGCAGTTGGAGGAACGAAAGCTCGCGGTCGGCAGCTATCCGTTCGAGAGACTCGCTCCGGTGTTCGACGCGATGGGTGCGTCGTGGGAGAGCCAGGCGCGACCACTCCACGAGAAGAAGAGCGCGGCGCTGAACGAGGCCGCTTCGATCCTCAAGAAGCTCGAGGGTGAGCTCGAGCTCACCGAGCATCGCCTCGCTGATGCGCGCGAGAAGGTGCCGGGCACTCCGGAGGACGCGACGAAGCTCGAGCGCTCGCTCAGTGACGTCGAGCAGTCGCTGGTGAAGGTGAAGGAGAGTCTCGAGAAGCTCGAGCAAGAAGGCTCGGGCGCGCGCAAGCAGACCGCCGCGAAGGTCGAAGAAGCGAGGGCGAAGCTGGCCGAGTGCGAAGCCGCGCTCGTCACCGCGACCGAGGCGCTCGAATCCGCACGCACCGCCGAGAGCGGGCGCAAGGGCGAACGTGATGCGACTGCCGCTCAGCTGAAGGCCGCGCAGCGCGACGAGGTGCTGGCGCGGGTACAGGCCGCTGAGAAGGCACTCGCGACCTTCGAAGGAGTCGAGGTGCTCACTCCCGAGCAACTCGCGGCACTCGAGAGCGAAGTCGATCGACGTCGTGCCACTGCCGAGCAGGCGGGACGCGACTTCGCCAACGCCGAGGGCGCGCTGAGCAAGGTCGGTGGTCCGCAGGCGCGAGAGCAGGTGCGTCAGCTCGAAGAAGCAGTGCTGGTCGCACGGGCACGTGAACGGTCCATCGAAGTCGACGCCGCGGGTTGGCGGCTCTTGATGGAGGCGGTGCGCGAGGCGGAGAAGGAAGACAGCTCGAGCCTCGGCAGCGCGCTCGCCGTTCCCGTCACTGAGCGCTTTGCCGAGCTCACTCAGGGCCGCTATCCCACCGTGAAGTTCCAGCCGACGCTCGCCGCGGAGGGCGTGGAATTGCCCGGCATTCAGTCGAGTCCGTCAGCGGTGCTCGAAGCGCTCTCGGTGGGCACGAAGGATCACCTCGCGACCCTGGTGCGCCTCGCGATCGCGCTGCAGCTGAAGAGCACCATCGTGCTCGACGATCACCTCGTGCACAGCGACCCAGCACGGCTCGCGTGGTTCCGCGAGGCGCTCCGCGTGGCCGCGAAGCAGACGCAGGTGGTGGTGCTCACGTGCCGGCCGCTCGATTACGTCGC
>CBIHPJ010000034.1:0-22547 GCA_966211295.1 uncultured Myxococcales bacterium | reverse complement strand
GGGAAGCTCAGCGGCGATGTCGACTTCGAGTCGGCGAAGCAGAACGCGTCGTGGATCACGCCGGTGCCGGGTGGAGTGGGGCCGATGACGATCGCGATGCTGATGAAGAACACCATGCTCGCCGCGAAGGCGCGCCTGAGCGGGAAGTGAGGCTGCTCTTCGTCGTCGAGCAGGCGGTGTTTCTGAAGGGCGTGGGCCTCGTGCTCACTCCAGGAGCTTCAGAGGAACTCGCAGTCGGCTCGCCGCTCTTTCTGGTTCGGCCCGACGGCACTCACATCACGACGACTGTTCGTCCGCTGCCCAAGAAGGGCACTGGGCATTCGGTGGCGGTCGATCTGCTCGAGGACGAAGCGCCGGAGGGCACTCGGGTCTTCGGAAGAGATCCGAGTTCCGCGCACTGAACTCATCGTGTGAAGTTCGAGCGACCGTTTGCACTTTCTTCACACAGTGCCGCGAAGCTGGGGATCCTGGTCAAAGGAAGCTCGAGGTCAAAGGGCCTGCTCGTGAACGCTCGACACTCGATCGGGAGAATCCACCTCCTTCGAGGCTGTTCGACTGGCGCTCGCCCCTCACCCCGGCGCTCTCCCCGCTGTCGCAGGGAGAGGGAGCACGCGGTCACTTCTTGATCACACTCCAGAGACCTTCGCGGCGGCGCTGATCTGCCAGCTGAACTTGGCGGTCTTCGTCGCGTTCGCGCCCAGCTCGACCTCGATGCGCGAGATGCCGTCCTTGTTCGCGGGCGATTCCTTGGTGAGCACCTGAATCTCGACTTCCTTCACTTCAGACACAGGCACTCGCTCTTCGATCACCAACCGCGTCGGCGAGGTGCGCGCGTTCGAGACGTGGAGCTGCACGGTCTTGGTGGTGGTCCTCCGCCCGGTGAGCCGCGCCTCTTCGACCTCCTCGTCCATCTCGCGGATGACCTGGAGGCCGTCCTCGTTGCCGAAGGAGAGCTTCATCGTCTCGCCCGGCGCCGCGAACTTGAGCTGCGCGCGCCCAACGAGTCCCGAGTCGCGAATCAGATCCACCGGACCTGCGAGCAGCACCTGGCCACTCGAGTTCGGGAACCGCGCGAGCACGAACACCAGGCTCGAGAGCTCAGCCGCGCACACGCGCTCGACCACCGCCTTCGAATCGAACGAGAACAACGACACGCGGTGCGGCTGTCCGTCACTGCGAATGGTCGTCGGGCCAGCGGCGTGAAGGAGCCGAGTCTCGCCACCGTCATCGAGGCCCGGCATCTCGGGCGCGCCTGACGTCTCGCCAGCGCTCTGAATCACTTCCTCGCGGATCGACACGTCCACCACGCGCTTCTCGATCTCCTGCTTCACGCGCAGGTACAGCCGGTCTTCGACCAGCGACGGAGGCGAAGTGCCGAGCGTCGGCCGCGCGGTCGAGAACATCAGCTCGACGTGATCCCAATCTTCATCCGTGCACTGCCAGACGACTGCCTCGGCCTCGACGTTCACCTGCTCACCATTCAGCGTCGCGCGATACGCCGGACGCCACACCGCGCAGGGCACGAGGTAACTCGCCCGCACCTGCGCCTCACCGTTGCCCTCGATGGTGAGCGCGAGCACGCAGTCCACCTTGCGCAGCGGCTCCTCGGCGACGTTGAGCGCCCGCAGGGTTTCTCCGTACCGCAGCTCGGTGAACGCGAGTGCCTGCCGCGCGAGGCGACGCTCGTCATCCAGGGCCGCCTGCCTGGCGGAGAGCTCGTTGAGCTGCGTCTTCCACTTGTCGACTTCGTTGGTGCCGAAGCCCGCGAGTTGGGAGATCGCCCGGAAGAGATCGGTCCGCGCCGACGCGAGCACCAGCTCACGCGCGTCGAGCCGAGCGACCAGGTCAGCGTCCTTGAGCTTCTGCAGCTCGAGCGTCTTCACCCGAGTGCGCAGCGCGCTCGCATCGGCAGGGAGTCCGCCCTTCGGCAGTTCCTTCCACCGCCGCTCGAACTTCGCGTCGATCAGCGTGCCGCCCTTGACCTCGAGCTTCAGAGAACGATCGACCGCCACCATCGGCAGCCCTTCGATCTCCACCTTGGTCACGCCGTTCAACAACACGGTGCCGCGCCGCTCGACCTGCGCGCGGTCTTCCATCACGACGACCTTCTTCACCGGGAGAGAAGTGGTCATGGCTCAGTTCCTCCGGTTTCCGCCGACGAGCATCTTGTCGGCCGGCATGCGAATCGCGAACTGCGCGGTGAGCTTCTGGCTCGCTCCAGGCGCGAGCGTCACGCGCCAACGGCGAGTGCCCTTCACGATCTCTCCATCGATCGGCCCCTCGACCTTTTCCCACTGCGGAGACGACGCGACCTCCTCGACTTTCAGATCCTTCTCGTTCGGATCGACGGTGGGCACGCGCTCGCGCACTTCGATCAGCGCGGGCGCATTCAGCCGATTGTTGAGCTCGATCTCGATGTCGTGCGGCAGCACCGTGGATCCGCCCAGGAAGCCGCCGGTCGTCTCCTTGAACTGCGTCTTCCTCGCGATCTTGATCGCCTCCTCAACGCCGAGGCCGAGTCGATGCGATTGGTCCGCGCCCGGGCTGATCGCGGGAAGCGAAGTCGTCATCAGGAACTCGTCACCTGCCGTCACATCGACCGGGCCGGGGAGCAGCGCGTGCGTGCTCCGATTCGCGATGGTGAGCGTGCGGTAGACCTTCGACTCCACCGACGGCACGCACACGTATTCAGGCGTGAGCCCCACCGCGCACGCCATCACCGGCATCAGCACCCACTTGCCCGTCGAGGGCACGTCGAGCCGCGCGCCGCAGTCGTAGCGGTAGTCGAACGACTTCACTGACGTCACCGGCTGCGACAGCGAGGGCAGGGCGAGGCTCTGCACCGAGTACGCGTGGCGCTGCGCCTGGCCCACCATCGCCATCACCACGTCGATCTGCACGTGAATCCCCGCGACGAAGGCGAAGTCCCACTCCGAGGCCTGGGTGAGCTTGCCGCGCATCGCGCCGCCCTCCGGAGGCGACATTGCGAGTCGTGAATAGTCACCGAAGCTCGCCGCGAGGCCTGCAGCGGGCTCAGGCTCGGCGACGCCACCGAACGAATCGCCGCCCAGGTACCCGCCACCTCCTTCCTGTTGCTCGGAGAGGAGCGCGTCCATCTCGGGAGCCGACTCTTCAGCGAACCCGTCTTCATCCGCCGGAGCCATCTTGCGGAGGATCCCGCCGATCACGCTGCCGCCCTTGGGCGCGGCCTGCATCATCGGTGCAGAGCGTGAACGCATCGGCATCGGCGCTGCGCTCGGAGCAGGCACCGGCGCGAACGATCCAGTCGCCCCCGAAGCGCGACCCACAGGCATTGCCATCCCCGGGGCGGGAGGCGGAGGAGGCGCGTTGTACACACCACCACTGCGCGTCTTCTCAGCCATCGGCTCCTGCCTCGCGACGATCGTCTGCGGCATCATCGCGGGTGGCGCCACGGGCCTCACGGGCGGTGGAGGAGGAGGCGCGGGAGGCATCGGCCGCGCAGCCATCCCGGCGTCGTAGCCCTCGAACAGACTCTCGAGTCCCGGAGGCGGCTCGCGCCAACCCGAACGCGCCGGAGTCTCCTGACGTCGACCAATCTTCAGCGACTTGAGCTCGGGCATGTCAGCGCGCCGCGCGGAGGAAGCAGTGGAGAGCGAGAGCTTCACGTCCTTCCAGTCTTCACCCGTGTTCTGCGCGACGGACGCGCGCATCTGCAGCGCGCCGTTGGTGAGCCCGCGCTCGAGGGTGAGCGAATAGCTCGGCACCCAGCGCGCACCGGGCACGCGGTACTCGAGCTCCAGCTCGAACGCAGCGGAGGGCGCTTCAGCGAGCGTCACCACCGCGACGCGCGAGAGACGTGCACGCTCAGCGCGCTTGGTGCTCGACGCTTCCTGCATGCGACGCGCGCGCAGCTGCTGATCGTTCTGCGCGTCTTCGATCTCCTGATCCAGCGCGCGACGACGCTCGAGGCGGGTAGCGAGCTCGGTCTCGCTGAACTCTCCGAGCGCGATCATCGACTCCACGGGAGCAGGGCGGGGTGGCTCGCCGCGCTTGTGTTCGAGGAAGGTCGGCCTCAGCGACTGCAGCTCGACGATCTCCTGGTTGAGCCGCTGCCGCTGAAGCTCGAGTTGCCGCACCTTCGCGCCCGCGTCTTCCCAGGCGCGCTGCTCCGCGGGCACGTCGACCTCTTCCGCGAGCTCCACGTCGAACTGAGGCCGCACGTCGACCACGCGTCCCGTACCGGTCTGCACGCGCGCGCGCAACGAACCCGGCTCGAGCGACAGCGGCAATCCGCCGAAGCGCAATTGTCGATCAGGTCCACTCTCCAACTTCGCGATACGCCGGCAGATGGCGCCCTCGCGATACACGGTCACTGAGTCCAGCGTCGATGGAAGCGCGCTCACGAACCCTCCTGAGGAAATGCGAAAGAAATGGGCTTCAACCCTTCAACGCCCGCGGGCTGAAATCAGTGACAGAGAAAGATCAGCAGGGCGGAGCGCACTTCAGCGTCCTGTCGGGCTGCGGAACACATCGGCCCGAGATGCACTCGCCGTCTTCCTTGCAGAGGCTGCCAGTCGTCCGCGAAGGAGCACGGCACTGCATCGTGACCTCCTTCTCGCAGAAGCCCGATGCGCAGGGGATCGACACCGTGCGCGACGAATCCACTCGATACGCGCAGGTCTCGCCCTCCGCCGCTGGCCCCGTGCACACGCCGACATCTCCGGAGCCCGACGGCTTGCAATAGATCTGGAAGCCCGAGCAGTTCTGCTTCGAGGGCGTGCACGACTGGCCACGGATCGGCAGGGTGCTGCAGGTGTTGGTCGAGTCGCTGCACGTCAGACCCGGCGCGCACTGATCTCCCACGAACGCCGCGTACTCAGTCTGGGGGCAGTTGTACTGCTCACCATCGGGCACGCGGCACAGCCCAGGGGGCGGCGCAGAGCCGGGGAACGTCGAGTAGTTCAGGTCGGCGCAGATGAGGCCCGCGCGGCAGCTCCAGTGGAAGTTGCAGTCGCCCGAAGCATCCCGCGGCACGATGCACTTGCCCTCGAGCCCATCGACGAACGGCACCACGTCGCACGCGAGACCGGGCTCACAGGGGCTCAAGCGCTCGAAGTCGATCCGGCAGCTCTCTCCGAGCTTCCGGCGCGGACGGCAGCTGCCGAGGCAGATCAGATCGGGCTCGCACTCGACGCTCGACTGGCACATCTCATCGAGCGTCTTCAGGTACGTGCACTTCGAGCCATCGCAGCGCAGGCCCTCGGAGCAGCCGATGCCGCACGGCTCATCGAGCTTGCTGTAATTCACACAGGTGCCGCGGCACACGCCGCTGGGCTTCACGCAGAAGGTTCCTGCGACGCACTCCACGGGGAGATCGCAGGTCTCGCCTGACGCCACTGCGCCGGTGACGAGTCCCGTGTTCAACCCGCAGTCATCGAAAGGCTGCGCGACCGCGAGGGGATAATCAGGCGGGAACGACGGAGGGCACGCGCTCGAGGTGAGCCGCCGCTCGCACGACTTGAGCTGCTCGGCGTTGAACGAGGTGCGCTTCGCTTCGAACGAGGGCGCCATCGTCTCGTACTGGGCGAGGCACGAAGCCTGGGTCTGCTCGACGCACTCCTCGCGGCTCAGACGAGTGAAGGCCGGGTAGCAGCGGATCTTGTTGTCGCAGCTCGCGTTCGCGATGCGCGTGCAGACCTCGATCGCGAAGAGCTCAACGCCGGCGTCCACCCCCGCATCCATCGGAGGCGGTGGCGGAGGAGGGCACCCAAGAGTGAGGACAGCCGTGGGGATGATCCACCACGCGCAGCGCCAGATCATGGGGAGGCAGCTTAGGGCCGCCTCAACTCAGCTGCCGCGCTTTTTCACAGAGCTCGACTTGTCGACGAAGAGGCTCTTGTCGCCCGTCAGCTTCGCTTCGACCTTCTCGCGGAAGCCCTGCACGGTGAAGCCCGTCTCGACCAGCGTGTTGATGCACGCCGTCTGCACGCGCCTGGCGGTCTCTTCGCTGGTGAGCAGCGTGAGCAGGGCCTCGCGCGCCGGCTCGTACTTCGCGCTCGAGAGCGTGCGCAGCGCCGCCATCTTCACGTCGTCAGACATGTCGTTGAGGAAGGGCACCAGCACGGGGCCGACGCGCTCGTCCTGCTTGCCGTCGAGGAAGTGCAGCAGCACCTCTTTCTTCTCGGGATCGCGCGTGTAGTTCGCGCCGAGCCGCTTGAGCTCGTCGGTCACCACGCCGATCACCTCGGCGGGACCCATCACTTCGTTCAAGATCTTGAGCGCCCAGCTCGAGGCGGAATCGCTCTTGGTGAGGAACGACTGCACCGGGGGCACGACGTCCTTCTCGAGGGCGCAGAGCGCCTCGAACACGTGCTGCTTCTCTTCGGCGTCGGTGGTCTGGGGATCGACCGCGAAGGTGAAGCGGGTCATCAGCACCGGCACCGCGTCGACGTGCTTCAGATCGATGAGCTGCTGCAGTGCCTTCTGCCTGGTGGCCGCGTCGCCATACTTCTGCGAGGCCTTCGCCTTGAGCTTCTGCGCCTTGTCAGCCGGAGTTCCACCACCGAAGAAATCGAGCAAGCCCATATCGACGTCCGCCTTACCAGTGTTTGCCAGCGGTGAAGGTTTCAAAGCGTCAACTTCGCGCGGACGTCGCCCAGATAGTGCTTGTCGAGGGTCTCGATCGCCTTCTTCGCGCTCTCATCGAGCACCTCGGGCAGCTTCACCATCACCACGAGGAAAAGATCCCCAGTGGGACTGCCCTTGAGGCCGGGGACGCCCTTGCCGCGCAGGCGAAGCTTGGTGCCGGACTGGGTGCCCGGCTTGAGCGTGACGGTGACCGAGCCACCGAACACGGGAACTTTCACTTCTCCTCCGAGCGCCGCTTCGGCGACCGTCACGGGGAGATCGAGATAGAGGTCAGCGCCCTCACGCCGCACGAGCGGATGATCGAGCACGGTGAGCTCGAGGAAGAGATCGCCCGCAGGGCCTCCGCGATCGCCGGGCTCGCCCTGGCCAGCCAGACGGATCTTCGAGCCCGTCTCGACGCCCGCGGGGATCTTCACGGACAGCCGCTTTCCGTTGAGCATGATGGTGTGCTCGCCGCCGAGCACCGCGTCGATCAGGTTGACCTCGAGGCCCGCCTGAACGTCGCCGCCAGCGCGCGGACCAGCGGCCCTGCGGCCACCACCACGCGCTCCACGGACCTGCTGCCCAAACATCTCGGAGAGGATCGACTCGAAGTCGACATCTCCGCCCGAGGCGCCACCAAAACCCCCCGGGAACCCGCCCGGAAAGCCTCCTCCTTGAGAACCCGCGTAACCACCGCGAGCATTGCTGGCGCTTCGATACTGTCGGAACTGATCGGCCTTCGCTTCGTCCCACCCGAGCTTCGCGGCGTCCTCGCCGAACTCGTCGTACATCTTTCGCTTCTTCGGGTCGGACAGAACCTCGAAGGCCTCGTTCAAGGCCTTGAACTTCTCTTCAGCGTGCTTGTCGCCCGCGTTGTGATCGGGGTGGTACTGCTTGGCCAATTTGCGGTACGCCTTCTTGACCTCGTCGGCCGAGGCGCCGCGGGGGACGTTGAGGCGCTGGTAGAAGTCCTGCACCATGATCGAAACGCACAGTAATCATCGGTTCGGTCTGCGCCACTCGGCGATTGCCCTGTGTCTCTCCGGTGTTGTGGCGCTCGCCCAACCGACCGAGTTGCAGGTGATTCCGCCGCGAGTGATCGACCGAACGGTCGCGTCGATCGAGGGCAAGGTCATCGTCTACTCCCAGCTCCAGTTCGAAGCGCGGGTGCTGCTGATCGCGGCCGGCGGCAAGAACGCGGCCTTCGCCCAGCTCGATCAAGAAGTCCTCCAGGCCAGCCTGCAGGCGATGGTGGATCAGCGCCTCGCGCTCCTCGAAGCCGACAAGCTGGAGGCCTACCCACTGGAAGCAGGAGAGCTCGAGCGCGCCATCGCCAGTTTTCGCTCTCGCTTCGACACCGAGCAGCGCTTCGCCGAATTTCTGGACGCGCACGAAGCTGACCTCAACGATCTGGCCGAGGTGCTTCGCCGATCTCTCCGTGCCTCACGCGCGCTCGAAGGAAAGCTGCGATTGCGCGCGCAGGTGAGTGAAAGCGAAGCGAAGGCGTGGCGGGCCTCACATCAAGAGCTGAAAGACGTCTCACTCGACAAGGTGCGCGCGATGCTGGTGCAGCAGCGCTTCGGAGACCTGGTGAAGAAGGAGCTGACCGAGCGTCGGCGCCAGGTCGACGTGCGGTTGCTCGGGCCCTTCGCACCGAAGCAGGCCGAGCCGTGAGAGAGCTCGCTCCCACCACGCGTCTGCGGAAGATGTCGCTGAGCGACCTGCCGGCGGTGATGGCGATCGAGCACCAGGCCTTCACCAATCCCTGGTCCACCGAGATGGTGAAGAAGGAGCTCACCCAGGACTGGTCCACGGTCCTGGTGGTGGAGGAGTCGTCTCCTTCAGGCTGGCAGCTGCGCGCCTTCGCCATCTTCTGGCTGGTCGCGGACGAAGTTCACATCCTCAACGTGGCGACGGATGGGGCCGTGCGGCGCCGTGGTTTTGGCCGGTTGGTGATGGAAGCGGTGCTCGACACCGGAAAAACTCAGAAGTGCCGGCTGGCGACCCTCGAGGTCCGACGGAGCAACGAGGCGGCCCTCAAGCTCTACGGTTCCCTTGGATTTCGCGCGGTAGGGATGCGGCCGAGCTACTACCAGGACAACAAAGAAGACGCGGTCATCATGATTCTCGACCTCTAGCGTCGAACCAGCCTTGACACTCAGGGGACGGAAATGTAAGCGGGCCGCCCTTTTCGTTGTCTGTTCGCCTTTTTCGGCTTTTCTGCATCAAGGACGCAATGCCCACCATCAACCAGCTCATCCGTAACGGCCGTGAGCAGCTCAAGTACAAGTCGAAGAGCCCCGCGCTCAAGTCGAACCCGCAGAAGCGTGGAGTCTGCACGCGCGTCTATACGACGACGCCGAAGAAGCCGAACTCCGCTCTGCGCAAAGTCGCCCGCGTTCGTCTCACGAACGGCATCGAAGTGACCTCGTACATTCCGGGCGTCGGTCACAACCTGCAGGAGCACTCCGTGGTTCTGATCCGTGGCGGTCGCGTCAAGGATCTCCCCGGCGTTCGCTACCACATCATCCGCGGCACTCTGGACTCCGTTGGCGTCCAGGGTCGTAAGCAGGGCCGCTCCAAGTACGGCGCCAAGCGGCCTCAGTAAGAGGCCCTGAAAACTGCGCCCGCAGTAATCACCTTCTCAGGAAAGACTCTCCATGCCCCGTCGCCGAGTACCGAATAAGCGCAAGATCAACCCGGACCCGAAGTTCCAGGATCGCCTGGTTGCGAAGTTCATGAACGACCTCATGCGGAAGGGCAAGAAGTCCACCGCTGAGCAGGTCGTGTACGGCGCGTTCGCGCTCATCGAGGAGCGGGCGAAGGAAGAGCCCCTCAAGGTCTTCAAGAAGGCCCTCGATAACGTGAAGCCCACCCTCGAGGTGAAGAGCCGCCGCGTCGGTGGCGCCACCTACCAGGTTCCCGTCGAGGTCCGTCAGGACCGTCGCGTGGCGCTCGGCATGCGCTGGATCATCTCGTACGGCAAGAGCCGCGGCGAGAAGACCATGATGGAGAAGCTGGCCGGCGAGATCATGGACGCCGCCAACAACCGTGGCAACGCGGTCAAGAAGCGCGAAGACACGCACAAGATGGCCGAGGCCAACAAGGCCTTCTCTCACTACCGCTGGTAATCACCTCAGCGTGATTCTCGGCTGTACCAAAACGGCCTCGGGCGCTTGCCCGGGGCCTTTTTGCTTTCCGTACAACCCTTCCTTTTCGTAAGGCCCGCCGCCATGGCTCGCGAAACTCCACTCGATCGCTATCGCAACATCGGGATCATGGCCCACATCGATGCGGGCAAGACCACCACGACCGAGCGAATCCTCTTCTACGCGGGAGCGATTCACAAAATGGGCGAGGTGCACGAAGGCACCACGACCACCGACTGGATGCCGCAAGAGCGCGAGCGTGGAATCACGATCACCGCCGCCGCGATCACGTGCTTCTGGGAGCGGAGCAAGACGAAGTACCGCGTGAACATCATCGACACGCCGGGCCACGTGGACTTCACCATCGAAGTCGAGCGCTCCTTGCGCGTGCTCGACGGCGCGATCGCGGTGTTCGACGGCAAGAATGGCGTCGAGCCTCAGAGCGAGACGGTGTGGCGCCAGGCCGACAAGTACAAGGTCCCCCGCATCTGCTTCATCAACAAGATGGACGCGATCGGCGCCGACTTCGACATGTCGGTCGCCACCATTCGCGAGCGGCTCGGCGCGAACGCGCTGGTGATGCAGCTCCCGCTCGGGGTGGAGAAGGATCTCAAGGGCGTCATCGACCTGGTGCAGATGAAGGCGATCGTCTTCAACGACAGCTCCGAGGGCAGCACCTTCGAGCTGCAGCCGATCCCCGCCGAGTTCGAAGAGAAGGCGCAGGCCGCGCGTCACCAGCTCGTGGAGCAGGTGAGCGAGCTCGACGACGCGCTGATGGAGAAGTACCTCGAGAACGAGGGCAAGGACGTCACCGAGGCCGAGCTGAGGCGCGCGATTCGCAAGGGCACCATCGCCCTGAAGGTCTTCCCCGTGTTCTGTGGCTCGGCGTACCAGCACAAGGGCGTGCAGCCGCTGCTCGACGCGGTGGTCGACTTCCTCCCCGCGCCCATCGACGTGCCGCCGATGCACGCGATCGACAAGAACGGGAAAGACGTCATCTGCGAGACGAAGGACGACGCTCCCTTCGCCGCGCTGGCGTTCAAGATCATGAACGACGCGTTCGGCACGCTCACGTTCATTCGCGTGTACTCGGGCCGGCTCGAGTCGGGCACCGCGGTGTGGAACACCGGTAAGAAGAAGCGCGAGCGAGTGGGGCGCCTGGTGCAGATGCGCGCCGACAAGCGCGATGAAATCTCCGAGTGCCTCGCCGGAGACATCTGCGCGATCGTCGGCCTCAAGCTCGCCACCACCGGCGACACGCTGTGCGTGGAGTCGAACCAGGTGTTGCTCGAGAAGATCGAGTTCCCCGAGCCGGTGATCCAGCTCGCGCTCGAGCCGCGCAGCACCGAAGACGCCGACAAGCTCACCACCGCGCTCGGAAAACTCGCGATCGAAGATCCCAGCTTCCGCGTGCGCACCGACGAAGAGACGGGGCAGACGATCATCGCCGGCATGGGCGAGCTCCACCTCGAGATCATCGTCGACCGCTTGAAGCGCGAGCACAAAGTGGAAGCGCGCTCGGGCAAGCCGCAGGTCGCGTATCGCGAGACCATCACCTCGGTCGCCGAGTTCGAGCAGCGCCACGAGCGCGTGATCGGCGGGAAGAACCAGTTCGCGAGCGTGAAGGTGAGGGTGACTCCGCTCGACAAGGGGCAGGGGTTCCAGTTCAAGAACCTGAGCAGCGAGACGCAGATCCCCAAGGAGTTCTGGCCGGCGGTGGAAGCCGGAGTCACCAGCTCGCTCACGCGCGGAGTGGTGGCCGGCTACCAGATCATCGACGTGAAGGCCGAGGTGATCGGCGGCGCGTTCAACGAGCAGGACTCAGACGAGGTCGCCTTCCAGATCGCCTCCTCGATGGCGTTCAACGAGGCCTGCAAGCTCGCTTCGCCGGCGCTCCTCGAGCCGATGATGAAGGTCGAGATCATCGCGCCCTCCGAAGAGCTGGGCCGGGTGATCGGCGACGTGAACGCGCGGCGCGGCAACGTGAAGAGCATGGGCCAGCGCGGCATCAACCAGGTGATCGACGCCGAGGTTCCGCTCGCAGAGATGTTCGGGTACGTGGACTCGCTCCGCAGCCTCACCAGCGGCCGCGGGAGCTACACGATGCAGTTCGGAAACTACGCTTCGATCCCCGAGAACGTGCTCAAGCCGCTGCTGCTGCGATTGAGAGGTTATTAACCCGTAATTGTTTCGCGTGGTTAGGCGGCGTTAGGAACCACGCGGAAAAAGATGTAGGCAGGACTTGACGCTCCAAGACTTTCCAACGTATACGCGCCGCCCGTTTCGTCTTCGCCGCAGTTCGCTCTCTGAAAACCAGGGCATCGGTCGTAGCAGAGCCTCTTCGGCGTTGTGTTGGTAGTCGCAAAAAAAGGAACAAACAGAGCATGGCGACAACACAGAAAATCCGGATTCGTCTGAAGGCGTACGACTCGAAGCTCCTGGACCAGAGTGCCACGGAGATTGTCGAGACCGCCAAGCGTACTGGCGCTCGCGTTTCCGGCCCGATTCCCCTTCCGACGCGCATCAACCGTTTCACGGTGCTGCGCTCGCCCCACGTCGACAAGAAGAGCCGAGAGCAGTTCGAGATCCGCACTCACAAGCGGCTTCTCGACATTCTCGAGCCCACTCAGCAGACGCTTGACGCCCTCATGAAGCTCGATCTGTCGGCTGGTGTCGACGTCGAGATCAAGAGCTGAGGATCACGACCATGGCCAAGTTCGACGTCGTTGATTTGAGCAACAAGAAGGTGTCCGAGATCGAGCTCTCGGACGAAGTGTTTGGCGCCAAGCCCAACGCGCACCTTCTCTATGAGGCTGCGAAGATGCAGCAGATCAATCGCCGCGCCGGTACGGTGGCGGTGAAGAACAGCTCGCTGGTTTCCGGTGGCGGCAAGAAGCCCTGGAAGCAGAAGGGCACCGGCCGTGCGCGCCAGGGTTCGACCCGTGCTTCGCACTGGGTTGGCGGCGGCAAGGCGATGGGCCCCAAGCAGCGCGACTACACGTACCGCCCGCCTCGCAGCGTGCGCCGTGCGGCGCTCTCCTCGGCGCTCTCGCTCCGCGCTGGTGAGAAGAAGCTGATCTTCGTCGACGCCTTCCCCTCGGACGGCAAGTCGAAGAAGACGTACGATTCGCTCACCAAGGGCCTCAAGCTGGTGAACGCCCTCGTGGTCGACGAGAAGAAGAACGACAAGCTCCACCGCGCGGTGCGCAACATGGAGAAGTTCGACGTGGTCGCCCCCGAGGGCCTCAACGTCGAGTCCGTGCTCCGCCGCCAGACCGTGGTGCTCACCGTCGCTGCCGCCAAGGCCGTCGCCGAGGCGCTCCTCAAGCCGCGCGGCTCCAAGGCGAAGGAATAACGACCATGGATCTCAACAACGTCATCAAGGGTCCGCTGATCACCGAGAAGCTGGACAAGGCGCGTGAGAAGCAGCGCCAGTATTCGTTCCTGGTCGACAAGAAGGCGACCAAGCACGACGTGTCGCGCGCCGTGGCCTCGCAGTTCAAGGTCACCGTGCTCGACGTTCGTACCCTGGTCATGCGCGGCAAGATCAAGCGCGTTGGTCAGTCGATGGGCAAGCGCTCGAACTTCAAGAAGGCGTTCGTCACTCTGAAAGAGGGCGACAAGATCGAGCTGTTCGAGGGAGGCACGGTCTAATGGGTGTCAAAACTTTCAAGCCGACGTCGGCCGCTCGCCGTCTCATGACGGTGTCGGACTTCGCCGAGATCACGCACGACGTGCCTGAGAAGAGCCTCACCAGCGCGATGAAGCGCTCGGGTGGCCGCAACAGCGATGGCCACATCACCCGTCGTCACCAGGGTGGTGGTCACAAGCGTCGTTACCGCACCATCGACTTCAAGCGCGACAAGGACGGCGTGCCGGGCAAGGTCTTCTCTGTCGAGTACGACCCGAACCGCACCGCGAACATCGCGCTCATCCACTTCGCTGACGGCGAGAAGCGCTACATCCTCGCGCCCGTCGGCCTGGCGGTCGGCGACACGCTCTTCTCGGGCGCCAACGTCGACATCCGTCCGGGCAACACGCTGCCGCTCCAGAACATCCCGATCGGCACCGTGATCCACAACGTCGAGATCAAGCCGGGCCGCGGTGGCCAGCTGATCCGCTCGGCGGGTTCGTGGGGCCAGCTGATGTCGAAGGAGGGTGACTACGCGCAGGTTCGTTTCCCCTCTGGCGCCGTTCGCAAGGTGCTGATCGTCTGCCGCGCGACCATCGGTCAGCTCGGCAACATCGACCACGAAATCATCACCGTCGGTAAGGCCGGTAAGAGCCGCTGGCTCGGCATCCGCCCGACCGTCCGTGGCCAGGCCATGAACCCCGTCGACCACCCGCACGGCGGTGGCGAAGGCAAGTCTGGCCAGGGCAACCCGCACCCTGTTTCGCCCTGGGGCAAGAAGACCAAGGGCCTCACCACGCGCAAGAACAAGCGCACCGACAAGTTCATCGTCACCGCGCGCCGCCAGGGCGTGCGCAGCCAGTAATCGAGAGGAGCTCTAAGACACATGGCTCGTTCAACCTGGAAGGGTCCCTTCGTCGACATCAGCCTCAGCAAGAAGGTCGAGGCGATGAACAAGGGCAACAAGAAGTCGGTCATCAAGACCTGGTCGCGCCGTTCGACGATCATCCCCGAGATGGTCGGTCACACGTTCGCCGTCCACAACGGCCGCAAGTTCATCCCCGTGTACGTGACCGAGAACATGGTCGGTCACAAGCTTGGCGAGTTCTCGCCGACGCGCACGTTCAGCGGTCACTCCGCTGAAAAGAAGGCCGCTCCGGCCCCGGGCAAGAAGGGTTAATCGCGATGGAATCGACTGCTCATCTCCGTCACCTGCGTATGGCCCCGCGGAAGCTCTCCGTGGTTGCCTCGCTCGTCCGCGGCATGCCGGTGGCGAAGGCCATCAGCACGCTGCAGTTCACCCGCCGCGCCGCGGCTGCCCCGGTCAAGAAGTTGATCGAGAGCGCCATGGCGAACGCCACCGACCTGTCCAAGGGCTCCGTCGACATCGACAAGCTCTGGGTCAAGATGATCTCGGTCGACCAGGGCCCCACCGGCCGCCGCTACATGCCCCGCGCGATGGGTCGCGCGACGCGCATCAACAAGAAGACCAGCCACATTCACGTCGTGCTGTCCGACGTGACCGTCAAGGCGAAGAAGTAACCAAACTTTTCGAAGGAGCTACACCTTGGGTCAGAAGGTTCATCCAATTGGTTTTCGCCTCGGCGTCATTCGCACCTGGGACTCGAAGTGGTTCGAGGAACGGAACTACGCCCAGTGGCTGCACGAGGACATCAAGATCCGCGCGCACGTGAAGAAGAGCTTGAACCACGCGGGCGTCTCAAAGGTCGAGATCGAGCGCGCGGCGAACAAGGTGAAGGTGAACGTGCACACCGCGCGTCCCGGCATCGTGATCGGCAAGCGTGGCGCCGGCATCGAGACGGTGAAGAAGGAGCTCCAGCGCTTCACCAAGAACGAAGTGTTCCTGAACATCGTCGAGGTCCGTAAGGCCGAGATCGACGCGCAGCTCGTGGCCGAGAACATCGCCACCCAGCTCGAGCGCCGCATCGCCTTCCGCCGCGCGATGAAGAAGGCGATCCAGACCGCCATGAAGTTCGGCGCGAAGGGTATCCGCGTCGCCTGCTCGGGCCGCCTCGGTGGCGCCGAAATGGCCCGCTACGAGTGGTACCGCGAGGGTCGGGTGCCCCTGCACACGCTCCGCGCTGACATCGATTACGGCTACGCCATCGGTCGCACCACCTACGGCACCATCGGGTGCAAGGTCTGGGTCTGCCGCGGCGAAGTTCTCCCCACCAAGGGCGGCGGCAAGGATCAGCCGGCTCCCCGCTAAGCAGCATCTCTTAGGACTACTCCCATGCTTCAGCCTGCTCGCACCAAGTACCGCAAGATGCACAAGGGCCGCACGCCGGGCTCTGCCCACCGCGGCAACAAGCTCGCCTTCGGCGAGTTCGGCCTGATGACCACCCAGCCTGGCTGGATCACCTCGCGTCAGATCGAAGCGGCCCGTATCGCGATGAGCCGTGAGATCAAGCGTGGCGGCAAGATCTGGATCCGGATTTTCCCCGACAAGCCCATCACCAAGAAGCCGGCCGAGACCCGCATGGGTACCGGCAAGGGCGGCGTCGAGTACTACGTGGCCGTCGTGAAGCCGGGCCGCATCCTGTACGAGATGGACGGCATGGACCTCAAGCTCGCGACTGCCGCGTTCAAGCTGGCCGCTGCCAAGCTGCCCGTGATGACCCGCATCGTGGGTCGCGCTGAGCAGACCCTCTAAGAGAGACACGATCATGGCCACCGCAAAAGAACTCAGCGATCTCTCCATCGAAGACCTGGGCCGCCGCGCCACCGAGCTGAAGGCGACCCTCGTTCAGGACAACCTCAAGCTGCGCACGGGCGCGCTCGACAACCCTTCCGAGCGTACGGGCCACAAGCGCGATCTCGCGCGCGTGCTCACGGTGCTCACGGCGAAGCAGAACGCGGCGAAGGTCGCGGCTGCCTCCAAGAAGTGAAGTAAGGAAAAACGACCATGGCTGAGACCACCACCGCTCCTGCTGCTGCCGAGTCGACCCGCGGCCGTCCCAAGACCCGCATCGGCATCGTCACCTCGAACAAGATGACCAAGACGGTCGTCGTCACCGTTCGCCGCCGTGCCTCGCACGCCGAGTACGGCAAGGTGATGTCGCGCCGCGAGAAGTACAAGGCGCACGTCGAGAACCACGATCCCAAGAAGCCGACCATCAACGAAGGGGACAAGGTCCTCATCGCCGAGACGAAGCGCGCGTCGAAGGACAAGCGCTGGCGTGTCGTGAAGGTCCTCGAGAAGGCCACCCAGGCCTGATCGCCTGGCAGCCATCAGCAAAAGAACAAAGGAACTAAGTCATGATTCAGTTGACCAGCGTCATCGGAGTGGCTGACAACTCCGGCGCCAAGCGCGTGTTCTGCATTCGAGTGATGGGCGGCTCGCAGCGCGAGTACGCGTCGGTGGGTGACGAGATCGTCGTCTCCATCCGCGAGGCCCTCCCGGGCGCGAAGGTGAAGAAGGGCGACATCGCCAAGGCCGTGATCGTGCGCACCAAGCGCGCCGTTCGCCGCGCCGACGGCAGCTACATCAGCTTCGACGAGAACTCCGCGGTGCTCATCAACAAGGAGAAGGAGCCCGTCGGAACCCGCATCTTCGGCCCGGTCGCCCGCGAGCTCCGCGCCATGAAGTTCATGAAGATCATCTCGCTCGCGCCTGAGGTGCTCTGAGTCATGCAGAAGCTCAAAGTTGGTGACACCGTTCAAGTGATGTCGGGCGAAGAGCGCTCGCAGAAGAGCAACCGCGGCAAGATCATCGAGATCGACCGTGAGGCGGGCCGCGTGCGCGTCGAGGGTCTGCGTCTCGTGAAGCGCCACATCGCCAAGGGCCGCGACCGCGCGAACCCCGAGGGCGGCATCATCGAGAAGGTCGGGAGCATCGAGCTCTCGAACGTCAACCTGGTGTGCCCGAAGTGCGACAAGGCCACCCGCGTCGGCGTCCGTGTCGAGGGTGACAAGAAGAAGCGCTTCTGCAAGCAGTGCGAAGCGACGATCGACTGAACAGTCGGTTGGTGACTGAAGATTGACCCGAGGCGGTCGCTTGAGCTAAGGCGCCCGCCTCCTACATTTCCGCATCCTGTTTTGAAGGTTCAAGGTCATGGCTGACGAAAAAGCTCCCGCGAAGAACGCTGACGACGCTGCTGCCGCCGCGAAGAAGAAGGCCGAGCGCGCCGAGAAGGCGAAGAAGGGCAAGAAGGAAGCAGAGCGCAAGGCTGGCTTTGCCGCCAACATCGAGGCTGGCCTCGAGGCGAAGCCCGCGCGCCTGAAGCTCCGCTACCGCAAGGAGATGGTCGCGGCGCTGATGAAGGAGCTCGGCCTCAAGAACCCGATGGAAGTTCCGAAGATCGAGAAGATCGTCGTGAACATGGGCCTGGGCGAGGCGCTTGCGAACAACAAGCTGCTCGAGTCGGCCGTCGACCAGATGGTCGCGATCACCGGTCAGAAGCCGGTCATCACGCGCTCCCGCAAGGCGATCGCGAACTTCAAGCTCCGCGAGGGTCAGGCGATCGGCGCGATGGTCACCCTCCGTGGCGACCGCATGTTCGAGTTCCTCGACCGCCTCATCACCGTGGCGCTGCCGCGCGTGCGCGACTTCAAGGGCGTCTCGCCCAAGGCGTTCGACGGCCGTGGCAACTACACGCTCGGCATTCGCGAGCAGATCATCTTCCCTGAGATCAACTACGACCAGATCGAGAAGGTGAAGGGCCTCAACGTCAGCATCGTCACCACTGCTCGCAACGACGAGCACGGCCTGGCGCTGCTGAAGGCCTTCGGCGTTCCGTTCCGCGCCGCCGCCTGAGAAGTCGGCGCAGAAGGTTCGAAGACAGTTCGAAGTACCGCAGTTCGAAGTACCGCATTTCATAACCGCTCGCGGTGAACCCCCGGGATTGGCCCGGAAGGCATCACGAGCTCCAGCGAGAGCGAGGAAAACGCTCTCACCTGGGAAGTCGCACAGATGGTCATCAATGATCCCGTGGGTGACATGCTCACCCGCATCAGCAACGCGCAGATGGTGCGTCACGACAAGCTGACGCTGCCCTCCTCGAAGTTGAAGGTCGAAGTCGCGAAGGCGCTCAAGTCCGAGGGCTTCGTCGCCGACTTCATCGTCCACGAGAAGGCGCCCCAGAACGAGCTGACGATCGTGCTGAAGTACGGCCCGAACCGCGAGCCGGTCATCAGCGGCATCAAGCGCGAGAGCAAGCCTGGTCTCCGCCGTTACGTGAACGTCCGTGACATCCCGCGCGTGCGCGGCGGCATGGGCGTCGCGATCCTCTCCACCTCCCGCGGCGTGATGGTCGACACCGAGGCCCGCAAGGCCAACGTCGGTGGCGAGCTCATCTGCACCGTCTACTGAGGAATCACGACCATGAGCCGCATTGGAAAGCAGCCGATCACTCTCGCCGACAAGGTGAAGGCCGTCGTGCAGGGGAACAAGGTCAACTTCGAGGGGCCCAAGGGCAAGCTCTCGGTGACCATTCCCGTCGCTGACATCAAGGTCGAAGTGAAGGGGAACGAGATCCTCTGCACCCGTCCTTCCGATCACCGTACCCACCGTTCCGCGCACGGCCTGACCCGCGCGATCCTCGCCAACGCCGCGAAGGGCGTCGCCACCGGCTTCGAGCGTCAGCTCGCAATCCGCGGCGTCGGCTTCCGCTGCGAGGTGAAGGGCAAGCAGATTCACTTCGCGCTCGGCTACAGCCACCCGGTCATCTACACCCTCCCTGAGGGCGTGACGGCCGAAGTCGGCAAGGCTGCCCGCACCGAAGACACGCTGCCCACGCTCGACCTCACGCTGCGCTCGGTCGACCGTCACCTGCTCGGCCAGACCACCGTGCAGATCCGCGCGCTCCGCCCGCCTGAGCCGTACAAGGGCAAGGGCATCAAGCTGTCCACCGAACAAGTCCGCCGCAAGGAGGGCAAGACGGGTACGGCGTAAGCCGCTCTCGTCCTCATCCGCGCGAGGAATTCACCATCTCGCGCGGAAGGAAAGACACCACCATGGCCAACAAGATCTCCCGAGACAACCGCAAGGAACGCATCCGCAAGAAGGTCAACGGATCGTCCGAGCGTCCCCGCCTCACCATCTACAAGTCGCTCCGTCACCTGCACGCGCAGGTCATCGACGACTCGACCAGCCGCACGCTCGTGGCTGCCTCCACGCTCTCCAAGGAGCTCAAGGGCAAGCTCGACGAGGGCGACAAGAAGGCGGCGGCCAAGCAGGTCGGCCTCCTGATCGCCGAGAAGTGCAAGGCGGCGAAGATCGAGAAGGTCGTCTTCGATCGCAACGGCAACCCCTACCACGGACGCATCGCGGCGGTTGCCGATGGCGCTCGCGAGGGTGGTCTGCAGTTCTGACCGCTCGAAAGACTAAGGACACCAAATGAGCACGACTCCCATCAACGCGAATGACCTGGACCTGCAGGATCGCGTCGTCAACATCTACCGTCCCACGAAGGTCGTGAAGGGCGGCCGGCGCTTCAGCTTCGGCGCCATCGTCGTCGTCGGTGACGGCAACGGCCACGTCGGCATCGGCCTGGGCAAGGCGAACGAAGTGCCCGAAGCGATCCGCAAGGGCGGAGAGAACGCCAAGAAGCACCTCTTCAAGGTGCCCCTCATGGGCCACACCATCCCGCACGAAGTGCTCGGTCGCTTCGGCGCGGGCCAGGTGCTGCTCAAGCCTGCGTCCGAAGGTACTGGCGTCATCGCCGGTGGCCCCGTTCGCGCGGTGCTCGAGGCCGCGGGCATTCGCAACATCCTCACCAAGAGCCAGCGTTCGCGGAACCCGCACAACGTGGTGAAGGCCGTGGTCGATGGCCTCAAGCAGCTCAAGTCGCCTGACCAGGTCTCGCGGCTCCGCGGCAAAGAGGTCAAGTTCGGCCGCAAGGCGGAGGGCTGAACATGGGTATCAAAATCAAGCTGGTGAAGAGCCCCTCGAGCGCGTCTGCCCAGCAGGTCGCGACCGTGAAGGGTCTCGGCGTGTGGAAGTTCGGCTCGGAGCGTCTGCTGAAGGACACCCCGGCCATTCGCGGAATGCTCGACCGCGTGCGCCACCTCATCTCGTTCGAGATCGTCAAGGACGAGCCCAAGACCCGCGTGCGCCGGAAGCCGTACAAGATCCGCGCTCGTGATGCTGCCCGCGCGAAGTCTGCCGCTGCGGCCAAGTCGGCCAAGTAAGGAACACACCATGGTTACTCTTCACACTCTGAAGGCGCCGCACCGCTCTACTCACCGCAAGAAGCGCGTGGGTCGTGGCCAGGGTTCTGGTCTCGGCAAGACGGCCGGCCGCGGTGGCAAGGGCCAGAAGGCCCGCACCGGCAACATGCGGTTCGAAGGCTTCGAGGGCGGTCAGTCGCCGCTCCAGCGCCGCCTGCCCAAGTTCGGCTTCAACTCGCCGAACCGGCTCGACGTCGCGATCGTGAACGTGGGCGAGCTGCAGACCCACTTCAAGGCCGGCGCGACCGTCGACGAGGCGTCGCTCAAGAACGCGCGCCTCATTCAGCCTCCGTACGACCTGGTGAAGGTCCTCGGCACGGGCGAGCTCACCCTCAAGCTGACCGTCAAGGTCAACAAGGTGTCCGAGGGTGCGAAGGCGGCGATCACCAAGGCCGGCGGTTCGGTCGAAGAGATCCCGTACATCGCGCACAAGCCTGAGGCCGCTGCGAAGGCGCACGCGGGCAAGGGCGTGGACGCTGGCAAGAAGCCGCCGAAGCCGTCCGCTGCTGCGAAGGCCGCTGCTGCCGCTGCTGCGAAGGCCTGACGTTGATGCGACCCTGCCGATAAGAGCAGGGCGCCGCGCCCCTCGAGCCCATTAAGGGGTCGGGGGGCGTTCCGCGTTTCTGAATTACCAGTTTCAGAAGTCTCTCCAACTTCGAGGAAGCTTCCGTGGCCCTCAACGCCATCACCAACATCTTCCGCGTCGCTGAGCTCCGCGCTCGCATCGTGTACTCGCTGGTGCTGCTGGCCGTGTACCGGCTGGGCACGCCCGGCGTCGATCGCGTCGCGCTCAACGCGGTGATGGAGGCCCGCCTGAAAGATGGAGGCCTCCTCGGCCTCTTCAACATGTTCTCGGGCGGCGCCCTCAACCAGGCGTCGATCTTCGCCCTGGGAATCATGCCGTACGTGTCCTCGAGCATCATCATGCAGCTGCTCGCGGTGGTGGTGCCCAGCCTCGAGCGCCTCCAGAAGGAAGGCGCGGCGGGCCGCCAGAAGATCAACCAGTACACGCGCTACGGCTCGATCGTGCTCTCGATCGTGCAGGGCGTCGGCATTTCGCGCTACCTCTACTCGTTCGGCCGCAGCTCGATGAACGACGGCACGGCGCTGGACAAGGTCGTGGTGCCTGACTCGGTCAACACCATCTGGTTCTCGTTCCTCACGGTGATCACCCTGACCGCCGGCACCGCCTTCATCATGTGGCTGGGCGAGCGCATCACCGAGAACGGCATCGGCAACGGCATCTCGCTCATCATCTTCTCGGGCATCGTGGTCGGCATTCCGCCCGCGGCGCAGCAGCTGTGGTCGGCCGTCGAGGCTGACTCCATCACCGGCGGCATGGGCGGCCTGGTGGGCCTGCTCTGCGTGATGTTGATCGTGATCGGCGTGGTGGTCTTCGTCGAACGCGGCATGCGGAGAATTCCGGTGCAGTACGCCAAGCGCGTCTCGGGCCGGCAGATGTTCGCGGGCCAGGCGACGTACTTCCCGCTCAAGGTGAACGCGTCGGGCGTGATCCCGCCCATCTTCGCCGGCGCGCTGCTCTCGTTCCCCGCGACGCTCGCCACCTGGGTGCCCGGCATGGCCGGCGTCCAGCGCGCGCTGCAGAGCAACCAGTGGGTCTACTCGGGCCTCTTCGTCGGCCTGATCATCTTCTTCGCGTACTTCTACACCTCGCTCACGTTCCGCGCGGACGACGTCGCCGACAACATCAAGAAGCAGGGCGGCTACATCCCCGGCATCCGCCCGGGCCGTCAGACCGCTGACTTCATCGAGCGCGTGCTCAACCGCCTCACGTTCGGCGGCGCGGTGTACCTCGCGGCGATCTGCGTGGTGCCCACGGTGATCGCGAACACGCTCCAGGTGCAGGGCTTCTACTTCGGCGGCACGGCGCTCCTGATCGTCGTCGGTGTCGCGCTCGATACCGTGCAGCAGATCGAGCAGCACCTCATCAGCCGCAACTACGA
>CBIHPJ010000033.1:0-23038 GCA_966211295.1 uncultured Myxococcales bacterium | reverse complement strand
GCGAGTCCCACGTGGTGAGCAGCGACTGAATCGCCGTTCCCGGGCGCACACTGCGCCGCAGATCCCTGGGCAGCCAGTCCCGAAACAGCCACGGAGAAAAGCCGCGCGAGAAGTCGGTGTGGAAGAGCAGCGCTTCGCGCCTCAACTGACCGCTGCGCTTCCGCATCAGCCCGACCACCGTCACGTGCCCTTCGGTGTCGGTCGAGCCCTCGAGCAGCAGTCCGCCTTCGATCAGCGCAGCACCCAGCGCCTCGTGAAGCGCCGGGACTTCGTCTTCGCGGTAGCCGCGCAGCACGTTCATCGCTCGCACGACTGCAGTGGGACCGAGGGTCGCGCAGGTACTGAAGTCACCTTTCAGGAATCGACAGTTCTCCTGCGGGGGAAGCTCTTCGGTCTCAATGCCGATGACCGGACGACCGATCGCTTCAGACAACTCGATCGTCGTGATCGGACTCTCGCCGTAGCCGAAGTCGACGATCAGCCCGCGTCCATCGATCAACTCAGGACACGAATGCACCAGCCACGCATCGAGCGCGGCCAGCCGTCCCGGACGAGTGCGTCTCTTCAGAAAAACTCAGGGAACGAGGACCGTCACCGCCAGCGAGCCCGTCGCCGTCGGAGCCGTGCTCGCGTTGCTCGACGGAATCAGCTTCGCGCGCACCGAGTACGTGCCGTCGAGCTGCAGACCCGTCTTGTCCTCGAGCGGAATCGTCGCCGAGTAGACCTTCGACTGACCCGCGGCCAGCGTGAGCGAGGTCAGCGAGAACGTGCACGCGCGGCCCTCGGAGAGGCGGCGCACCACGGTGCCCGAGGTGGAGACCAGCTCCACGTCGAACTGGCAGCCCGTCGAGAACTGCCAGGTCTTCGACACCGAGCCCGTGTTGCGCAGCTCGAACGAGACCTTCGCCTCCGCCGTCTGCGCGTTGCTCGAGCAGGGCGCGGTGATGCAGCGAATCGTGTTGGGCAGCGAGGTGTAGTTCGCCGCGTCGAGGGCGACCTTCGCCGTGATGTCCGCCTCGGGAGCGACGACGGGAATGTTCTTGCCGTTCACCTTCGCGTTCACCAGCGAGAAGCGCTGGCCGCTGCCGGTGCGGAACGCGACGAGGCCGACGTTCGGCACGAAGGTCAGCTCGTTGAACGCCTGCGGGGCGCACAGCGTGGTGGGGCTCGAGACCTGCGCGAAGCTGACGGTGCGCGTGTCGCTGAAGCTGCCCGCCGTGGTGCTCACCGTGGTGCCCGTGGAGAAGCGGCGGCCGATGAGGCCCGTGCACACCGCGTCGCTGGTGCGCCACGAGGTGCTCGCGTAGCCGAAGCGCACGAAGGGAACCCACGCAGAGCCGCTCCACATCATGAGCGAGGTCGAGGTGTCCGTCGTGAGGCCGACCCAGGTCGGGTTCGCGAAGAGACCCGTGACCAGCGCCATGCCGTCACCGACCTGCGTGAGCGTCACGGTGCGCGAGGTGCCCGAGGTGTTCTTGAAGGTCCAGCTGTTGCCGGTCTGGAGCGGGAACCAGGTCGACGAGCGGCTCGTGCTGGTGAGCTCAGCGTCGTACGCCTCGATGCCGTCGAACTCCGACTCCTCTTCGCCGACCCTGGCCAGCGCGTCGGGGCCACAGGCGGTGAACATCGACACAGCGACGAACGAGGAGAAGAGGATGCGGTTCATGGTCACGGCCCCCAAGACGACGTCAGGAGGGGCCGCGTATGCCTTTGTCCTACATGGGTGTCAACCCCCCGAAACCGAAGGGTTCGCCCTAGCGATAAACCGGCTCGAGACCCGCGGTGCGGAGGTCTCCCGGGCGAGGCGCAGGAAGCAGCTCGCCAGTGGCGGCCGCGCGAATGATGCGAGCGACCTGGGCCGCGCCATCCGTGAACAACGCAGGTCCCGGCTGCAAGATGAACGGGCTCTTCACCTCGTAGAGCTGATCGCTCTTCACCGCGCTCACCTCGCTCCATCCGGGACGCGCGACGATCTTCTCTCGCTTCGCCTTCTTCCCGCACCAGCTGGCGATCACGAGCTCAGGGTCGCGGGATGCGACGACTTCAGGCGTGAAGATGCGGCCCTTCGCGCCCTGCTGCGTGCGCGTCTCGACGCAGACGTCGTCACCACCGAGCAGCTCGATGAGCTCACTGCACCAGCGGATGCCGGAGATCAGCGGCTCATGCCATTCCTCGAAGAACACGCGCGGCCGCTTCGGCAGTGACGCGTTCTCCGCGGCGAGCTTCTTCACGTTCGCCTCGAGCTCATCGGCCAACACTTCCGCTTCGCGCGACGCACCGACCAGCGAGCCGATCACGCGCACGGTCTGGAGGATCTGCGAGAGCGATCGCTGATTGAACAAGTAGACGGGCACGCCGCGCTTCGCGAGCTCCGCTCCGAGCGTGGCCTGCAGATCAGAAAACCCGAGAACGAGATCCGGCTCGAGCGCGAGAATCTTCTCGAAGTCCGCGTCGAGAAAGCTCGAGACGCGCGGTTTCTTCCGCGCCTCTTGCGGACGCACGGTGAAGCCACTCACGCCGACGACGCGATCGCCAAGCCCCAGGCGATAGAGCGTCTCCGTCGTCTCCTCGGTGAGGCAGACGATCCGACGCGGATACCGAGGCGCGCTGTCGAGCAGCACTCACTCCTCCCAGCGAATTCGATAGATGCTGTCGGAGCCGTGGGTCGAGACGTGCGTGACCACCGGGTTGCGCGCACCGCCTGCGAGCATCAGCGAACCCAGGAGGCCCTCGACATAGCCGGGCATGGCGTTGGCCCAGTTCACGGAGATCTCGACGTGCGTCTTCTCGAGCTCGGTCACCACGAGGTTCGTGAAATTGTCGGACGCACGAATGTCTCGCTGGAGCCGGGTCAGCAGCCGTCGCGGTCCGAGCAGGCGCATCATCGCCAGGAGCGCGCGCCCCCACAGGGTCTCACCAAAGCCATCGAGCGTGCTCGAGCCCATCGCGCGGAAGCTCTCTTCGGGAGGCCGAGCTGGGTACAGCTCGAGCGCGATGAGCTTGAGGCACCTGGACCACGCGTCCGCGGGATAGGCGGGGCGCAGGGGGCGATCGAGATCCACTCCTTCAGCGCGGAGCAGCTCCTTCAGCCTCGGCGTCACCTTGCCCTTGAGCACGTGGTTCACCACGCCCTCGATCGTGTTGGGGAAGTTCAACCGCTCTGCCGGCTCGGGCCGCTTCGGGAGCTGGTTCATTTCCACGCCAGCGTCAGCTCGACGCGCTCAGCGGCGGTCTTCTCCCAGGTCGCGAACAGCGTCTTTCCGTAGAACGCCTGGAAGAGGCTGCGCACCAGGCCCACGTAGAGCTGCAGCGGCAACACTTCTTCCTTGAACACCAGCTTGGCGCTCACCTCGCCAGCCTCGCTCACGAAGCGATTGCCCGGCTTGATCATCGGCTCGAGCGTGGCGAGCAGCGGCTTGAAGAGCGTCTTCGGCCCACTGCCCTTCAACGTCTCGAGCGACTTACCGAAGGGCGACTTGAGCAGCGCGTCCATGGTGTAGAGCCCGAGCTGTTCGAACGCGTCGTCCACGCTCTGCAACTTCGGCGCGAGCAGCTCCACCGACTTCCACAACATGCGCAGGAATTCGGCGGTCGAGTACGTGAGCGAGTCGACGTACGCGCGCGGCTCCTTCGCCGCCTTGCGCACCTTGGGCTCGGCTGCGGGACCGACCGAGCGGAGCACCGCGTCCACCAGCGCGTTGAAGAACATCCCGCGCATGTGATCGGTGGGGAGCGTGCTCTTGATGCGCGCCTCGAGCTCCTGCACGTCGAGCACGCGGGTCTGATTCGCGCGCACCTTCTCGGGCTGCTTCACCTGCGGCGGCTCGATGGAGACGGCGGACTTGTCAGTGGAGAGCGTCACGTCGCCCATGGGGAGCTGCGGGAGCTCCACGTCATCGGGGAAGAGCTGCTTCATGAACGCCGCGAGGTGCGCGTTCGTCGCGGGGAGCCGTTGCTTGGTCAGCCACGACTCGATCGCCTTCTGGAACGCGGCGGCGCTCTGGTAGCGATCGGGCAGCTCGCGCGAGAGGGCTTTGAGCACGATGGGGTCGAGCGACTTCGGCACGGCGCGATCGAGCATCGAGGGCGGATGAATCTCGGCGCCCACCACGGCCTGCAACGTCTCGGTCTCGTTCTCGCGCTTGAAGAGACGATCGGTGCAGAGGATTTCCCAGAACACGGTGCCGAGGCCGAACACGTCGCTGCGGCCATCGAGCTGCTTGCCGTACGCCTGCTCGGGCGACATGTACGCGTACTTGCCCTTGATGATGCCGGTGGCGGTGCGCACCAACTTGTTCGCGGCCTTCGCCACGCCGAAGTCGATCAGCTTCACCACGCCGTTGAACCCGATGAGGATGTTCTGCGGGCTCACGTCGCGGTGGATGAGATCGAGCGGCTGCCCCGAGGGCGTCTTCGCCTGGTGCGCGAAGTCGAGCGCGGCCGCGGCGTCGGCGATCACGCGGCACTTCAACGCGAGCGGGAGCGGCGTGCCCTTCTCGAGCGCGAACACCACGACGTCTCGCAAGGAGAGGCCGTGCACGTACTCCATCGCGATGTAGTACTCGCCCTTCTCTTCGCCGAGATCGTAGATCTGCGCGATGTTCGGATGATTGAGGGCCGCCGCGATGCGGGCCTCATCGAAGAACATGTTCACGAACTCCTGGTCCTCTTTGAGGTGCTGCAGGAGCGTCTTCACCACCACGAGCTTCTCGAACCCGACCGGGCCCTTCATGCGTGCGAGGAAGACCTCGCCCATGCCTCCGACCGCGAGCTTCTTGACGAGCTGGTACTTGCCGAGCGTCTGCGCCACCACGGCGAGATATCTGTCTCCCTCTCCCTGCGCCAGCGGGGAGAGGGCCGGGGTGAGGGGCGTCTTTCTGTACTACGAGGCATTTCGTGGACGAGTTCGGCCTCATCGACACTTTCGTGTCACAGTTCGACGTCAAACCGCCCCCTCGCGGGCCCGGCGACGACTGCGCGGTGATCTCGACGGAGGGACTCACCTGCGTCACCACCGACGCGGTCGTCGAGAACGTCCACTTCACGCGGAAGTTCTCGCTCGAAGACGTGGGTCACAAAGCCCTCGCAGTGAACCTCTCCGACCTCGCCGCGATGGGCGCACGTCCGAGCTGGTTCACGGTCGCACTCGGCCTGCCCCGCGACTTCCCGATCAAAGAGGTGAAGCAGCTCGGAGCCGGAATGTCCGCGCTCGCGCGCATTCACGGAGCAGAGCTGGTGGGCGGCAACGTGACTCGTTGTCCGGTGCTCACGGTCACCATCACGATCAACGGAGAGCTCGACGGCCAGCCGATGCTTCGTTCCGGCGCGCGCGAAGGAGACGCGATCTACGTCTCCGGTCCGCTCGGCAACGCAGCCGCGGCACTCGCACTTTCTCCCTCTCCCCGCGGGGGAGAGGGCTTCCGAAAAGCGCTCCTCTCCGCGCAGCGAAGACCTTCACCGCAGATCGCGTTCGGCCAGGCCGCGCGAGAGCTGTCGTCGGCCTGCATCGATGTCTCTGACGGACTCGCGCAGGATCTCAGTCACGTCTGCAAAGCGTCGGGAGTCGGCGCCGATCTCGACTCTTCCGCAATTCCGCTGGCCGAACCGCTGCTCGAGTTCACGGGCTCGCGAGCGAAGGCACTTCGTTACGCACTGACCGGAGGTGAGGACTACGTGTTGCTCCTCACGGTCCCCAATTCGCTCGAGTTCGAAGCGGCGATGGCGAAATTCTCGTTTCACCGCATCGGTACGATTCGTTCCGGGAACGGTGTGACGCTCGACGGCAAGCTGATGCGCGGGAAGCTCGGGTTCATGCACCGATGACTCCCAGTGGTCAGCCTTCTCCCCAACCCTCTCCCCCGCGGGGAGAGGGAGGCAGGTTTCGAATTGCGGCGGCGATCATCTGGTGCGTGCTCGTCGCGCTCACCCTCTTCACCGCACCGCCTTCCGCACCCGACACCGCCGAGCTCATCGGCAAGCTCGTCAGCGGAAAACTCGAAGGCGTGAACCTCTCGCTCTTCGCCCTCTTCAACCTCATGGGCGTGTGGCCGCTGGCGATGATGGTCGCGCTCCGTGGAGACGCGCCGTGGTGGAAGTGGCCCTTCCTCCTCGCGAGCTTCGTGCTGGGAGCGTTCGTCCTTCTCCCCTACTTCGTGCTCCGTCCCTGGCGCGCACCACGCGCATCCGACGCCGAGGGCTCGTTCATCACCCGCGTCCTCTCCAGCGTGTGGATGGTCCGCGCGATCGGAGTGGCCGGAGTCTGCTTCGGCGCCCTCTTCTTCTTCGGCGGACTGGGCGACTTCGCACACCTCTTCCGTACCCAACAATTCCCCTACGTGATGACGCTCGACTTCTTCGCCTTCACCGGCGCGGCGATTCTGCTGGGCGTCGAACACTCGCGACGCTGACGACTTCAGCTGTTCGCGTAGCTGCCGGGCGACTGGCTCAGACCCGCGGCGGCATACGCCTTCGCGCGCGCGCCATCGCCAGCGATCATCTCGTTTGCCATCGCCTTCTCGGCCTGGGCGGCCCACTTCTCCGGGTGGGCGAGGTCGAGGCCGGGGTTGTCGGCGATGAACTTCTTGAGGCCCGCTTCGAGCCGGGCCGACACCGCGCCCGGGCCCGCGTGCACACCCGCGTTCGCCACCAGCGCCGCGCCGTACGCCGAGGTGAAGATCTGCCGCGCGGAGAATTTGTACTCCTTCCCGCCGGACTTCACGTGCGCGGTGCGGTCGAGCCCGTCGTGGTCGATCTTCTGCGACTTCGCGAGCGCGAGCTGCGTGGTTTGCACGTCGGCATTCGTGCCCGCGACCGCGAACGCCGCGGAGAGCTTGGGGTCCGTGCGCACCGCTTCGACCGCGTCGGCGCCGGTGAGCTTCGTGCCATCGGGCTTGGTCACCGTCAGGGTGCCGTTGCTGGTGTCGATGCCGTAGTCCTGGAACAGCTTCTTGAACGACTCCGGGTGGTCGGCCTTGATCTTGTCGAGCACCTTGATGACCGAGCCCTTGCCGTCGTGGCCCGTGGTCCACTGGAGCATTCCCCACGTGACGCCGCCGCGGTCGTAGCTCTCGGTGGTGGAGAACACGCCCTCCTGCCGGGAGATCTGCTTCATGATGGTCTTGTCAGCGGCGCTGAAGCTCGTCGCGTCGACGGCTGCGTCGACGCCCTTCTGCCCGCCGTCATTCGCGTGCGCGCTCAGGCCTTTTCCATTTTCAGTCGCGTAGGTCTGTGCGGAGTCGGTGAGCGTCACCTTCTGCCCGCCGAGGTTCACCTCGTAGGTCGTCTTCTCGAACTCCTGAATCGGCTGGTAGTCGGAGATCTCCTTCGCCACCGCGGCCTTGCGCGCGTCGATGGCCTTCTTCGCGCCGTCGAGTTCACCCTGCAGCTTCTTGACCGTCGCGGCGTCGGGCGTCTTCTTCTTGTTCTCGGCGGCCAGCGCCTTCTCAGCGGCGTGCTGCTTCGCGGTGAGCGTCTTCACCTCGGGGTCTCGCGCCTGAATGTGCGGGAGCTCGCCCTGCAGGTACTTCTTGAACGTCGCGCTCGAGGACTCGACAGCGGCCTTCGCGGTCGCGAGGTGCGCCTGCGCTTTGTCGACGGCCTTGTTCGCGGTCTCGAGATGGCTCTGTGCGGCCTTCTGCTTCTTCGGGTCGGTGCCGGCGGCCTTCACCTCGGCCTGCGCCGCCGCCTGAGCCTTGGTCGCCTTCTCCAGCTCGTGCGTGCCCTTGGTCAGCGACGCCGACGCGTCACGCATGGCGTGCCAATCCTTGTACTTCTCCGAGGCCTTGCCGCCGTTGGTGGGGATCCACTTGTTGAACTCCCACGGCGTCGGGCCGAACTCCTTCGTGGTCTTCGAGGTCACCGTCGCCTCGGCGAGCTTCGGCGCGGGACCACCCGCTGCTCGCGAAGCATCCCCGGAGGGGGATGGCGTGGTCGCGGCCGGCGCCGTGGCCTGAGCGGCCTTCGGAGCGGCGACCGCTCCCGCCGCAGCCTTGCCAATCGACTTCACGACCGCGCCCATGAGTCCACCGCCGCCGGCGCGCAGCTTCGCGACCTCCTGTTCGAGATCAGAGGCGGGCGTGGGCGACTGGGCTGGCCGTCGCGCGACCGCCGGACGCGCCTGGGTGCGCCCGAGCGAGACCACCTTCTTCTTCGTGGCGTCGAACCCCGAACCCACCGCCGCGTCAGCCGTCTTCGCGGGCGCCGTGCTCGCGGCCGCGGCCTTGCCCACCGCCGCGTTGCTGGTGACGCCGCTCGATTTCGCGTTCGGGTTGTGGAGCACCTTCACGCCCGACCAGTAATTGGTCAGCTTGTTCTCGGTGATCATCTGCGCGTTGTTCAGGCTCTTCTGGTTGTTCGAGCCGATCATCGTCAACGTTCCCTTCGCGTCGTGGCCGGTGGCGAGCTCGACGTGCGCATCTTTGCCGTTGTGCTGAAGCACGACGACGTCACCCGGCTGCGCGTCTTTGACGTCGACCTCGACCCAGCCGGCCTTCTCGAGGTTGTTCGCGAGATGGGTGACGTGCGGGTGCGCGGCCGATTCGGGAATCTGCCCGGCGGTCACCAGCACGGCGGAGACGAAGTTCGCGCAGTTCGTCAGGTCGCCGACGTCGTCGCGCATCGCCTTGCCGATGGGGGTGTGATTGGCGAGCTTCAAGTCGTGAGCCTTCTGGCCCAGCACCGACTTCGCCAGTTCCGTGGCCTGCTGACCCGGGTTCAGCTTCTGCGCGAGGGTACCCGCGACCTGCGAAAGCGTCTTGGCGATGACCGACGGCATGTTGAAGACGTTCATGCGCGGCAGCTTCTCACAGGCGAACATTGCTGACGCGTGTGGGCGGCAGCGGCACTTCGAACGCCGCCTTCACCGGCGCGGCAACACGCCCCGCAATGACCTTCACTCGCCAGCTTCGCGGTAGCGCTCGTGTGCCTGTCGCTGATCCTTGAGTACGGCGCGCGGCAGCGCCTTCCGCACCTCCTCGAGCCGCTCGGAGAAGAAGTTCGCCGAGAGGTTGAGCTCCAGGTGGGCGAACTTCGGAGCGAGGCCAATGAGGAAATCGGCGTGCTCATCCATCAGCACGCCGTTCGAGAGATCGAGCGAACGCAGACGGGGCAGCAGCTGGGAGTTTGCGAGCTGCCGGGAGAGATCGACAGTGAGCTCGCTGTGCCGCACGCCGAGGTGAGTCAGCCTGGGGAAACGCTTCCCAGCGAGCACCTCTGCGAATTGCTCCGAGGTCGCCGTCGCGCCGGCGTCGTGGCCAGTCCAGAGCTCGAGCCGCTCGAGCGCAGGACAGTTGGCATTCAGGATCTCGGCGACCTCTTTGCTCGTGAGTGAGTCCGCCTCGCGGATGAACGTCTTCAGCCTCGGGTGCCGAATGCGACCGAGCACTCCGCCGTCCCCACCGGCCCGCAGCTTGAAGTGTTCGAGCGCGGGCAACGAAGACCAGAGCGGCGAGAAGTCGCCGTAGCCGATGTCCGGGAGTTCCCAGTCCTGGTGATCGAACTCGCTGAACTCGAGCCTGCGCAGCTGCTTCGCCTGCACCGCCTTGCAGATCACCTCCACCACTTCGGTCCACTCGTTCGCGCGGTCGAAGTCGGCGAGGCCGAACTTCAGCGCCGACACGAAGCGGGCGATGGGCTTGCCGAGAAAGGTCTCGGTGAGCACACGCAAATCCGTCTCGCTGTCGGACGAAGCGCACTTGAGCGTCGCGCCGGTGATGAACCCGTGCTTGACCTCGAAGTCGCCCAGCTCTCGCTCGGAGTACGGACCGAGGATCGAATCGCGCTCCACCTCGAGCCGCGACCACGCCTCGCCATCCTGCCCATCGAGGAAGAGCGCCGCGAGCTCACCGCGCACGTCGCCGCGCTCCTGCAGCCAGTCGGCGTAGATCTGCCACGGCTTCACGTCGTCGGGAGACGCGAGGCACGCCGCTTCGTATTCAGGATGGGAGGCGACACTTCCCGGCTCGACCGGCGCGACCGGCCCATTGCTGCGCGACACTTCCTTGAAGCCCTGCTTCGAGTAGCGGCCGAGGAGGAACTCAAACTGCTCCTTCGCTTCTTTCGAGTTCTCGAAACGCGTGGAGGACTCCGTGGGCTCGGCGCGCTCGACCAAAGAGCGTTGAATCAGCTTCATGCCGCGCAGCTCGAGCTCGCGCCGCATTCCCTTGCCGTCGTCGAGACGTACGATCAACACGTCATCGCCGGACATCTGAGAGACCTCTCATTCGAGCCGGCGAGCCATCAAGCGCGAGTCGGTGTTGTTGGTGCGCGTCCACACCGCAACCATACGACCCTGCGCGTCGATCGTGAGCGCCGCTCTGTCGTTGGAAGTGCAACCGACGTCGAGCAGTTGGGGCGCAGTCCACGCGCCGCTCACCAGGCTGCTGAACCAGAACTGTTTCGAGACGGGATTGCTGCTGTCGCCCGTGGCCCACACCAGCGCAGCGCGGCCTCCCGGCTCCGCGGCGAGGCGGAGTTCGTACGCGTTCGTCGCGCCCGGCACCGCGGTCCCGGTGCCCCACACCCCCGCGGTCGAACGTCGCGCCACCGTCACCGCACCCGTCGAGGTGAGCCACGCGGCCATCGCCTCACCATTGGTGAGAGAGCGCGCGCCGAGGCCTGCACGATTGGTGGTCGTCGCGGTGAGCGCGCTCGCGGAGGTCCACGTGGTGCCAGTCGACTGCGCGACCATCGGCGTCATCGGCGCGAGGTACGTCGGATACTGCAGCCACGCCGCGAGCGCGTCGCCGCTCGAGGTCATGTCGAGCGCGATGTCTTCACGCGAGATCATCGCGCCCGAGCGCTGCGCGGGAGTCCCCCACCCCGTCGCAACTTCACCCGTTACCGAGAAGATCTCGTCGGGGGGAGCGCGCCCACTGCCGCGAGTGCGTGCGTAGACGACCACCGCCCGGCCGCTCGGAGCCAACACCGTCCTCGGCGAGAACGAGCTGTAGTTCGCGTCGCTGACCGTCGACTCCGGTCCCCACGCGGCTCCAGTGGATCGGCGCGCGAGAATTCGCACCGTCGAGGTGACGAAGCGCTCCGAGGCGAACAGGCCGTTGCCTGAGCCATCGAGCGCCACCGCCGGAGTGCGGCCATAGCTCGTGGTGCCCATGTTCTCCGCGGCGGCCCAGGTGCCTCCCGCGCGCCGCGCGGCCCAGGTGGTGTCGCTCTGCGTCCAGGCAGCGAGGGTGGTGCCGCTGGCGTCGCTCACCACGTTGGGAGCCTGCACCAGCGAGCCGGTGCTCGCGAACTCCGAGGGCGTCGACCAGCTTCCAGAGGAGAACGTGCTGGTCTGGACGCCGCTGGTCAGCAACTGGCTGCGAATCCACACCGCCACCGAGTCACCGTTGGGCAGGAGCACCACGTTCGGGAGCATGAAGGCGCCACCGTCCGCCTGCTGCACGGTGCCCACCGTCGCTTCCTCACTCCACGCCGACGTCGCGCGCTGCGCGTAGCTCGCGGAGGTGGTGGAGCAAGGTGACGTGTTCCCTGCCGCGTCGACCGCGACCGCGTAGAGCTGCAGCGTGCCGCCGATCATCGGGGTGGTGGAGGCGGAGAAGTGGCCCTGGTTCGCGCTGCCGTTGATGCGCTCGGTCACCGTGGTGCTGCTGTTCGGAAGCCCCGAGCAAGTCGAGGAAGAATAGAGACGCACGTCTGAACCGACCTCGGCGACTCCGGCGATGCGGAACGGCTCCGTGCTCGAAGAGGGCGACGGCGGAAGCGTTCCCCAGATCACCGGCATGATGGGCGCGATGTTGTCCTGCGTGAGCACGAACGGCGCGGAGCACGCGGAGACATTTCCGGCGGCGTCCGTGAGCGTCACGGTGAAGGGCTGCGTGGTGTTGTTGGAGATCGAACGCATGAAGACGAACCCGCCGGTGCCCGAGACCGTCGCGGTGGTGGCGAAGGTGGTGCAGTCCCCCGAGCGATAGAGGGTGGCCGTCGCGCCCGCTTCTCCCGTGCCGCTCAGCGAGAAGTTCGGCGTCTGATTCGTCGGCGAGGCGGGCACGCTGCCCGTCCACAGCGCCACCGTCGGAGCGACGTCATCGTGCTCGACCGCGCCGCTCGCGCATTGCGACAGGTTGCCCGCGGCATCGCGCGCACGCGCAGAGAGCACCTGCCGGGTATTCGCAGTGACGTTGACGGAGAACGTCGCGGGCGCGGGCTGGGTCGAGCTCGGAGTGCCGGTGCATCCCGCAACGGCGAACAACTCAACGGTAGCGCCCGCTTCAGCGGTCACCGGAACCTGAAAGCTCATCGCGGTGCGCGAAGGCGACGTGGGCGTGCTTGCAACGAACACAGGCAACGCAGGCGGGATGTCGTCGTGCACGTAGCTCACGCCGCTCGAACACGGCGAGACGTTGAGCGAAGCATCGACCGCGGCGGCGCGGATGGTGGTGCTGGTGTTGCGCGGGACCGTGAGCTGCGCGGAGAAGGCGCCGGCCATGTTCGCGGTCGCAATTCCGGGCAACGCGACCGTGCACGCGGCGTCGGAGAAGAAGCGCAGTGTCGAGCCCGCCTCGGCCGTGCCGGTGAGCGTGGGCATCGCATTCGACGAAGGACCACCAAGCGCGTTCAGCATCGGAGCCGCCGGAGGCTGACCGTCGTGCGTGAAGCGAATCGAGCTCGAGCACGCAGAGCGATTTCCCGCGGCGTCGATCGCGAGCGCAGAGAACTCAGTGGTGGCGTTCGGAGTCGCGCCCAGCTCCACCGTGAATTGGGTCGACGTCACCGCGGCTGCGCGTTCATCGCCAGTGGTGCAGCTCGCATTCGCGAACACGAAGACCTGCGTGCCCGCTTCCGTGGTGCCATCGACCCGCACGCGCAGGGCCGGTGCAGTCGAAGTGGCCATCGAGCTCACCAGGACCGGAGCACTCGGCGCCACGTCATCGTGCGTGAAGCTGACCGGCAACGAACATGGCGACACCGCATCTCCACGCACGGCGCGCGCAGTGAGCTGAGTCACCTGATTCGCTGACACCGTGACGGTGAGTCCGCCGCCCTGAAATGCCTCAGCGGCGCCGCTGACAGCCGGCTCGCCGCCGCACGCGCCGTCGACGAACAGCTGCACGGTCACGTCTGACTCACTCGAGCCTCGCACTTGAATGACGCGATTCGAGCCGTTCGATCCCGAGGGGATCTGAAGACCGAACGGAGCGGAAGGAACGGTGACATCCGGCGGCGGAGTGCAGGCCAGCGCGCCGAGGGCGAGGACGAAGTAGCTGAAACGATTCATGACTGATCGTTAGTCGTCTGCGTGTCTCTGGATGGGTACTTCGCGAACGGAAAAATCCTCCTGCACACCGAGCGTGAGCCCAGTGTCACGCGGCCATGGGAATTCGAATCGGGACGGTCTTCACGGGCACCGTCGATCAGGTCGGCGACGAGAGCATTCAGACCAAGTTCTTCATGATCGGCGTCCCGCTGATCCCGATGGAGTCGTACTTCGTGCTCCGCGACCACGGGAACGGCGTCGACGGATTTCCGATTCCGCTCAACGGCAAGAGCGTGGCCCTCGCGTACCTCCGCTGGGGCGCGTTCATCGCCGCGGTGATCGGCGGGATCATGGCGCTGGTCACTCCGAGCTACCGCAGAGAGGTGAGCGACTTCGTGCTCGCCGGTGGAGCCATCGCGGCGTGGGTGGTGCTCACGTTCTTCGCGGGTCGGCCCAATCGATCCGCCCTCGCGCGCCGGCTGATCTTCAAGGCGGCCACGGGAATCTCGGCGACGCCCGATCTTCTCCCCGCGCACGTCGCCAGCGAGATTCACGAGTCGCTGCAGCGCAACCCCATGCAGGAGAACGCGGCGTGGCGCTTCGTGTCGTCGTCGTACCAGGCGCGGCTCGAAAACTCGGAACAGGCGCGTCAGGCGGCAGAGGCTGCGTGGGCGCAGCTCGGCGGAAGCGGCGAGACCGGGCGTTCGAGCATGCTCGCCGACGATCAGAATCGCTGACGACCTGCTAATTCGCAGGACGTGCTCGTCAAAGCCGCCGCCGACGGCGATCTCGATCGCGTGCGTGAGCTGATCAAGGCGGAGCGTGCCTCGATGAACGATGCGCTGATCAGCGCGGTGGTCCGTGGACACCTCGCGGTCACTCGCTTCCTCCTCGAGGAAGGCGCCAAAGCGACCACGCACGCCGACGGAAGGACGCCACTCTTCATGGGGCTGAGCGAGGGGCTGCCGATGATCAGGCTCCTGCACCAGTTCGGAGCCGACGTTCGCTTTCGCAATGCAAACGGGCTCGACCTGCTCGGCTACTACCTGCTCCTGCACCCCGCGCACGCGAGGGAGAAGGCCGACGTCGAGGCGGTGAAATACCTGCTCGACGCTGGAGCTCCGGTGCGCAACGGCGAGAAGGGCCACCTCCCCGACGCGCTCCGTACCGGGAACGTTCAGATCGTCGAGCTTCTGCTGCAGCGAGGCGCTGCTCCCAACGACAAGGAAGTCCTGTCGTCGGCGCGCCTCAGCGACAACGCAGGCCAGCTCCTCGCCGCGCTCGTGCAGGGAGGAATCGACGCCAACACGCGCGAGAAAGGTCCGTACGCGGACACCACGATCTTGATCGAGGTCTGCTCCCATGGAGACGTGAAGAGCGCGATGACGCTCCTCGATCGCGGAGCGGATCCGAACCTCACCGGGCGCACTTCGCCGCTCGCTCGCGCGACGGCCAGTGGGAATCAGGCGCTGGTCGACCTGCTCCTCGAGCGTGGAGCGCGCCCGCTCAACGCGCCGCTCCCCACCGAAGTCACTGGAGCGCTCGATGCCGCCGAACGAGAAGCACGCGCGCGGCCTGAGGATGCGAACGCGCGGCTCACGTGGGCGAAGACGCTCCATGCAAACGGATTCCTGGCCGCTGCGGCCTGCGAAGCTGAAGTCCTTCGCCTGCGCGGAGTGGAGACGCCTCCCGAGCTCAGCTCGGTCGAGAAGGCGGGCGTCAGGTGGACCTTCACGGACTTGCCGGATCAGCGTGGACCCGCACCGCGGACCGTCGATGCACGGTTCCCCCGCGCGAAGGTGACCGACGGCACTCGCACCGTTCCGCTCGACCTCGCGCTTTCCGAGCCGTGCACGAGCTGCGATGAGAAGGGCGAAGAGGTTTGCAGCGATTGCGACGGCACCAGCACCCACCTGGAGCCTGATGACTTCGGCGGCTACCGCGAAGAGTGGTGCAACCCTCGGCAGCACTGCAGCAACTGCTACGGCCTCAAGTTCAAGGTGATCGCCAACCGCTTCAGCTACGGCGGCTGCAAACACGACCAACTCGAAGACGAGCTCCGACTCGGCAACTACCTCTTTCAACGCTGCCGCGTCTGCGGGCTCGCCGCGCTCTACGGAGAGACGAAGTGGCGGTACCGCAGCGACCACGACTTCGCGTGCGGGGTGTGTGGCCGATTCGCCTGCACCTGCGAGGTCACTCGATCTTGAAGACCATGCCGGCGGCGACGAGCCGATCGCGCAGCACCTTGCCCATCGCGGTCGCCGGAGTGAGCACTCCCGACGTCTCAGGCAACTTCGCTTCATCGCGTGCGAGACAGAGCGCTGACTCGCCGAGCAACAGCGACGTGAGCTTGTAGCCAGGGTCGCCCTTCCCCTCGATGAGCGCCGTCTTCTTCTGGCCGCTCTCCGATTCGCCGACGATGCGCACGCGCAGGAAACCGTTCTCGCGGGCCTGCTCGCTCGGACCCTCACCGGGCTTGGGCAGGCGCGACTCCACCAGCTTGCGCGTGGGACCGAACATCAGGCTGCTCGCGAAGAGGCCCATGCCCGCGGTGAAACCCGCAGCGCGAATCGCGCCACGCAGGCCGCGCTTCATGCCGCTCACCTCGGAGTAGCGCAGCTTCTTCCCGTACGGAAACCCGAGCAGCGCATTCGTGCGACGCACCACGCGCGTGTTCACCGAGGCCATGATGAACGGCGCGATCCACTGCCCTACGAAGTCGTCGTACTTGAAGGTGCCGAGATCCCGCTCATCGCCGAGCTGAGGTTCTTCGGAGCGATTCGGGGAGAGCGCGTACGGATCGACGAGCACGCGGCGCTTCGACTTGTCCTTCTTCGCTTCATCGAGGCCGTTGAGTCCCGAGGCGATGGTGCCGCCGCTGATGCCGCCCTTGAGGATCTCCACCACGTACGTCGCGCGCGTGAGCTTGCCCAACGTCTCGTGGAGGAACTGCACGCCGAGATCGGAAGGAATCGAATCGAAGCCGCACGTGTGCACGATGCGCGCGCCGCTCGCCTTCGCGGTCTCGTTATGACGATCGATCGAGTCGCGCATGAACTGCGGCTCACCGGTGAGATCGCAGTAGTGCGTGCCTGCTGCCGCGCAGGCCTCGACGAGGGGCAAGCCGTACTTGGCGTAGGGGCCGACGGTGGTGCAGACCACCGTGCTGTCTTCCGCGAGCGTCTTGAGCGAGGCGGGATCCGCAGCGTCGGCTTTCACCAGCGGCCAGGCGTGCGCGCGAGCCGGGAGGCGGGAGCGGATCTCCTCCAGCTTCTGGATATTGCGTCCAGCGAGCGCGATCTTCACGTCAGCAGGGGCGTGGCTTGCCAGGTACTCCGCCACGAGACGGCCGGTGAAACCCGTAGCGCCAAACAACGCGATGTCGAAGGTCCTATCCGTCATGGGCGGCTAGGAATAGACAGCCCGGCCATGGCACGCATCAAGAAAGTCCTGGTCGCCAACCGCGGTGAAATCGCCATCCGCGTGATGCGCACCTGCAAAGAGCTCGGCATCGCGACGGTGGCGGTCTACTCCGAGGCCGATCGCTCGGCGCTCCACACCCGCTTCGCCGACGAGGCGTACTGCGTGGGCCCCGCTGCTTCGCGTGAGAGCTACCTCGTCATCGACAACATCCTCGAGGCGGCTCGCAAGTCGGGCGCCGATGCGATTCATCCCGGCTACGGCTTCCTCTCCGAGAACGCGAAGTTCGTGCGGGCGTGTGAGAAGGCCGGAGTGACCTTCATCGGTCCTCCCGCGAGCGCGATGGATGCGATGGGCGAGAAGACCACGGCGCGCTCGAACATGATGAAGGCCGGCGTGCCCGTGGTCCCCGGCACCACCGCGCCCTTCGCGAACGTGGAGGAAGCGAAGACCTTCGCCGCGAAGATCGGCTTCCCCGTGATGCTCAAGGCCGCGGGCGGCGGTGGCGGCAAGGGCATGCGCCGCGTCGACAAGATGGAGGATCTCGAGAGCGCCTGGCGCACCGCGCGCAGCGAGGCGATGTCTGCGTTCGGCAACGACTCGGTCTACATGGAGAAGTTCCTCGATCAGCCGCACCACATCGAGATCCAGGTCTTCGGAGACACGCACGGCAACGTGATCCACCTGAACGAGCGCGAATGCTCGGCGCAGCGGCGTAATCAGAAGGTGGTCGAGGAGACTCCGTCGCCGATCATCACCCCCGAGATGCGCGCGGCGATGGGCGAGGTCGCGGTGAAGGCCGCCAAGGCGGTGAACTACGTCGGCGCGGGCACCATCGAATTCCTCGTCGACTCGAAGCGGAACTTCTACTTCCTCGAGATGAACACGCGGCTCCAGGTCGAGCACCCGGTGACCGAGTGGGTGACGGGCATCGATCTCGTCGCGTGGCAGCTGCACGTGGCGCAGGGCGGAGTGCTGCCGATCTTGAAGCCGATCGCGCCGCGCGGCCACTCGATCGAAGTGCGCGTGTACGCGGAAGATCCGGCGACGAACTTCATGCCGTCGCCTGGCCTCATCAACTACGTGCGCGTGCCGAGTGGACCGGGCGTGCGCGATGACTCCGCGGTGTACGCGGGGTACCGGGTGCCGAACTTCTACGATCCGATGATCTCGAAGCTGAGCGTGTGGGCGCCCTCGCGCATGGAGGCGATCCTCAAGATGAAGCGCGCGCTCGACGAGTACGTGCTCACCGGCATCACCACCAACCTGCGGTACCTCAAACAGATCGTGGGTCACCCCGAGTTCGTGAAGGGCGACTACGACACCGGCTTCCTCGGTCGCGAGCACCAGAAGCTGCTCGGAGAACCGGACGAGGCGTTGACGCGCTTCTCGATGATCGCCGCCGCGATGCGCGCGCATCAGAAGGCGGAGAAGCAGGCAGCGACCGCCGCTGGCGCGCAGAAGAGCAGCGGCGCTTCGGGATCAGCGTGGCGCAACGCGGGCCGTCGCATCGGCGGCTGGAAGAAGGGAGCCTAAGTCATGGCGCGCTCGACGAAATACTTCGCGAAGAACCTGGCCCTGAAGGACGCGCCTGCCTCCGAGCTCGACGTGGAGTCGCTCGGTGGTGGCCGCTACGCCGTGACGCTGGAGGGTCGCCGCTTCGAGCTCGAGTCGCTCGTGCTGCCGCACGGCGCGGTCTCGATGATCGTGGAAGGTCAGTCGTTCTCGGTGGAGTTCGACGAGAAGGGCGACGAGGTCGGCGTGCTGTTGCGCGGTCAGCTCACGCGCTTCGACGTGGCCGATGAGCGGAAGATCCGCATGCGCGCGGCGACCGCCAGCTTCTCGGTCGAAGGGAGGCAGACGATCACGGCGCCGATGCCCGGGAAGATCGTGAAGATCTTCGTGAAGGTGGGCGACGAGGTGACCGAGGGTCAGGGCCTCGTGGTGGTCGAGGCGATGAAGATGGAGAACGAGCTCAAGAGCCCGAAGGCCGGCAAGGTGACCGAGGTGATCACCAAGGAAGGCGCCACGGTGGAGAACGGCGCCCCGCTGGTCGTCGTCGAATGAAGTTCTCCCTCTCCCTGCGCAAGCGGGGGGAGGGTCGGGGTGAGGGGCCTACCCGACCGAACTCGCGACTCGATCAGTCACGAGGTAAACCAATCCGACGTGCTTCTCGCGGTCACCCTTACCCTCCTCACCCAAGCTGACGGCGGACTACGCGCCCCAGACGGCGGACTTCCGCCCATCGGGCTCGCATGCCTGCCGACCTGGTACGCGGGCACGGTGAAGTGGCAGGCCGACGGCGGCTGGGGAATTCAGCTCGAGAACGGCACCTTCCTCCCCTGGGAAACCGGAGCGACCGTCGACCCCGACGATCCGGAGTCCGAAGAGATCCCCGACCTCGCTGACATCTTCGATCCTCCGTACGTGACGGGTCCGATCAAGGCGATCGACACCACTGACGCAGGACCCATCGAAGATCCTGGCCGCGCGCGCGTGGAGCAGCTCTTCCTCGCCACCTACGGCGGCAAGCGAGACGAAGTGCAGGAGCGCCTGGCCAAGGTGAAGTTCTTCGGCCTTCGCTACCCATTCCACGAGCGCGCCGCCGAAGCGCTGCAGCGAGTCGTCGCGCGTCTCGAGCCGCAGGTGAAAGAGAACCCGAAGCTGCTCCCCTACCTCAAGGAGATCGGCGGCACGTGGATCTGGCGCACCATCAAGCGCAGCAAGCGGCTCTCAGGTCACGCGTTCGGTATCGCGATCGACATCAACGTCGAGCGCAGCGATTACTGGCGGTGGACGTATCGCGGCAAACCGATGATCTGGAAGAACCGGGTGCCGCAGGAGATCGTCGATGCGTTCGAGGCCGAGGGCTTCATCTGGGGCGGCCGCTGGAAGCACTACGACACGATGCACTTCGAGTACCGGCCCGAGCTGATCAGCCCGGCGTGCCGCGCGAAGTAGTGCCTGACCTCAGCCGAGGATCTCGCTCCGGATGAACTCGATGATGTTCTCGAGCGACTTCGCGGCTTCTTTCGTCGCGGGTGCGTCGACGGGAAACACGTTCTTCAGCGAGCTTCCACTCCGCACCGCCTCAACCCACTCCGACATCAGTTCGCAGTACGTCTCGAGCGCGTCACTGGCCGTCGGTGAGCGATCGATCACGAAGTAGGCGTCGGGCAGATCGCCGTTCACCACCCAGACCCACTCGTCGGCGTCTGACAGGGGTTCGATTCGAAAGAGGAACACGGCCACGACTCCGCCGACGCCGTCACCGAAATAGCCTTCGCGAATGCGCCGGCACCAGGGCATCGCAGCGAGGTACTTCTTCGCGTCCTCGCCCATCGACCGCAGCAGCTGCGTCTCTTCGCGATCATCGCCCTCGGCCGACTCGAGGGAAGACAAGGTCGCCGCGTAGCGCTCGATCTCGGTCTGGTTCATGACTCAGCCCGGAGTCCCGGCGCCCCGCCAGGTGAACAGCGCGAAGCTCGCCGCGAGCGCGCCGAAGCCGAGTGCGAAGAGCGCGCCGATCACCAGGCCCACGCGCGCCCAGTTTCTTCCGCGCGATCCCGCCTGATTCGCCTTGATGAGCCGGAGCTCCTGCACGCCAAACGCGAGACCGGAGAAGCCGATCAGAAATCCGAGCGCCCAGATCGCGAGGCCCGGTCGACCGCGCACGAGGAAGCCCGCGAAGAGAGAGATGAGACCCAGCGTGGTGAAGAGCGGAGAGATCTTCGCGCGCACCGACGCGGGGCCGCCCTTCATGAGCGGCAGACAGTTCGCGCACGAAGGCGTCTCTTCCTTGAAGTACTCGACGCAGTCCCCGCAGAGGAAGGTGCCGCAGCGCGTGCAGATCTCCACCGCGGCCAGGCCGGGGTGATTGCCGCAGCTCGCTCCAGCGATGCGCGATGCAGGAGTCACTTCTTAAGGTCCGCTCAGTTCGAAGGTGTTCTCGTCGATGCGTACGCCGGTCTTCGGGAAGTCCTGCTGGGTCAATGTACGCACCAACTTCGCGCCGCGCCCGGTTTCGTCGGGCATCGGCACGCCCTTCCCTTCCTGCTTCGTGGGAATCAGCTTGCCGCCCGCGAAGCGGCCATCCGCGCTCAGCGACACCTCGAGCATCACCGTGTACCCAAGCGAGCCCGAGAGATCGAAGCGCCCGTAGGTGGCGAAGTTGCCCAGCGAGTACGCGATGAGCCGCTCCTTGTAGATCTCCATGCCGCGCACCACGTGCGGTCCGTGGCCGATCACCAGGTCCGCGCCCGCGTCGATCACTCCGTGGGTGAAGGCCTTCAAGTCACCTCGATTCTCACCGAGGTACTTCTCCTTCCCATCCTTCACGTGCGTGGCGTTGGTGCCCTCGGCGCCGCCGTGGAAGCTCACGATCACGAAGTCGCTGTCACCGCGCACCGACTCCACCAACTTCTTCGCCGTCGGCAGATCGTTCACGTCGTTGCAGGAAGCCGAGGTGTGGAAGCCGATCAGCGCGATCTTCTTCCCCTTGAACGTCGCGCGCCCGATCGCGCCCCGCGGCCCCGACCACGCGATCTTCCGCGCATCGAGCGCCGCTTCGGTCTCACGGCGGCACGCCTCTCCGAAGTCACCCGCGTGATTGTTCGCGGTCGAGGCGAGATCGATGCCCACCGCCTCGAGGTACTTCGCGTACGAGGTCGGCGTGCGGAAGGCGAAGCAGTTGCCGCCCTTCTTGCACTTCGCCGAGGTGCCCGTGTCACACAGCGGGCCTTCCATGTTCGCGAAGGTGAGATCCGCGTCGCTCAAGAGCGAAGCCACTCCGTCGAACAGGTGCGCGCCGTCGTCCGGCGGCAACTTTCCCTCAGGCACCGAGGTGCCCATCATCACGTCGCCCACCGCGCGAAGACGAAGGAACGCTTCGGGAGGAGCGGTGACGACGAGAGAGAGCGCGGCAAGTGCAACGAGGCTCATGACGAGGCGGTAGCCCATCGCGAGGCGTCAGCCAATGGCCACCTGGGGAGCTCGGCTGCGAAGCCTGGTTGGAGCCCTAAGAAAAAAGGCCGGCCACCCACGAGAGGTGACCGGCCCTGTTCAACAGCGTTCGCCCGCGCTTACGGCGTGAAGCGGAACGCGTTCATCGTGCTGATCGCGTTCGTCACGTTGAAGCTCTGCTGCTTACCGGCGCGGCCGTCGGGCGACTCGAGGCCGATGGTCGCCGAGTCGCCGAATACTCGGCTCGCGTCGGTGCCCATAGAGCTCCCCACGTTGAGCGTGCAGTAGTGGAACTCGATGACGTTGGAGCTCTCGAACACCTTCGCCTGGAAGGTGATGTGCTGGCTGGTCTCGCGTGCAGTCAGGTCGAACCACTCGACCACGAACGTGCGGTTGGGCGCCGAACCTTCCACGGCGTACCGGACCTCCGCTCCCGTGCGCGAGTTGAGGTCATCCCAGAACGCGGCCACCAACGAGTTCGGCGTCGACGTGCTCGCAATAGCGACGTTGGAATACTCGCCCGAACCGGTCGCGGTCGCCGAAGGCCAGAGTTGCAAGAGGCCGTTGGTGGACACGGTGAAGTGCGTCATCTGGGTGCCGAAGAAGCCGACGTTGAAGGGCAGCGCTGCCGGCGAGGTCACCGAGTCATCGCTGATGACGGGCGACGTCGAGGAAGACAGCACGACGGTGGGAGAGGCCAGCGTCGAGCACGCCTGCGGAATCGTCGAGATGGTGGGGAGGGCCGCGCACACACTCGGCGATCCGTTGCAGTAGAAGCCGGTCTCGATGAGGCAGGCGGCCGAGCAGCCGTTGCCGGACGCCGGGGGCTGACCGTCATCGCACGTCTCGGCGCCCTGAATCTGGCCGTCCCCGCAGACCGGACCAGGCAGCGTCCACGAGTAGGCGGTGGTGCCCCAGGTGATGGGACCGGTGACCGTCGTGCTCGAGCCCGCGTACACGGCGGTGCCGAGGTTGCCGACCGAGTTCTCAGCCGCGATGGTGGCGCTGCTGCCGGAGATGCGCGCAGGGCCAGTGGTCCCCGTGCCCGGCGTGCCGGCGCAGTAGTGGTACTGAATGCTGCCACCTTCGCCGAGCTGCAGCTGGAACTGCACCGTCGAGGCGGTGACCGACTTCACGCGGCCGCTCCACTCGATGGTGAACGTGCGGTTGGGGGCGGTGCCGGTCACGAGCGAACGCGCCGTCATGTTGTCCAGGTCATCCCAGAACGGCGCGAGGTACCCGTTCGGGGTTGAGGTGCTGGGCACAGTGGTCGAGTTCGTCGCGTTCGACGTGATGGTTCCCGTATCAGAGGTGAAGAAGCCCACGAAGCCGTTCGACGAGACGCTGAAGTGCGTCATCGCGTCGCCGAAGTAGTTGACGGTGAACGGCAGCGCGGCACGCGTGGTGACGCTGTCGTCAGCGACGGCGGTGAACAACGAC
>CBIHPJ010000032.1:0-23197 GCA_966211295.1 uncultured Myxococcales bacterium | reverse complement strand
TTATCCCGGCGCACCCTCTCCCCTGCCCCTCTCCCCGCTCCGCAGGGAGAGGGAGAAACGCGTCGAGCCGGCCCCAGACGACTCGCGTCCAGATGCCGGCTCGAAAGCTCTGTCTCTTTCGACAGCGAGAGGAAGGCTTAGTACTTGCCCTTCGCCTTGCGCGCGCGCACGCGGCGGCGCTTGAGCACGCCCTTCTTCACCTTCGCGCGGTTCTTCAGCTTCTTCTTGCTCCGGTTCGACTTGACTGCCGGCATGAGATTTCTCCGTGGTACTGCGTAGTGTGAAGCGCTGACTACCTGACCAGCGCACCAGCGGCAATGAATCCGTTGCTCGGAGCTGAGAGCGCGCGTACATCGCCCGCGCCTTGAACCAGAAGCTCGACGACGTCGAACAGCGCTTCGAGCGGCTCACTGCCGACCTCAGCAACCCGGCCGTGATCGCCGATTCGACCAGGCTGCGCGCGCTCTCGAGGGAGCGGGCATCGATCGAGAAGCTGGTCGAGACCTACCGCACTTACAAGAAGCTGATCGCCGACCTCCAAGGCAACGAAGAGCTTCTCGAGACTGGCGACGCGGAGCTGAAGGCGATGGCGCGCGAAGAGCTGCCCGCGCTGAAGGCCCGCCGCGCCGAGATGGAGGAAGAGCTCAAGCTCCTCCTGCTCCCGAAGGATCCGAACGACGACAAGAACGTCATCATCGAGCTCCGCGCGGCCGCGGGCGGTGACGAAGCGTCACTCTTCGCCGAAGAGGTGATGCAGATGTACCTCCGCTACGCGCAGAAGCGCGGCTGGCAGGCGGACATCGTCGACGTGAGCGGCGGCAACCAGGGCGGCATCAAGGACGCGACGATCACCCTCTCGGGCGACGCGGTGTACTCGTCGATGAAGTGGGAATCGGGCGTGCACCGCGTGCAGCGCGTCCCCGCCACTGAGACTCAAGGGCGCATTCACACCTCGACGATCACCGTGGCCGTGATGCCCGAAGCCGAAGAGGCCGACGTGCAGATCAACCCGGCCGACATCGAGCTGCAGGTGATGCGGTCCACGGGCGCGGGTGGCCAGAGCGTCAACACCACCGACTCCGCGGTGCGGCTCATTCACAAGCCGACCGGCATCGTCGTGAAGTGCCAGCAGGAGAAGAGCCAGCTGAAGAACCGCGTGATGGCGATGAAGATGCTGCGCGCGCGCCTCTACGAGGCGGAGCAGGAGAAGATCCGCAGCGAACGCGACGCGCTCCGCAAGGGCCACGTGGGCAGCGGCGATCGCAGCGAGAAGATCCGCACGTACAACTTCCCTCAAGATCGACTGACCGATCACCGCATCGGCTTCACGCGCCACAACCTGCCGGCGGTGATGGTGGGCGAGCTCGATGACGTGCTCTCGGCGCTGCGCACGTTCTTCCGTGCCGAGGCGCTCAAGCAGCAGGAAGAGGCGCCCCGTTGACTACTCAGGGATCAGAGCAACCCTGGACGATTCGCCGCGTGCTCGATTGGACGCGCGGTCACTTCGACAAGCAGGACGTCGACGATCCGCGGCTGACCTCAGAGATCCTGTTGGGCTACGTGCTCTCTCTGGCGCGAGTGAAGCTGTACATGGATCTCGATCGTCCCCTCTCGAAGGACGAGCTCGCCACCTACCGCGGTCTCATTCAGCGGCGGCTCTCGGGAGAACCCACGCAGTACCTGGTCGGCTCGAAAGACTTCTACGGACGAAAGTTCTCAGTCGACGCGCGCGTGCTCATTCCGCGCAGTGAGACCGAGCTGCTGGTGGAAGCCGTGCTGCGCGACGTGAAGAAGGAAGAGCCCTCGCGTGTGCTCGACCTCTGCACGGGCAGTGGCTGCATCGCCATCACCATCGCGGCCGAACGGCCACAGGCCTCGGTGTGGGCGACCGACCTCATGGCGAGCGCGCTGGAGGTCGCGAAGAAGAACGCTGAGTCGATGCAGGTCGATGGACGGGTGACGTTCTTCGAGGGTGACTTGTTTGCTCCGGTGCCCGCGGGCGCGATGTTCGACGTGATCGTCTCCAACCCGCCGTACGTGAAGACGGGAGAACTCGCGACCTTGCAGAAGGAAGTGCAGAAGGAGCCGCGCGTCGCGCTCGATGGCGGCCCCGAAGGCGTGACGGTGATCGCGCGGGTCATCACCGACGCGTTACCGCGCCTCAAGAGCGGCGGACTGCTTGCACTGGAGATCGGCGAGACCGAGGGGAACGTGGTGAAGGAGTTGATGGTGCGGGCGGGCTACCTCGACGTGAAGGTGGAGAAGGATCTCGCTCGGCACGATCGCCTCGTGCTCGGCCGCAAAGCAGCCGAAGCGACCAAGGAAACGGAGTAACGACGGATGGATTCGATTCTGGTCAAGGGCAACGGTCCGCTGAAGGGCGAGACGTACGCGTCGGGCGCGAAGAACGCGGGCCTGCCGATCCTCGCGAGCTGCCTGCTCGCGCACGGAGAGCACACCTTCCGCAACGTGCCCGAGCTCGCCGACATGAAGACGATGCTCCAGGTGCTCGACACCATGGGCTGCGAGTCTCAGCGGCTGACCGGCAAGAAGAGCGACATCGTCACCATCAAGGTGCCCGCCAAGGGCGTCACGCCTGAAGCGCCGTACGAGCTGGTGAAGACCATGCGCGCGTCAGTGCTGGTGCTCGGTCCCCTGCTCGCCCGCTACGGCCGTGCGCGGGTGTCGATGCCGGGTGGCTGCGCGATCGGCGCGCGGCCCATCGATCAGCACCTGAAGGGACTGGCTGCGCTCGGCGCGGAGATCGATCTCCAGGAAGGCTACGTCGAGGCGCGCTCGAAGCGGCTCAAGGGCGGCACGGTCACGTTCGATTTGATCACCGTCACCGGTACCGAGAACGTCTTGATGGCGGCCGTGCTCGCGAAGGGCCGCACCATCATCGAGAACGCCGCGCGTGAGCCTGAGATCGAAGAGCTCGCCCGCGTGCTCAACAAGATGGGCGCGCAGATCACGGGCGCTGGCGGAGACATCATCACCGTCGACGGCGTGGACGACTTGAAGCCGGTGGACCACGCGATCATTCCCGATCGGATCGAAGCGGGAACGCTGCTCGTGGCCGCGGCGATCACCGGTGGCGACGTGCTGGTGAAGCGCTGCGCGCCGGAGCACCTCGAGCCGGTGATCCAGAAACTTCGCGAGGCCGGCTGTCACATCACCGTGGAAGGTGACGGCGTGCGCTGCGTGGCGAAGGAGCGCGTGCGCGGGGTCGACATCAAGACCCGCGAGCACCCGGGCTTCCCCACCGACATGCAGGCGCAGCTGATGGCGCTGCTCTGCACGGCGAACGGCACCTCGGTGATCACCGAGAACATCTTCGAGAATCGCTTCATGCACGTCGCCGAGCTGCGCCGCATGGGGGCGGACATCACCGTCGACGGTCACACGGCCGTCGTGCGCGGGACCTCCCGACTTTCAGGGGCTCCGGTGATGGCGACCGATCTCCGCGCGTCGGCATCGCTCGTGCTCGCGGGCCTGAGCGCCGAGGGAAAAACGACCGTGGGCCGCGTCTACCACCTCGATCGCGGCTACGAGCGGCTCGAGAAAAAACTCCGTGGACTCGGCGCCGACATTCGTCGAGTGAAAGAGCGTTGACACCGGGGACATCCGTACCCCTATCGGTCAGCTGGACGAATGACGAGCGACGCTCCTTGCGTTGGGCGATCCTCGCTCGCTACGCTTCGCTCTCCACCCCTACAGGAGCTGAATACTAAAATGATGTGCCCGAGCTGCGGCGTCGACATGACCGACCTTCAAGGTGAGGATCAGACGTTCCGCAAGTGCAGTGAGTGCGGCGGCCTTTGGGTCGACGTCTCAGATCTCAACCGCATGTTGCTGCACCATGGCCTCCCCGGCCTCGAGAGCATCGGCGGGAAGGTGGACCCCGAGGCGATGTGCGGCCAATGCCCAGACTGCCTCGTGGACCTCGTTCGGGTGATGGGTGGAGAGAAGTCGAACCCGCTCAGCTACGACACCTGCGAGTCCTGCGGGGGCATCTTCCTCGAGGCGGAGTTCGCCGAGGCGGCTGACTACGCGTCCGCGAAGAAGGACATCATCGGGTTCTTCACCCGGTTCTCCTCGCGCGGAAAGAAGAAGGCCGCTGCGCACGCGTAAGCGTGCGTCAGAAACCCAGCGCACGCGTAAGCGTGCGTCAGAAACCCAGCGCACGCGTAAGCGGGAGCCCAGAGAACAGCTCAAGCTGGGCGCAGCTGGTTACGGCTGGCTGCGCCAATCACCCTTCAGATCTTCAGGGAGCTCGCCGTCGAAGGTGAGCACGTAGCCGCCCTTCTTCCCGGGATCGCGGCTGTACTTCACGCCGTGCTTCTTGCCGCCGATCTCGAAGACGATCTTCGAGCTCGAGACGTCGTACGTGCCGCTGATCACCTTCTCCTTGTTGCGAGTGGTGTCGAAGGGCTCGTAGCTGTACCGGAAGGTGCCGTCGAAGTTGAAGGAGAGGAACCGGTCCGGCGTGCCCGCGAAGCCCGCGTACCAGGAGCCCATCACGATCGCGGTGGCCTTGTCGTACTTGAGCTTGGTGGTGAGCCACGGGCCGTTGAGCGGCTTGCCCTCTGAGACGAACACGATGTCCGTGAGGCACACCGACGCGTCGGGATCTTCCGCGGGGTAGTGATCGAGGATCTCGACGGTGAAGCGGCTGCCGAGCATCGGTGGGTTCAGCGGCACGCTCTGCGGACCGCGCACGTCTTCGATGGTGACGGTCTGCGACTGCTTGCCGCTCTTGATCACGAGCTTCCGCGCGCGCGAGTAGTCGTTCCAGGTGTTCGCGTCGAAGTTGTTGCCGGAGTTGATGCGAAGCTCCTCGACGCGCACCGGGCCGTTGAAGCCGAAGGAGAGCTGCTCGTTGAGCGGATCCGAGGTCGCGCTGCACCACGCGGTGGCGTCGCGCGCGTCGAGCAAGTTGAGCGGCTGGTACAGCGTCGGGCGCGAGTCCTTCTTGAAGTAGTTCGTCGCCTGCGCGTAGCCAATGCTTCCAGAGTTGCTGCCGGCGAACACGGGAGCAGACGCTCCGATGACAACGAGCACCGCGAGTCTCAGGTTCGACATGAGACCGACTATGCCCCATCACAGCCACGCCGGAACATTTCGATCCTTGCGGTGTTCCTTCCGCGTGGCATGACGCCCCTCATGAATTCTCGCTCACTCCTCGCGATCTTCGCCGCGTTGGCGCTCCCCGCCTGCTCGATGTGCGGCGAGAAAGAAGTGCCCGACGCGGGCGTCGACGCAGGTCCGCCGGTGCTCACCGAGAAAGAGCCCAACGACAACGCGTCGCAGGGCCTCGCGCTCGAGCGTACGTCGATGGTCGAGGCGAACCTCGGCGCTGATCCGGCGAAGCCTGACGTCGATTGGTACGTGCTGAAGACCGCGCTGCCTCGCACCGTGGATTTCCAGGCCACGTGCCCGAACGGAGCGGACATCAGCCTCGAGGTGGTGGACGAGACGGGCTCGGTGCTGGCGACGGTGAACCAGGGCGGCGTGGGCGCTTCGGAGCGTCTGCCGAATCTCGACGTGTCCTCGAAGGCCTTCGTGCGCGTGGTGTCCCTCAAGAAGGGCGTGGGCGGGGCGTACGTGGTGAACGTGAAGTTCAGCGAGCGGTTGCCGGGGTACGAGCTCGAGCCCAACGAGCGGAAGGTCGATGCGACGCCGGTGGCGCTCGGTCAGGCGATCAGCGGGACGATCGGGCACGGCAACGACGTCGATTGGTATCGGTACGAGTTGCCGGTCGATGAGAGCACGCCGCCTGCATTGGAGGAGTCCGACGCGGGTGAGGACGCAGGCGTTGCTGATGCGGGAAGCGCGCTGGCGGAAAAGCGCCTCGCGCTGCGTGTCGATGTGAGCGCGGTCGAGGGCGTGATGATGGATCTGCAGATCCTCACCGAGGCCGAGGCGGTGCTGTTCAACGCGAAGTCGAAGGAGAACGGACCGCTCTCCTTGCGCAACGTGGGCGTGCGCGCGGCGGATCGCGTGATCTACGTCGCGGTGCGCAGCGCGGCGATCGGCGCGGGAAAGGACGCGAAGAAGGGCTCGAACGCCGAGGTCTCGTACACGCTCACCGTCGCGCCCGAGGACACTTCGGGGAACGCGGAGTTCGAGCCGAATGATGAGGCGCTGCGCGCGACGGATCTTCCGCCGAACAGCTACCGCGATGGCTTCATCAGCCCCAAGGGTGACCTCGATGTGTTCCGCCTCGTCACCGATGGTCCGTCGATCGCGAAGCTGCAGGTCTCCGGTGTGGACAAGGTGGACCTCGTGCTCTCGGTGGTGAAGCCCGTGGAAGGGAAGCCCGACGAGGTGCTGCTCAAGGCGAATGAAGGCGTGGCCCGCGAGCCCGAGCAGCTCAACAACGTGGCGTGCGATGGCGTGTGCTTCATTCGCGTCGAGGCCGCGACGAAGAAGGTCGACGGCAAGTGGGTACGCGAGGACGAGAACGCGGATCAGTCGTACCGGCTCAACGCGATCGTCGTTCCTGATGACGGCACCGAGGAGAAGGAGAGCAACAACACCTGGCAGACCGCGACTCCGGTGCAGTTGGGGAAGCCGATTCGCGGCACCGTGTATCCGAAGAAGGACGTCGACTACTTCGCGATCGATCTGAAGACGCGGCCGGTGAAGACGGCGATTCGCGCGACGGTGATCGGTGTGCTCAAAGTCGACGTGGGGCTCTACCTGCACCGCGTGGAGGAGGACGGGAAGCTGACCCTCGTGCAGACCAGTGACTCTGCGAAGGGCGATCGTCCCGAGACCGTGAAGTACACCGCGGAGCCGGGGCTCTACGTGCTCGAGGTGCGCGACGCGAAGAACCGCGAGGCGAACTTCCAGGACAGCTATCAGCTGAGTGTCGACGAAGGCGACGAGTGACGTATCTCCCTCTCCCTTCGGGAGAGGGTCGGGGTGAGGGTTGATTACCGCTTCGTCATCTCACCGCTGTCGCCCTGAATTCGCGTCTTCCACTTCTCGCGGAGCACTTTGAACTCGAGCGGGTCGAGTTTGCGCTCGGTCCCCTCCCCTGCGACCAGCCGCTTCACCTGCGCGGTCAGCCAACGCTCGGTGTAGCGGCCCCAGATCGTGCTGCCGCCCTCGTAGTGCTGCACCGCGTACTCAGCTTCTGTCGTGAGGTAGCCCGCGTATTCACCTGTCACTCCGGTGACGAGCGTCCTCACCTTGGTCAGCTTCGCGAGCTGTGACGCGAGCCACGTGGTGGGTTCTCCGGGAAGACCGAGAACACCCAGCGTGCGATCGCCGAGCACGAGCTCGAGGTAGCGCACCGGCAACTTCGTGTGCTGCTCGTTGAGGAACGGAGTCGTGCTCCTGAACGAGAGCCACGCAGCGAAGCGGCCGAAGCTCCGCTCCCAGAAGTTCGCGAGACGATCGTCCTTGTTCGACCGACTGCGTGACCAGTGCGAGTCCTGCGTATCAGGCACGCGCTGCCGGACTCCTTCGCGCAGGTGCACCTTGAAGAACACGCGGATGTCGCCGGTCCCGAGCTCGGATCCCGCGAGCGTGGGAATTCCGATCTGCGGGGTCTTGGGGAGCTGACCCGTTTCGACCGCGGCCTCGGAGATCTTCTCTTCCAGCAGCCGCGCGCTGAGCGAACGCAGCTCGGCCTGGTGACTCTTCGCGTCGGCGATCGCCTCGAGCAGCCCCTTCGTGAGCGCAGCAGCCTGCTGCTCCACCAACGCTTCGTTCGAGTCGAACTGAGCGCGCAGCGCGAGCAGCTCTTCGAACTTCATGCCCGGAGGAAGCGGATCGCAGTCACCGATCGATCCCGCGGCCACTGCCACCACTGCGTTCGGATGAAGCTTCTCCGCATTCGTCGCGGCCTCGCCAAAGTAGTCAGCGCTCTGCACCTCGTGCTCGCGGCTCAGGAGCGCGCAGTGCGCACTCCACGTGCTGAACGAGCCGATCAACGGACCATCGTTCGCTTCGAACGCCGCGATGGTCTGCACGCGGGCGTCGAGGGCAGCACGATGAAGGTCGTCGGCGCCGCTGAGCTCTCTGAACTGCTCGACGATCTCCTGATCGCTCAGGCCCGGAAAGTTCGCGACGAGCGCGGGCTGACTGCGCTGCCGAGACCAATTCTGCAGCTTCACCGTATGCGACGATCCAATTCGCGCAGGGCGCAGCGCCTTCACCGCTTCGCGAATCGCCTTCGCCACGCGCGTTGCCAATTCATCAGCGAGCGTCTGATTGAAGCCCACGCGCAACGTTCCCGTGCTGAAGATGCCCGTCGAGGCAGCGAACGCGTCGTAATACGGAGAGGCGTAGAGCCCACCGGGCCCCGCGTGATTGTGCGTTCCACTCAGGAACAGATTCGCCGGGTGAAAGCCCTCATCGGCGACGAGCGAGGCGGCCTTCTCGGTGAGGTAGCGCGAGCCTCCGTGCAGATCGATCGCACAGAGCGCGACTCGCTCGCCCCGCGGATCCTCGAGCACCAGCGCGCGGACATGGAGCAGCCGATGGTGGTCTTCCTCCTCGGCCGTGCGCGCGCCGAAGCGGAGAAACGGTCCCCAGCCGGCCAGCGGGACGTGCCGGACGAAGGGCAAACGCACCCTCCCCGCGCCAGCGCGCGCGATACCGGTCGGTTTGGGAGGACTGGGAGGAACTCGGTGCAGCGGGTCGCGAAGCGGCTCGAAGCGTGGCACTGCGCGTCAGCGTAAGCGCTCCGCGCTGCCTTGCTGGATGGAATTTGAGGACCGGGGGCGCTACATCTTCAGCCCCATGGAGCAGCTCGAGCAAAAGATCCTCCAGCTGAAGAAGGACCTCAACGCCGTCATCCTGGCGCACTACTACCAGGAGAGTGAGATTCAGGACGTCGCGGACTTCGTCGGCGATTCCCTCGCTCTCGCGCAGCAGGCCGAGAAGACCACCGCCGACACGATCGTGTTCTGCGGCGTGCACTTCATGGCCGAGACCGCGAAGATCCTGAACCCGAACAAGCTCGTGCTGCTGCCCGATCTCGACGCCGGCTGCTCGCTGTCGGATCGCTGCCCGCCCGATCGGTTCAAGGCGTTCAAGGAGAAGCACCCCGATCACTTCGTCGCCACCTACGTGAACTCGTCGGCCGCGGTGAAAGCGATGAGCGACGTGATCGTCACCAGCTCGAACGCGGTGAAGATCGTCTCGAAGATCCCGAAGGACCGGAAGATCATCTTCGCTCCCGATCAGCACCTCGGCCGCTGGGTCACCCAGCAGACCGGCCGCGAGATGGTGCTGTGGCCCGGCAGCTGCCAGGTGCACGAGATCTTCAGCGAGAAGCGCATCGTGCAGCTGAAGGTCGAGCACCCCGACGCCAAGGTGATCGCGCACCCCGAGTGCGAAGCGCCCGTGCTCGCACACGCCGACTACATCGGCTCGACCAAGCAGCTCCTCGAGTTCACCCAGAAGGATCCGAGCGCCAAGTTCATCGTGGTGACCGAGGCCGGCATCCTTCACCAGATGCAGAAGGCGTCGCCGAACAAGACCTTCATCCCCGCTCCGCCCGACAACGGCTGCGCGTGCAACGAGTGCCCGTACATGCGGCTCAACACCATGGAGAAGCTCTACCGCTGCATGCGCGACAAGACCCCGAGTCTCGACATGAACCCGGTGCTGCGTGAAGCCGCGCTCAAGCCCCTCAAGCTCATGCTGGAGTGGAGCTGATGTTCAAATTCTACGCAGTGCCCGCGTGGCAGCTGATCGAAGGGAAGAAGTCCGACGCCGCGCAGGCGGAGCAACCGCTCGTTCCGGCCACCATGGAGCCCGGCATCATCGAAGCGGCCCTCGCGCGCGTGGAGTACCGCGGCTTCAAGGCGCGTGAGCGTGCGCTCCAGTTGCTTTCAGAGAAGAGCCCCGCAGTGTTCGCGAACGCTCCCAACGATCTTCCGGCGCTGCTGCGCACGGCCGATCAGCTGCTCACCGCTGCGAAGGTCGATGCGGGCCAGCGCGCGCGGGTGTGGCGTTGCCAGTGCGGCGCTCGGTACGCCGTGCCGGTCACGCTCGTCTCGCCCGTGTCCCTTCCCTGTGAGCGTTGCGGCGCGACCGTCGAGCTCGATCCCGTTCGCGCCACCGGTGAAGCGAATGTGACCGACGCGAGAACCGACAGCGTCAACGCCGCTCGCCATTCGTTGTCCGAGTTCTTCCGCGAGGCGATGGCCCGCGGTTGGCCCGTGCTCGTCGCCAAGAGCTGATGAGACGTCAAACCCTCGAGCTCCTCCGCTGCCCGAAGTGTTCCGCAGGCAGCCTGGTTCCAGAAGCCGACATCGCAGACACGGCGATGGCCTTCGGTCCCACCCGTTGTCTGGCGTGTGGCTCACGCTTCCCCGTGCATGACGGGATGATCGACTTCGTCGGCGAACGCCCGAAGCTGAAGCCGCTGCAGCAAGCGATGGAGCTGCCCTGGGTGGCGAGATCGTGGGAGCGCTACGTGCGGCCCGCGGTCGACTCCGTGCTCACGCGCGGCCGGCTCGATCACGACAGCGAGTACACGGTGCTGCGGAATCTGATCGGCTCTCCGCCGGGTCCCGTGGTGGATCTCGGGTGTGGTGCGGGGCTGGTGCTGCGAAGGCTGTCGCGCGACTTCAAGCAGGTGCCGGTGATCGGCGTCGACATGTCGCGCCCGATGATCGAAGAGGCCATGGCGCAGGTGCGAGAGAACGCCGAGGCGGCTGACTTCGTGCGCGCGGAAGTGCCCGAGATGCCCTTCCTCGATTCGTCGCTCGGCGCGATCGTCGCGGTGGGCTTCATTCACTTCGTGGAGAAATTGGACGCGCTGCTCAGCGAGGTTGCGCGCACGTTGAAGCCCGGTGGGCGTTTCGTCGCGACGACCTATGAGGCGGGGAAGATGCTCGAGGGCGTGCACCGCGGCGCGGGGCTGTCACCTCGCAGCGAGTTCATGCTCAGGGACGCCGCGGAGCGCGCGGGCCTGGTGAACTTCGAACGAGTGAAGGTGTCGCCGTTCCTGCTGTGGAAAGCGGAGCGGGCGAAGTGAGACTTAGATGAACACGCCGCCGCGCGCGTCGAGGCGAGCGGTGTCGGGGAGCTTGGTGCTCTCGTCGCTGCCCTTGAGCGCCTCGAAGACGTTCTTCTTCGTGGTGCTGGTCGCGCCGTTACCGCAGCTCTTGCACTTGCACTGACCCTTCGGGCACGTGCAGTCGCCCTTGCCCTTGCAGGAGCAGGTCGCAGGGTTGATCGCTCCGAAGACGTTCTTCTCGACGGTGGCCGCGCCCGCGGTCGAAGCCAGGAACAGGATGCCAACCGCCGCGCCCTTCATCAGCCGGCTCTTGATGGTCTGCATGGTGTGGTCCTTTCTCCGACAGCGTTGGGTGGCGCCGTAGCCCAGTTGACGCTGCTTGCCAAGCGCCCCCCGGGGATTCATGGTCCGCGGCGCTTTGGCCTTAACCCCCCGCAGTGACCACTTTGAGAAAGCTGCGTGGATCTTCGCGTTGATCTGCGGGGTTGCGCCGCTCTGGGCGACCCAGGCGCTGCCGCTGGTGGACCTGCCGCAGCACCTTCATCTCATCTCGGTTTTGCACCGGTTGGATGACGCGTCGACCCTCTATCCAGAGATCTTCGCGCGCCGCCCCGAGCTGACCCCGTACCTTGGGTACTACTACCTGGTCAGCCTGCTGAACTGGCTGATGCCGCTCGAGCTCGCGAACCGCGTGTTCCTCACGGCGTACGTCGCGGGCCTGCCGCTCTCGCTCGCGTTCCTGCTCAAGAGCTTGAAGCGCCCGACGTGGCCCGCGCTGCTCGCCCTGCCCTTCGCGTACGGCGACTCCTTCGCGTGGGGCTTCATCAACTACTGCACGTCGCTGCCGCTCGCGCTGCTCACCTGCGGCTTCTTCGTGCGTGCGATCGAAGATCAGGCTCGGCGGCGCACGTGGGCCATCGCGCTCGGCTTGAGTCTCGTCGCGGTGCTGCTCTTCCACGTGCAGGCCTTCGCGTGGCTCGGGGTGGCGCTGCCGTTCTTGCTCCTCACCACTCCGGCGCCCGAGGGGAAGAATTGGCGCCTGCGCATTCCTGCGCTGGTGGGCGTGATGCCTGGAGTGTTGCTCTTCATTCTCTGGATCGGCCTGCGCGTGGGCCAGCCGCAGGAGATCGCTCCGGGACAGCCGTGGCGCTCGTGGGGCCCGATGTTGTCGAAGGAGAACCTCGGGTGGAAATCGTTCGAGCAGAACCTCGGCGAGTTCATCACCCTGCCCCGCGCGCCTGATGGTTCCGCGAAGTTTTCGGACGTGAGCTTCCCGATCCTCGCCGGCATGGTTCCCGACGGGGGCGATCAGCGCGCGGTGAAGATGGTCTTCGTGATCGCGCTCGGAGCGGCGCTGCTCGGCGTGTTCCTGAACTTCAGCGAAGCGAAGAAGCGGAAGCCTGGGCTGCTCGGGATCTTCTCGCTGCCGGGCGAAGAAGGTCCGATCGCGCGGTGGAGGATCGTCGGGCTCACCCTGCTCGCGTTCACGCTCTACTTCGCGCTGCCCTTCGATATCCGCGGGTACATGTATTACCTGAACACGCGCTACGCCCATCTCGCGGCGGCGTTGCTGGTGTGCTCGGTGCCCGTGTTGAACGAAGAATGGAGCAAGCGCCTCGTCTACCTCGCCGCGGTGAGCGGGCTGATCTTGATGCTCCCGCTGCGCGCTGCGTTTCAGGCGTTCGACGTGGAATCCGCTGCGCTCACCGAGCTCGCGAAGAGCGCCGCGCCCAAGCCGCGCGTGATGGGGCTCATGTATGTGACCGGATCCCGCGCGGTGACGCACCCGGTGTACCTGCACGCGAGCTGCGTGGTGGCGAGAGAGCGTGGAGGGCTCACGAACTTCTCGTTCGCGCTCACCCCGCACTCACCGCTGATGTACCGCGGTGCTCCGCCGCCGACGTTCGCGAGCGAGTGGCGGCCCGACATGATGCGCTGGGAAGAACAGGGCCACGCGTACGATCACTTCGTCGTTCGCGGACCGCGCCCCGAGCAGATCTTCGGGCAGCGCCTGCAGAGCGAGCTCTTCATCGCCGCGCAGGTGGGTGACTTCTTCCTCGTGCGAAAGCGTTGAGGCTGGGAAAGTCCGGTCCCCATGACGGACTTTCTCTCGATGACGGCCGCGCAGGTCGAAGGGCTCCCTGAAGCGAAGGCGCAGGAGGTGCTCGAGGCCTGGGTGAAGGCGAAGAAGCCTGAGCTGCCGCAGGCGCTCTCTGGTTCTTCCTCGAAGGCGCACGCGAAGCTCGCGAAGAAGGCGCTCTATCGCTTGCAGTCGAGCGGCGTCACGGTGGCCGAGGCGCCGAAGCCCGAGCGCGTGGCGGTTCCAGAAGAGAAGAAGAACGAGTTCCCTGGCGTGCTCTCGATGCAGCTCGGTACGGGCGAACGCGCGTTCCTCTTTGGCGTGCCGAAGCAAGGCGGCGGGCTCTGGGTGTTCCACGGCATCGTCACGGACGAGTTCGGTCTCGCGCAGCTCGGGTGTGACAGCGCGAATCGTGCGACCTACCGGAAGCGAATGGAGGCGCTGCGTGAAGATCTTTCCGCGCGCGTGATGCTGGTGCCGATCGAGCGCATGAAGCTCGAACTCGGGCGCGCGCTCACGATGAACAAGCGGAGCAATACTCCGTACGGCGACGACACTGAGCAGCTGCTCCAGCGCGCGGGGATCGAGCCGCTGGATCCCGACGTGGTGATTCCTCCGCTCGAGGCGGGTGACGATCAGAGCCGTGAAGATGGCGCGGCGCTGCACGACATCTTCGAAGTGGCCCAGTGGTTGCCCTCAGAGAAGGACCTCGCCGGCCTGGGCGCGGCCGTCGACGCGATTCGCAATGGGCCCCTGCCGCTGAGCGACGAGCAGAAGGACAAGAAGGTGAAGGAGCAGGCGCGCAAGCTCGCCAACGAGGTCTTCACTCCTGACGTGCGGCTGATCTACGCGCGTCGGCTCTGGTACTCGGCCGAAGTCACCGACTTCCACGAGCGGCCGGAGGATTCGAAGAAGCTGCGCGCTGAGGCTCGCCGGCTCGCGCACGAGACGACTCCGAGCCGATTCGCCGAGCAGTTGTTCGAGAAGGCGCTTCCCCAGGCGAGTGAGAAGAAGCCTTCGATCGCAGGAGCGCTCGGGCTCAAGCCGCCAGGCTGATCCTCACGGGCACTCCACGGCGCAGTTCGAGACGTAGCCCCAGGGAGCGCAGTGGCAATTCAGCGAACAGCCGCCATCGTGGGCTTCGCAGGTGGTCACCATCGCGGTGCAGAAACCGCCGACGCGGCAGGGATCTTCGGCGGGACACGTTCTCGAACAACTCCAGCCAGCGTCGCTTCCGCAGGTGCAGTTCGTCGGACACGGGTCGTCGACGAATCGCTGAACGCAGGTGTCTCCAGGCACCTCGCAGAGATCCGCGGTGGTCGAAGAGCCGCCGTCTGCGAGCTGGCGTTCGCACGAACCGCCGTCGAAGGGTGACGGCGTTGGTGGAGCGCTACAGGACGACACGACGAACGCGATGATCAGGAACCTCACGCGATTTCGACACCCGGTTCTACGATCAAGAGACATCGTTACGGCGCGGGGGTGCCCACGTCGTCGCCGCGCAGAAAGCTCGCGACGCCTTCGCGCACGATCGGAGGAATCTGGTGCTGGCCCGCGAATTCGAGCCAGCGCACCTCGTGTCCGTCCGTCTTCAGTTTGTGCGCGAGGAACTGGCCCACGTTGATGCCCACCACCGGATCGCTCGTGCCGTGCGTCACCAGAACTCGCATCGGTGATGAGGTCGAGGCCGGAAGCTCAGCGTCCTGCATTCCGCCACCTGACATCACGACGAGCCCTCCGAGCGCGCAGTTCGAAGGAGCGCGCAGCGCCACTTCCGCCGCCATGCGACCTCCCTGCGAGAAGCCGCCCACGTAGATGTCCTCGCAGCGCGCGCCCTTCTTCCGCACGCGATCGATCACCTTCCACAGTTGCGCGTTGGTCGTCGCGAGCTCGGTGGAAAGCCGCGCTATGTATTCCTCGCGCGAGGGTGACGTGTAGTTTGGAATCCACGCGTGACCACCGACACCCGCGCGATGCGGACCCTCGGGGATCACGAAGCTCATCTCGGGGAGTGAAGCCGAGAGTTCCTTCGCGAGGCCCTCCAGATCGTCACCAGGCGCGCCGTACCCGTGCAGCAGGACGAAGACCTTCCGTCCTGCAGAAGGTCGCGGCCCAACCTCGATGGTGCTCAGCGAACCGGAGACGACGCCCCAGAGAAACCAGCAGGCGCTCGCCGCGGCGAAGAAGAGGACGAGCCGCTTGAAGCCGTCCGACAATTACTCAGCGTTCCAGTCAGACGCGGGGAGGATCTTCCAGCCCGTGTCGACCTTCGACGACTTGAAGCGCACCACGCGCAGCGGCCACTCACGCGGCGTCTTCGCGGGACCTTCGGTGGTGCCGATCATCCAGCGGTGCACCTCGATGGTGTACTTGCCCTGCGTGCCGGCCTTGGCGAGCACCGCGCGCATCGGGTTCTTCGGGTGCCAATAGACTTCCTTGCCCGTGCGCAGCACGTACGAGAGCACCGCGTGGCTCTTCTGGAACGCGGTCACGCGCTCACGCGTCGGCGCGAGGAGCTTGGTGGCTTCGGCCTGGCTGACCTCGGTCATCTTGAGATCGTCGCCCACGGCCTCGACGCCCATCAGCTTGGTGAGCGCGGTGCGGCCCGCCTTGTCGAGGTCGTTCATCATCTGCACGGCGTGCGCGAGATCGCCGTCTTCCTTCTTCACCGGATCCTTCGACTTGAAGTTCCAGTTCTCGAGGCTGAAGAGCTGCGCGTTCATCGTCACGCCGCCGAGGAGCAGATCCTTACCGGCTTCATCTCCGGTTCCGGTCAGCGCGTTCAAGTACGTCTCAGCGACCTTCTTCGCGTCGGAGTCGTCCTGGGCGAGAGCAGGCACGGCGAACAGCGCGACAGCGGCGAGCAGCGATCGGTACATGGGTTCCCTCAGAAAAGGACTCGGGCGTGACGCCCCGGCACCGGGAAGATTCACCAAACGGCGCCCGGCGGCTACCTCCAATGTTCGCTCCCAAGTTCCTCCGCTCGGTGGTGCCCCGGAACGCCTTGAGCTACACGCGCCGACATGCGTCATGCGCTGCTCGTCTCGTTCCTCACCTTTGGGTTAGTCGTCATCGGAGCCGCGGCTTGCGGAGGGAAGATGTGCTCCCCGCAGAACTGCCCGATGGGCTGCTGCACTGAAGCGGGCGTGTGCGTGGCGGGCGGCGAGAACGCCTCCTGCGGCAGCAACGGCAACACCTGCGTGAACTGCATCAACGCGGGCCAGGTCTGCGGCAACGGCGTGTGCGCGGTGATCGGCAGCGGCGGCGGCACCGGCATGGGCGGCGGCACTGGCGGCGGCGCGATGGGTGGAGGCGGAGGCGCGATGGGCGGCGGCACCGGCGGTGGCGGCGCGTTCACCTGCACGCGCACTCCGGTGGAGTGCTCCGACCAGGCGATCCAGGGGCTCGACCTCAAGAGCGTCGTCGCCACGGGAACCATCGCCACGGTGGCCGACGGAACGGGCTTCAAGAGCACGATCGACGCGACGGGCGGCGGCTTCACTCCGACGCAGAGCTACGTCTACGCGCGCTTCACCAACAACACCCTCGAGAAGCTGCCGATCGACGACATGGCCGGGCTCGACTCGATGGACTGGGACATCGCGTTTCGCCGCTTCGTGATCCGCATCAACAGCGGCGACTCAGGTCCGTCGTGCGTGGCCGCGCAGGTCGAGCCGATGGGCACTGATTACGCGACGCTCAACGCGGTCCCCTCGAACTTCCTGCCCGAGGGCGACGACTTCCTCACCCGTCCGGCCGCGTGCGCGTTCGTCGATGACGGCTCGGGCCTCGGCACCGCGCCCCGCACGTACATGTCGACCTTCTACCAGGACACCGGGTGCGTCTCGATGACGGGCCGGGTCTACGTGCTGCGCACGCAGTACGGCCGCCACGTGAAGCTCACCTTCACCACGTACTACGCGACCGAGGCCGCGCAGCAGACGTGCGACTCGACGAGCAGCAGCGGCGGCGCGGCAGGCGGCACCATTCGCATGCGCTGGGCCTATCTGGACTGAGCGATGCGCGCCCTTCCCCTCTTGTGCGTCGTGCTCGTGAGCTGCGGTGAAGAGGAGCGCGTGCCTCATCGGGTGCTCTCTCAGACCGCCGAGCTGCGCCCCACCGACACCACCAGCAACTTGATGTGGCGCTACCTCGCCACCGACACCGTGGAGTCGACCGGCGTCGACGGCGGGGAGTTCAAGGTGCACTTCACGCGCGCGGGGACGAACTCGGTGCCCGCGGGCGATGCAGACGACAGCGGCGTGCCTGACTTCGCCGAGCGCGTGGCCGACACGTACGAAGAAGTGGGCCGCACGTACCACGGCACGCTCGGGTATCGGCTCCCGCTCTCCGACGCGACGATCTCGGCCAACGGAGGCGACGGGCGCTTCGACGTGTATCTCCTCGACTTCGCGCGCGCGGCCGATGGCGCGTTCCGCGTCGATCAGTGCCCCACCGTCGATCACTGCATCGGCTACGTGGTGCAGGAGAACGACTTCGCGGGCTACGGCTACCCGAGCGCGATCGCCGCCACGCGCATTCTCGGCAGCCACGAGTACTTCCACGCGATCCAGGCGGCGTACGACAACTCGCAGAACGTGGTGATCTCCGAGGGCACTGCGGTGTGGGCGACGGAGCGCTTCGATCCCAGCACGCTCGACTTCGAGAACTTCATTCACGGCTACCTCGAGCGCACCGATCGCTCGCTCGACTCCGCTCCGCCTGGGCCCGTTCCTTCCTTCGCGTATGGCTCGGCGATCTTCTTCAAGTTCCTCACCGAGCGTCACGACGATGCGCTGATTCGAAAGCTGTGGGAGCACCTCGAAGACGGCCAGGGAGATCCCACGGAAGTCGCCGATCAGCCGAACCCCACGTTCCTGATCCAGCTCGATGCGCTGCTCAAGCGCGACTACCAGTCGACCTTCGCGGACGAGTTCGCCGAATTCTCGCGGTGGAATTTGTACCTCGGTACCGCCGCTGATCCCGCTCAGGCGTGGGACGACGCGAGCACCTGGCCGCAGGTCACCACGATCAACGTGGCCGCTCCTTACAAGCTCGACGCATCGCGCGTGTTCTACGCCTCGACTCAGTATTACTTCGTGCCGGCGGCGGGTCGCACGCAGATGACCGCGGCGCTCGTCGACAGCGAGCTCACCACCGGCAACGACCTCGACGGCATGGTGCTCTGGATCGCCGCGCGGAAGAACGGACGCAACACCGAGGTAGTGCGGATCACCGCGGGACAGACGGTCGACGTGAGCGGCGGCTTCCTGATCGCGGCGGTCACCAATACGAACCGCGGGCCCATGGGAGCGTCGCTCAGTCAACGTCCGGGCATCTGCATCGGCACGCCTGAGGAAGTCTCGACCTGCGCGTCCTCTCTCGGAGGAACGGCGGATGCGGGCGTGGACGCTGGAGTCGACGCTGGCACCTCCGAGCTCCCCGACGCCGGATCCCCCGACGCGGGGATGAACGAGCCAATGCCACCTACCGGTTGTGGCTGTGGAATTGGATCCACGCCAATGCTGTTTTCCGCGTTGGCGTTCGCCTGGGCCAGCAGGCGCCGTAGGTTCTCTGTCTAACCCCGGAGGAAACTCGAAATGTCGTCGGTGCTGATGGTCGCCCTCACTCTCGTGTCGGGCGATGTGAATTCGCGGCGCAGTCCCGTGGTGCAGGTGGTCGAGAAGGTGTCTCCCGCGGTGGTCTACGTGGGCACCGTGCAGGTCGTGGAGACGCGCCGCTCGCGCGGCTTCGACGATCTCTTCTTCGGCCCGCAGGAAGAACGGCGCGCGGTGGAAGGCCTCGGCTCGGGCGTGATCATCGATCCGTCGGGGATCATCGTGACCAACGATCACGTGATCCGCGGCGCCTCGCAGATCCACATCGTGCTCGCGGATGGACGGCAGCTCGACGCCGAGGTGATCGGCAGCGACTCCGACGCGGATCTCGCGGTCCTCAAGGTGAACACCAACAAGCCGCTCCCCGCGGCGAAGCTGGGCACCTCGTCTGACCTGATGATCGGAGAGACCGTGGTGGCGATCGGCAGCCCGCTCGGACTCAAGAAGACCGTCACCCAGGGCGTGGTCTCCGCGCTCGGCCGCACCATTCGGCACGAAGATCGCGTGTTCAACGACTTCATCCAGACCGACGCATCGATCAACCCGGGCAACTCTGGAGGCCCGCTGCTCAACATCGACGGCGAGGTGATCGGCATCAACTCCGCGATCATCGCGTCGGCGCAGAACATCGGCTTCGCGATCCCCGCCGACAAGGTGCGCCGCATCGTCACCGAGCTCACGCAGTACGGAAAAGTTCGCGCAGCGTGGGTGGGCCTCGACGTGCAGCCGCTCAGCCTCGAGCTCTCACGCCGCCTGGGGTGGGATCGCACGTTCGGCGCGGTGGTGAGCGCGGTCGACGACGGCAGCCCCGCAGCGCTCAGCGGAATTCAGAAGGGCGACATCGTGATGCAGGTCGGCACCACCCAGGTCGAGGACGCCGACGATCTGAAGAGCCGGCTGCGCGGACTGACTGCCAAGAGTCAGGTGGCGATGAAGCTCTTCCGCGCCGGGCAAGATGTCTCGCTCGAGCTGACCCCGATCGAGTTTCCGCAAAAGCTGGTCGACTCCACCGTGTGGGATCGCCTCGGCTTGAGGCTCAAGGCGGACAAGAGCGGCATGAGCATCACCGCGGTGCGTCCGGGGAGCTCGGCGGCGCGCATCGGTCTCGAGCCGAATGACGTCGTGCTGCGGGTGAATCAGGCTCCCGTGAACACCGCCGAGAATTTCAAAGAGGCCATCATTCAGGCGCGTGGAAAGCCGTCTGTGCTGCTCCTCGTGAAGCGCGGGGCGCGTGGTTACTACCTGACGCTGCCCTTCTAGGGAGCCAGCCAAATGGTTGAAGAGACAAGAGAACAATTGACCGGGCGCCCGTAGCCCGTAGCCTTGCCTACATGAGCTCGTACCGGTACCAGGCCCTGGGCCCTCTCCAGGCCGGCGAAGGATCGCGCGCGTTTCTCGGCCTGGCGATCAACGCCGAGAACAAAGCGCGTCCGGTCGTGATCATCTGGGTGCCTGAGGCAGCGGAAAAAGATCCCGCGCTGCTCGCGAAGATCAAACGCGAGACCGAGCACGCCGCGAACCTCGATCATCCGCACATCGTCACGGTGTTCGGCTTCGCGAAGCTGGACGAAGGCCACGCGCGCGTCGTGGAGTTCGCCGACGGCGAGTCGCTCCGGAAGATCCTCGAGACCTGCAAGAAGATGCCGCCGCGCGTGGCGACGCGCGTGATCCTCGATGCGTGCACCGCCATTCACTACGCGCACGTGGCGGGCAACGACGACGGTGAACCGCTGGTGCACGGCGATCTCCGCCCCGAGACGATGCTCATCTCGTTCAATGGCGTCACGAAGGTGACCGGCTACGGCGCCCTCGCCTTCGCGCCGCGCGAGATCGGTGGCCAGCGCGTGAAGGGTCGCCGGGTGCACTCCGCGCCTGAGCAGATCATCGGTGGCCGCGAGGCGATCTCGATTCCCACCGACGTGTACCTCCTCGGCATCACGCTCTACGAGTGCCTCACCGGCACCGTGCCGTGGGCGGATCAGGCGGAGTACTTCGATCACGCGGTACTGACGTTGCCGCTGCCTCCTGCCACTCCCGGTGATCTCCCCGAGAAGTTCGAGGCGATCATCCAGAAGGCGTGCGCGAAGAAGGCGCTCGATCGCTTCCCCACTCCGCTCGCGATGCGCGAGGCGCTCGAGGCCGCCGCGGGTGACGAGGTGGCGACCGACGAGGAGCTCGCGAAGTTCCTCGAGACGTTGTTCCCCCAGAGCCACGAGCTGCGGGCCGCGCGCCGTCACACCATCGACGCCGGCATCGCCGACTTCGTGCGCCGTCAGTGGGCCGAGCAGGAGCGTCGCGAGACCACTCCGATGATGCGGGCGATCGAAGTGCCTGCGCATCTCATTCCGCCGGGCGTGCCTGCGCCGGTCGCGGCGAAGCCTGCTGAGATCGCCCCTCCGCCTGCGCCGAAGCCCGCGGTCGCGCCGCCCAAGCCCGCGGCCCCCGAGTGGACGGCGCCCACGCCCGAGGATGATGAGGATCAGCCGAGGAACGACGAGGGCAGCTCGACGCCGTGGCTGATCGCGCTCGCGGTGTTCGTCGCGATCATCGCTGGCTGGTGGGGCTGGAAGAAGGCGAACGAGCCGATTCCGGGCGTCGACATCCTCGACACGCCGAAGCCGAAGATCATCGCGGAGGTCGTCGATGCCGGTCCTCCGATCGTGAAGGAAGAGATCGTCGACGCGGGCGCCGCTGTGGTCGAGGCCGCCGTCGATGCGGGCGCCGTCGAGGTGGAGGATGCGGGAACGACCGCCGTCGTGGCCGCCCCGAGCGAATTGATGCTCACGATCGAGAGCTCGCCGAACGTCGAGCTGCTGCTCGACGGCAAGCCCTTCGGTCACACGCCCTGGAGCGGCAAGTTGGCGCCGGGCCGCAAGGTGTTCACGCTTCAGAACAAGCCGCTGATGATCAAGAGCACGCGAGTGATCACCCTCACCAACGAGGCGATCTCGCAGAGCTACACGTTCGAGAAGGGCTTCGTGACCGTGAAGGCGCCCGAGGGCGCGGCGGTGTTCATCGATGACGTGCGGATCGGCTCTGCGCCGATTCGTGGCGAGGTCCCGGTGTACGAAGGCAGCCACCGCATTCAGGTCACGGTCGGCAAGTCGAAGTGGGCTGAGCCGTTCACGCTGTACGGTGGCCAGCGCGTGTCGTTCAACGTCGAGCTCCAGTAAGAGTCTCCCTCTCCCTTCGCCAGCGGGAAGAGGGGCGAGCCCTCGTCACCACGAGCCTCGAGGGAAGCGGTCGTTCACTGCTTCCAGCGCTGCTCGTCGCGGGCGGGCATCTCGGCCACGAGCACTCTTTCACTCGCTGAGCGTTGCTTCGTGAGAAGTGAGCACGCCCTCCGGGCGCGAAAACGGCGCACCCGTGATCTTTGTTTACGCCTGCGCTTTGCGCTGACGGATGAGCGCTTCGTAGCTGCGCGTCACACTCTGCGAGAGGATCAAGAGCTCGCCGACGTCAGGCGGCGTGAGCTGATCGGCGCCGTGATCCACGTAGAGCAGGTGCACGAGCTTCCCGCGCACCAACAGCGGGAGGATCACCGCGGTCTGCGGATAACCGCCTCCGAGCAGCTCGTAGAAGACCTGCATGCCTGGCGTGCGCTTCATCGGGCCGATGAAGTGCGACTTGAGATCGCGCACGAGCTTGAAGGTATTCGCCTCGCGCAGGGTGACTCCGATGCGGCGAACTGCGCGCACCGTGACGCCCTTCCCCATTCCCTTCCAGCCGGTCACCAGGTCGCCCTGCACGTTGAGCAGGAGGCTTCGGCGGAACTTGCTGCGCGCGAACTGGAGCACCGTGCGCGCGATGTCTTCGCGGTTGGTGCTGGTCTGCAGCTGCTTCTGAGCTTCGGTGAAGCTGAGCGGCGGTGCCTGGACCTCAGCGCTGTGCTGCGCACTCGGCGCTGAAGGCGGCGGAGCGGGCATGCCGGGAATGACGGGCACCTCTTCTTCGATCACCGCACCGTCGATGATCTCTTCCTCAGCCTCGGAGTCGGCGGCCTTCGCATAGAGCTTCGCGAAGTCGTCTTCGTTGATGAGCTCGCCGACCTCGTTCGGATTCGGAGTCTTGTCGTTCTGCTTCTTCGAGGGCCGCAGCGCCGAGACGTCGATGGGGCGCATCGGGCGGAACGCCTTGCAGTGCGCGCGCAGGAGCTGGTTCATCCGGAACTCGGGGATGACCACGGACACCACGCGCTTGCCCGCCTTGAAGCCCAGCGCGTCGGTCGCCTTCATCTGCGCGGGCCCGAGCACGGCGACGGTGAGCCGCGTCGCGTCGATGCGCATCGGGAGCACATCTTCGTCGTCGTAGAACTGCCGGCTCACCAGCGCGAGCGCGGCGGGATCGGGAACCATCTCGCCCGACGCGAACGGGAGCGCGTGCTGCTTGCCGAGCGTGCGCGCGAGATCGGCCTCTTTCAGAAATCCGAGCTCGACGAGATTCGTTCCGAGGCGGCCGCCATGAACGACCTGCGTCTCGAGGGCCTCTTCGAGCTGGTCGGTGGTGACCAGTTTT
>CBIHPJ010000031.1:0-23329 GCA_966211295.1 uncultured Myxococcales bacterium | reverse complement strand
ACGCCCGACGCCTCGATGAGACCGATGGTGCCGTCCTTGCGGTGGTACACGACGTTCATCTCCATCGTGGTGGAGTTGGTGAACACGTAGAAGTCGTTGTTCATCAGGTCCATCTGCATGATGGCCTCTTCCATGCCCATGGGATGGGAGAGGAACTCGTTCGTCTTCACGATCTTCTGCTGGGTCTCCTGGGGGATCTCGGAGACGGCGCCGAAGCCTTCGTAGACGTGGTGCTTCACGAACTTCTGGTTGTGGTGCACGCGCTCACGACCGTGATGGTGCTTGAGCTTCTCCTTGTAGCGCTTGAGCTGGCGCTCGATCTTGTCCATCGCGAGGTCGATCGAGGCGTACATGTCTTCGCTGCGCTCCTTGCCGCGCAGGAGGAAGTTGCCCGAGTGGATGCTGATGTCCGCGTGATGAAGGTGCCTCTCGAGTGAGAGGACCACGTGCGCTTCCGTCGCCTTGTCGAGGTACTTGTTGACGCGCTCGACCTTCTCCCGTGCGTAGTTCTTGAGTGAGTCGATGGGATCCAGGTGACGGAACGTGATGTTCAGTTGCATGCGCTCTCCGTGTTCAGACTTGCAGACTGTTGGTGAACGGGTTCTGCGGGGTGCATCGTGGGGGCGGCTGCGTTGTTCTTCTGCAGATGCTGCTTCACGGGGCTGCCCTCATGAGGACCGCCGTTGGCCCCGTTGCGAGGCTCGGCGGTCACCTGAACGGTAACACCGCTCGCGGCGATCGGTAGCTACTTCGTGGTGGATCGCGCCACCCAGGTGCGGATCAGAGATCGTTGATCTTCCCCGAGATTGAGGAGTCGCACCGTGAAGCCACCTACGCGACTGGCCATGATCCGCCCCAGCGAGTGGAGCTGCGTGACGTGGCCCTCGAAACCGAGCGCGATTTCAGCCTGGGTGCCCGGCGGCGGCCGCTCAGTGGTGGCGATGAAGAGCGAGTCGGTTTGCCAGTTGTGCTCGAGATCCTGCGTGAAGGGACGAGCGTCACCACGCCGTAACGAGAGGCTGATCTGGATCACGCCGTTGCGCTGCGAGAGGCGCGCCGCGGGTGGCGGCTCGACGTTCGGCAGCGGAGGAGGCGGCGGCAACGACTGCGATGGCGCGGGACGGAACTGGCGCTCGATCTCCACCATGCGCTCGGAGAGCGCGAGAAAGGCGTCTTCGCAGGCGAGGCGCAGCTCCGGTGTGGTGTCGGGCGGGAGCCGGCTCGGCACGTAGCGGTGCACCAGCGCGAAGAAGGCCGCACGCCAGGCGTCGCGCGAGGCGTTCGCGGGGACCTTGAAGATCTCGGGAGAGGAACGGGTCGCGATCTGCGCGAGCCACTCGCGGATCTGACGGGTGGCCACTCCCTGCGCCTTGTTGGTGTCGCTCGGGGTGACGGGAGCGGAGAGCACCGCCTGCAGCTCGGGCATCTCGCGCAGGGGCACGAACTTGCGGCCGTCGCGAGAGACGGCGCGTACGTCGAGCAATTTTCCCCGGGCGTGCAGGGTGGTGATCACGTCGAGCCCGATGGGGCCGAGCACGCGCGCTTCACTGTCCGCGAGCCAATATTCCTCGCTCACGACTGGCTCGCCTCCAGCGCTCCGCGGACGAGGTTCTGCACGTCGAGCGGGTGAATGGGTTTGGGGAGGAAGCCGTGAGCACCGCTCGCGAGCGCCTTCTGCACCAGCGCCTCGGTATCGAGCGCGGAGAGCACGAGCACGCGAATGGACTTTCCCTGCAGCGACTTGAGCACGTCGAGCCCGCTCTTCCCCGGCATCACCAGGTCGAGCAACACCACGGCAGGCTTTCTCTCGGCGATCACCGCGAGCGCGGCGTCACCGGAGTCTGCTTCACGAATCTCGCAGGGCACGTCGCTCAGCGCGTCGCGCACCATCGCGCGGATCAATTGGTCGTCATCGACGATGAGCACTTCAGGCAAGGCCATGGGGTGGTGGCTCCTGAGGGGAGTTGGTCAGTAGTACTTCTTGCGCTTGCTCGAGGGGAGAACGCCGAGCACCTCGCGATACTTCGCCACGGTGCGCCGGGCGATCTCGATGCCCTGCGCCTTCAAGAGCTCGACGATCTTCTGATCCGAGTAGGGGTTCTTCGCGTTCTCGGTCGAGACCAGCTGCTTGATGTGGTTCTTCACCGCTTCACTCGCGATGTCGTCACCGCCGGTGCGCGCGATCGACGAGTTGAAGAAGTACTTGAGCTCGAAGATGCCCTGCGGCGTGTGCACGTACTTCGCGGTGGTCACGCGGCTCACCGTCGACTCGTGCATCCCGATGTCTTCGGCGACGTCGCGGAGGATCAGCGGCTTCAAGTGCGCGATGCCCTTGTCGAAGAAGTCGCGCTGGAACTTCACGATGCTCTCGGTGACCTTGTGAATCGTGCGCTGGCGCTGCTGAATCGAGCGCAGCAGCCACTGGGCCGAGCGCATCTTCTCCTGCACGAATTCCTTCTGCTTCGGGTTCAGCGCGCCGTTGCGCAGCGCTCGGCGGTACGCGTCGCTCACGCGCAGCTTCGAGAGGCCGTCGTCGTTGAGCACCACGTGGTAGTCGTCGCCCACCTTGTGGATGAAGACGTCGGGCGTGATGTGCTGCGCCTCTTCGCCCGAGTAATTGCGGCCGGGCTTCGGGTCCAACTTCGAGAGGAGCTTGGTGGCGGCGATCACCTCGTCGAGCGTGATCTTCAGGTCGCGCGCGATGGCCGGGAGGTTCTTCGACTCGAGAAGCTTCATGTGCTTCTTGAGCATCGTCTGCAGCAGCGGCGCCGCAGGCTCCTTCATCAACTGCACCTGGATCAGCAGGCACTCGAGCAGGTCGCGCGAGCCGCACCCCACGGGGTCGAGGTGCTGAATCTTGCGGAGCATCTTGGTGCCCACGCTCATCGGTACGTCGGCCTCGTTGCAGAGGCGAATCAGCGGATCGCCTTCGACATCGGCGAGCTTCAGGTACCCGTCGTCGTCGAGGTTGCCGACGATGAGCTCGGCGATGCGGCGCTCGGCGTCGTTCATGTGCAGGCCGGCGAGCTGGTCGAAGAGGCGATCGAAGAGATCTTCCTTCTTCACCATGTTCGCTTCGAACGACGGCAGATCTTCCAGGTCGACGTTGCCCTTGTTCGACGCGGTGGTGGGCTCGTTGAACTGGTAGCTGTTGAGGTACGCGTCCCAGTCGATCTCGGCGGGCGCGTTCTCGGGCTTGACCTCTTGCGCGGTGTCGCTGACCGGGGCGTCTGCGGCTGGCGGGGCCTCCAGGTTGCCGGCCTCCAGCGAGGCCTCACCGGGCGCCTTGTCGGAGAGATCGCCTTCGACCTCGTCGGGCGTCTCGAGGAGAGGATTGCTCTCCATTTCCTCGCGGATCTGCTCGATGAGCTCCATGCGAGACAGCTGGAGCAGCTTGATCGCCTGTTGCAGCTGGGGCGTCATGACCAGCTGCTGCGACATCCTCAGGCTTTGTTTGAGCTCCATCCCCATGTCGTCGTCACCCCTGCATCAAAAGGTGTGCCAAGGGTACTCAAAGCGCAACGCCAAGTGCTCGTCTATTTCCGGGGCATCCTACAACTCCTCGAAAACCCTCAAGAAAGCGTGAAGTCTGCACCCAGATACACGGAGCGTGCCCGCTCAGAACCCGCGATGGCCTGAGGTGTGCCTTCTTCAAGAATGCGGCCCGCCGCGATGATGTACGCGCGGTCGCAAATGCGCAGGGTGTCTCGAACGTTGTGATCGGTGATGAGCACGCCGAGGCCGCGATCCCGCAGCTTGGCGATCTCTTTCTGGAGCTCCCCGACGTTGATCGGGTCGACCCCCGCGAACGGCTCGTCGAAGAGCATGAAGCGGGGCTTCGGGAGCAGAGAACGGGCGATCTCCGCGCGCCGGCGCTCGCCTCCCGAGAGGGTCTCTCCCAGGCTGTCAGCGACGTGGGTGAGACCGAACTCCCCGAGGAGCTGGTCGGCGGTGGCGTTGCGCTCGGCGCTGCTGCTCTTCGGATCGAGCTCGAGCACGGCGATGAAATTTTCGCGCACGGTGAGCTTGCGGAAAATCGACGCCTCCTGAGGCAGGTAGCCGAGGCCCGCGCGCGCGCGCAGATGCATGGGGAGATCGGCGAGCTCGCGATCACCCAACTTCACGGAGCCTGCATCGGGTTGCACCAGGCCGATCACCATCGAGAACGAGGTGGTCTTGCCGGCGCCGTTGGGTCCGAGCAGCCCGACGATCTCGCCGGGCTTCACGGTGAAGCTGACTCCGTCGACCACGCGGCGAGTGCCGTAGGTTTTCTGGAGCGCCTGGGCGACCAACGCATCGCTCAAGCAGGGTCTCCATGAATCGAGAGGAAGAGTCGGGCGCGGTAGATCACCGCGAGATGCACCAGCGGCCCCACGAGCGCGCCGCCCACCACGTCTGCGAGCCACGCTCCGTCGCGGTACGCGTTGGTGGAGAAGATGCTCATGGGGAGCGCGAACACGAAGCCCATCATCACGAGGCCGGTGAGCAGGGCGAACATCGTGCCGAACCAGAGCACCGGAGCGGTCTTGATGGTGTCGATCACACCGCCCAGCGCGCCTGCCGGGTTCTCCGCGTACATGCCGGCGTAATCGACGAGCGGAATCAGCCAGACGATCACCGGCATCAGCAGGCCCCAGCCGCCGTACTCGAGCCCGACGAACGCGAGCACCATGGCGATGATCTGGGTGACGAAGCCCGAGTTCTCGGCACCCCCCGCGGCCAGCATCGCGAAGCGGAAGTAGATGCCCCAGCCGATGCCCTTGGCGACGCCGACCAGCGCGGGCGCGACGGAGTGCAGCGGCGAGATCCACGCGTCCGCGAGCGCGCCTCCCGCGAGGAGGATCGAGGGCACCGCGAGGAAGAGCGGGGCGTTCTTGATGAAGCCCTTCACCTCGGCGCCAGCTTCCCGGAGGAGATCTGTGTCGGAGACCTCTTCGGACACTCAGGGCCCCTCTTTCCTGGTCGCTCCGCCTTGGCCCGGGTCCTCGCTTCGCTCCGGTCCCGGCTTGTCCGGCGTTCCGCCAGACCGGCTCCGCTCGGGCTTCTGCTTGTCGACTTCGATCACGGTCTTCGCGTTTTCCACTTCGAGAAACTCTGAGCCAGAAAAGAAGGTCACGCGCGTGCCGGTCATGCGCGTCTTGCCCTGGCGGGCTTGCGGCTTGCCGGTGACCACCAGCATGCCCTTCGCCACGTCGTAGTCAGCGTTCTGTCCACGCGCCCAGCGATCGGCCTCGGTGACTTCCACTCCGCCGCGCGCGAGCACGCGGTTGATCTCTCCCTGCTCGTCGTAGGTCGCGGTGAGCTCGGGGGCGAGGAGGAGGGTCTTCGCCTTCACGGCTTTCACGTGACCGGTCCACTTCGCTTCGTTCTTCACGCCCTCGAGGGTGAGCAGGTCGGCGTCGATGGAGACGCGCTGGTCCTTCGGCTCCTTCACGCGCGTGTGGGCCTTGGTGACGACGACGCGATCGATGCCGGTGGTGAAGGTGACGACTTCGCCTTCGACCTCGCGCGGGCCCTGCTTCCCGCGCGGGTTGCCTTTCACGGTGAGCACACCGGTCTCGTTGATGAACTCGGCCTCGTCGCCCCACGCTTCGCGATCCCCGTCGATGGCGTACACGTTGCCGCGCGCGACGATGCGCTGGATCTCGCCGCTCGGCGCGAAGAAGGCCTCGAGCTCGTCGCAGGTGAGCGTCATGCCATCGCGCCTGGCGACGGCGTGACCGCGGTACACCGCGCGCGATTCCTTCTTGAGGTAGTCGAGCTTGTCGGCAGAGACCGTTACCGGAACTGCGGCGACCGGCCTGCTCAACAGCACTCCCGCGTCGGACGCAGTGAGCACGAGGCTGAGGAGCAGGGCGGAAATCACCGCTCGCTTCTACACCACGCTCCCTGACCTCAGAAGAACGTGAAGGCCACCCGTCCGAGGATGTTGATGGAGGGCTGGAGGTACGCGACCTCGATGCCGAAGGAGAACTTCCAGATGGTCACTCCGAGGCCGCCGCCCACGTGCGCGCGGATGGGATCGATGTGACTCGGGATCCAATAGATGCCGCCGAGCGCCTCGAAATAGAGGAAGAGGACCTTCAGCTGAACGTACGCGTCGAGCGGGATCAGCAGGCGCGATTCGGGGTTGTACTGCGCGATGCCCAGGCCGGGACGCAGGCCGATCTTCAAGACCTCGAGCAGCTCCTGCTCCACGCGGAAGTGCACGTCGGCCTGGAGTCCCTCGAGCACCCAGGCTCCCGCGCCCACGTCGACTCCGATGCCGATCGCGTTCGCTCGGGAAGGGAAGAGGAGGGCGAAGGTGAGTGCCATCGCACATAGGAGCCGCGGGGGAGTCACGTGGGTTCAGTATCCGCTCCTCCCTCAAACGATCAATGGCTAGCCTTCTCGCGTGCGCTTTCCCCCCCTGGGCGCGTTGCTGCTGACAGCTGCCTGCGCGTCGCCCCCGCCCGTCCCCACGGCCGTCGAGATCTTCGAGCCGGATCCCAATCACTCCTTCGAGTCCGCGGTCGGCACGCTCGAGATTCACGCCCTCGATGGACGCACCGTCTGCTTCACCGTCGACGGGAGCGAGCCTTCGCTCGAAGGCGGGACCTGCTCAGGCGAGACGGTGCCTGAAGATCGCCGCATCACCCTGCGCTGCGCCGACGGAGATCTCTCCACGCAGGCGATCGTCGGCGTGCGGCTCGCGTTCGAGTGGCCTTCGCGCGAAGGGAAGGCAGTCGCGCGCGTCGCCGCGAACTTCACGCTCGACTGCACCAGGGCCGTGGTCGACGGAGATGGAGACGGCGTGCCCGATGGCATGGACAACTGCCCGGTCACCTCGAACACCGATCAGGTCGACGACGATGGAGACGGCATCGGCAACGCCTGCGAGGCGAATGGTGCTCCTGATGCTGATGGAGATGGCCGTCCCGACACCGCGGACAACTGCGTGAACGTGTGGAACGTGAACCAGGCCGACGACGATCGCGATGGCCTCGGCAACGTGTGCGATCCGACTCCGCGAGGGACGCCGCCGCTGCCGTGGAACAACCACGTGCTCGCTCGCGCCTTCGTGAAGTGGAAGGACGAGATGATGTGCAGGTTGAACAACTGCAACAAGCCGACGGGCACCGGTGCGTGGAACACCGCGTGTGACAGCGGCGCGGGCACGGAGAACTGGAACGTCTCGTTGAACGGCCTGCGCGCGATCAGCCGCTTCACGTACAGCAATTGCTCGCACGCGGTGACCGTCGACGTGCACGACTGGGCGACCGACCCGATGAACATGAATCCCTCTGCGACCGTGCCGCGAATGATCACGCTCGTGGTCAACGGAGAGCTCACCCAGGACACCGACTTCAACGGCAGCGGGAACGAGAGCGGCACCGTCAACGTCACCGGCGACTTCACGGGCGCCATCGTGTCGCACGTGCTCATCAACAACACCGCGCGCACCACGGGCAGCTACTTCTCGGTGGCGTGCACCATGGACCCGATCACCGAGGAGATGTGCGCGCCGAACAATCTGTTCGTGAACTACGTGTATCCCGATTGGGACTGCGAGCCGGGCGGGTGTCCTGCGCCGCCTCCTCCGCTCACCGATGGCGACGGCGATGGCGTGTTCGATCCCTACGACAACTGCGTGAGCATCTCGAACGCTTCGCAGGCGAACGCCGACTTCGATCAGCAGGGTGATGCGTGCGACTCGAGCACCAGCACTGCTGATGGAGATCGCGACGGTGTTCCGGATGACGGAGACAACTGCCCGGCGATCGCGAACCCCATGCAGGAAGACGCCGATCGCGATGGCCTCGGCGATGCGTGCGATCCCATGCTCGATCCCGACACCGATGGCGATCAGCTCATCGACGCGCGCGACAACTGCCCGATGAACGCGAACCCGGGCCAGGAAGACGACGACGGTGATGGCGCGGGAGATGTCTGCGATTCCACTCCGCACGGTGAGCCGGCGTTCTCGCTCATCAAGTTCAAGCTGGGCCGCTGCCTCTACGACAATGGCGGCGACGCGCGCTCGACGTCGGCGTGCGATCCCGGTCAGCCGAATCAGCGCTGGGAAGTGACCACCGTTTCCACCAATCGCTTCATCTTCAAGAACCTGGGCACGGGAAACTGTCTCACCGCGCAGAGCTGGACGGGCGTGATCGGCATGAACACGTGCGATCCGCAGAACACCGCGCAGCACTGGAACGGCGAGGCCTACACGCAGGGCGGGCTCGATCAGAAGTTCCCCATGAGGCTCAAGAGCGCGGCGTCGACGTACAACTACTGCGCGTACACCGACTTCACCGCTGACGTGTTCGCGACGCAGGGCAACTGCGGCCTGGCTGGTACTGAGAACAATCGGAAGATCGGCATCTACGCGGCCGGCGACTTCTCGCTCACGCCGCCGCAGCCCTGACTCCTGACGAGGCGTTTCGCCGCGCAGCGCATCGCCCTGAAGGCGTCGTCGTGCGCTACCTTTCGCGGCGTGGGGAGATTGAATCGAGCCGTCGACCGGTGGATTCCTCCCGGGCTCGACGCGGAAGCGATGGGGCGTTCGCGGTTCTTCGTGCGTTGCTGGGCCGCGTTGATCGGGCTCAGCGTGCCCGCGACGGCGTTCTATGCGCTCCCTGGCATTTGGTCTCAGGTCGTCACCACCTGCATCTTTTCGATCTCGGGAGTGCTGCTGGTCTGGCTGCATCGGCGCGGCTTCGGCGTCGAGCCGCTGATGCATCTCTCCCTGCTGGTCGGCCTGGTGACCTTCGCGCTCGCGACGCTCGGCCAGACCCCTGCCGACTACACCACCCTGTCGCTCTTCATCGTCATTCCGCTGATCGCGGGTTTCGCGTTCGGGAAACGGGTCGCGGCGATCTGGTTGGTAGGCACCGTGCTGTTCTCTTCGGCGGTGATCGTCGCCGCTGATCACGGCTGGGTGATGCACTACGTCGACCCGCACCCGACGGTCTCGCACGTCTGGAATTACGGCATCGGGCTCGTCGCCGCGTTCTTCTTCGCGCGTAGCTTCGACGGGCTCAGGCAAGAGACGATGGATCGCATGCGCGCGCTCGATCGGGCACGCGCCGCCTTCCTGGCCAACATCAGTCACGAGATCCGCACTCCGATGAACGGGGTGCTCGGCATGACCGAGGTGATGCTGCTGGAGACCCTGAGCGCCTCTCAGCGTGACCAGCTGGGCATCATTCAGCGCAGCGGCCGCACCCTGGTGTCGCTGATCAACGACCTGCTCGACGTGTCGAAGATGGAGGCAGGCAAGCTCGAGCTCGAGCGCCGCCCGTTCAATCTCGATCGCGTGTTGTCCGACGTGCAGGGACTCCTCGAGCCCGCGGCGGCGAGCAAGGGGCTCTCGCTCGAGGTGACGAAGGCGAAGGGCATTCCGGTGCGCTTCGTCGGCGACGGTCTTCGTCTCGGCCAGGTGCTCACCAACCTGATCACCAACGCGATCAAGTTCGCCACGACTGGCGTGGTGCGGCTCGAGGTGCAGAGCGTCGCTGGGCAGGAACGGCGCTGCCGCTTCAGCGTCACCGACTCGGGGCCGGGCATCGAGCCCGAGGTGTTGCCTCGCTTGTTCAACGCGTTCGAGCAGGGAGACTCGTCGACCACGCGGAAATACGGCGGCACGGGGCTCGGGCTGGCGCTCTCGCAGCAGCTGGTGAACTTGATGGGCGGTGAGATCCAGGTGACCTCGACGCTCGGGAAGGGGAGCTGCTTCTCGTTCGAGCTTCACCTCGACGAGAGTGACGAGCTCTCGGGCGAACATCCCGCGCGGCGTCCTCCAGAGCCCAAGGCGCAAGCCGTGCTCGTGGTCGACGACAACCCGGTGAACCTCAAGGTGGCGCTGCGCCTCGTCGAGTTGCTCGGCTACCAGGCCGAGGGCGCGGAGAACGGGAAGCTCGCGCTCGAGGCGCTGCAGCGGCGCCGCTTTGCGCTGGTGTTGATGGACTGCCACATGCCCGAGATGGACGGCTTCGAGGCCACCGAGCGCATTCGCGCGATGCAGGGTGACCTGGCGCGCACGCCAATCGTCGCGGTCACGGCGTCGGCGATGCCGGATGAGGTCGCTGCGTGCCGCCGCGCGGGCATGAATTCGGTGATTGCCAAGCCGCTGACCATCGAACAGCTGCGTGACGCGCTCGCCGAGCCGCTGAACTAAACGAGTTCAGTCTTCGCTCACCAATGAATCCGGCCCGGAGCGCCCTGGGCTCCGAGCGCCGTGTGACACGAGTTGCAGTCGCCGTTCGTCTGCGGCGTGAGCATCTGCGAGGTCACTACGCCGTTCACCACCACGCGCGCGGTGTACGGGCTGGGCACGCCCACGGTCCCGCCGTAGAAGTTGCCGTCGTTGAGCGCGGAGATGGCGAAGCTTTGGCGCACCACGCCCGACGAATCGAGGATCTCGACCTTCAACCCGCTCGGCACGTTCGTCACCGTGCACAGCTGCGCCTCGTGCAGGCTCGGGTACACGGTGCCCATGAAGCCTGCGATGGGGCCTCGCCGGCGCGAGCTGTGGCAGCTCTGGCACGCTTCCCCGGGGTTCATGCGTACGCCGAGGTTGTTTCCGAAGGCCCACGTCGTGCCTGCGCAGGTGGTCATCACGTTGCCGCCGCCACCGCCGCCCGCGCCTCCACCAGTGCCGCCGTCGACGCCTGCACACTCAGGCATTCCGTTCGCGCGCCAGTCGATGAAGAGCTGAATGTCGTCTGCCGTTCCTCCGATTCCCGGAGGCATGGCGTTCGAGACTGGAGTCGTCGAGAGGCGAGCGATGCAGCGATCGAGCTGCGTGCCGCCAAAGGAAGAAGGCGCGCGGAGATCGGCGCTCGTCACCAGCACCGGTGCACCTGAAGGCGTGGCCGCGGCGTGGCAGTTGGCGCACTTCGTCTGCAGCACTCGCTGCACGTCACAGAAGGTCACGTCGGTGCCGAGGCCTCCGCCAGTCGCGCCCGTTCCTCCGCCAGTCATCGCGCTGCCGCCGCCAGCCCCACTCAGCGCCCCAGCGTCGTCCTCGACACCTTCGATGCGAGGGTCACACGAGGAGAACAGGACAACGGCAACGAGGGACAGAAGGAGAGCTCGCATCACGGCGACGAGACTCTCCTCGAAATGAATCGGCCACGGGCGTAGCCAATTGCCCCTTCGCGGGCTCTCAGTCGCCGAGAGTCACGGGCCGCAGAAGCGCCGAGTGAACACTTCGTCGTCGGTGTCGAAGAGCACTTCGTACCCGCCGCTTCCCGGAACGACGGGCACGGGACGGCGACCTGAAGCGACGTCGAGCGCCATGGTGTTCGAGAGCGTCATCACGCGCGCGACTCGTGCCGTCGTCGGACCCTCTTCCCAGGCGAGCAGTCGCGCCGTGCCATTCGCGTCCACCGCGAGTGACGACGCGCTCCCCGCGAAGGTGAAGATCGTCGGCGACGCGGTGAACATCGAGGGATCGCAGGCGCTCGTGCAGTCGCCACTGCGGCGCCAGAGGGTCTCGGGAGTTCCCGGCACCACCGAGTAGATGTCGAGCGCGGCCAGGGTTCCGTTCAGCACCGGGTCGTGCTCGTTCGATCCGCCGAACGCGACGTTGGTCGAGATCGTCACCGCGCCGGCCATGGGCACCGCGAGCGTGGCCAGACTCAACCGGGTTCCTGTCTCGTACACGACGACCGCGGTGTCGTTCGCGAGCAGCAGCGCCGGATTCTTTCCTGCGCCGATGGTGCGCGTGGTGCAGGTGCTGGCGAACGTCTTGGGGCAGCTCGCGACGGCGACCGTGGAGGTCGAGGCGCCCTGCGAGTCGAGATGCTCGTACGCGAGGATGATGCGGCTCGCGGTCAGTCCGAGCACCAACTTCTGTCCTGGTCCCGGCAGCACGATCGGCGACACGCCCGGGCTTCCGTTCGCGATCGCCTCGCCCATGGGACCCGCCGAAGCGACGGCGAGCCGCGAGATCGCCGGAGGGCCGGTGAGCTCTTCGAACCAGGCTTCTCCGAGATCTGTGCCGTTGCTGCCGAGCGCCGGAGTGGACGCCTTCGTGACCGAGGTGATCGTCTGTGACGGGAAACGCGGAGCGGGCAGGGCGGCGCCGCTCGCGGTCACCACCTGCGCCACCACGCGATTGCCCTCTTCGTAGAGCGTGAGCAGATCGCGGCGCTCCGGAGTTCCGCTCCCGGGCAAAATCGCCACCGCGACGTTGCGGCGAGACGGAGTTCCTCCGTCGGTGATCATTCGCGGCGCCCACGAGTCGGAGAAGCCGTCGCAGTCGTTGTCCTTGCCATCGCAGAGCGTCTCCACCGCTTCGTACGCAGGATCGTTCGCGACGTAGTTGGCGGTGGTGCAGGTGGGCAGCGCGCCGCTCATGCACAGGCGCGTCGCGCCCGCACACACGCCGATGGTCTTGTCGCACGGCTGCGGAGGCAGGTTTTCGTCGGTCATGCCATCGCAGTCGTTGTCGAGGTTGTCGCAGCGAGTCTCGGTCGCCTCGTAGTCACTGCCGAAGCTCGCGGCGGTGCAGGTCATCTCCGCCACGCCGCCGATGCAGGCCTTGTTCTTTCCGCGGCAGACGCCGGCGTCCACTCCGCAGCTGGTGCTCACCACGCTGTCGTCAGGCGTGCCGTCGCAGTCGTTGTCCTTGCCGTCGCACACTTCCATCACCGGGCCGATCGCGCCGGTGCAGGTGCCCCACTTCGCGTCCTCACCGCACTGCTCGGTGCCCTGCATGCACTCGCCGCCGGTCTGGCCGCACGGGCGCGTGTCGCCGGGATTGCAGTCGAGCGCCGCGCCCTTCTTGCAGACGCCCCCGACGCATTTGTAGTCGGCGAGGCAGGGATGATCGGCGTCGCAGGTGCGCTCGCGCTCCGACTCGAGGTCACCCAGCGAAGGAACGAGGCAGCCGGAGCACGCCAGCAGCAGCACGAAGAGACGCGCGTTCACGGGCTCTCCTGCGTGACGGGCGGAGGCGGAGGCGGCTCACGGCTCGCGAAGATGCTGATCAACGTCGCGACGCCCATCGCCCCCGCGGTGCCTGCCGCGATGTTCGACACCAGCGCGTGATTGTTGGCCTGGTTCAGGTGCGCCACCGTGTCGCTCTGGAAGTTGGCTGCGCGCGCGGCGGTGATCTCCGTGGAGGCGAGGGAGCCGAACACGCCGGCGACGACTCCCGCGGCCACCGCGAATCCTCCCAGCACGAAGGGAGCGACCGGCACCGGCTTCGCCACGGGCGCGACGAGCTCAGGCTTCGTCTCGACAGGCACTTTGGGAACGAGGTTCGTCTGCTCGGGGCGATCATTCTTCGCGAGCGCGGCCTGTCGTCTCGCTTCCTCTGCAGCGCGCCGCTTCGCCTCTTCCTCCGCCTGGCGCCGTTGAGAGGCGAGCTCGGCCACCTTCTTCTCGAGCTCCGCCTTCTCGGCCTCGAGCTTCTTTCGCTCGGCGTCGTTCACCGCGGCTCGGCGCGCAGCCTCGAGCTTCTCTGTCTCGATTCTCAGCCGCTCGGCCTCCGCTGCCTGCGCGGCACGCTTCGCCTCTTCTTCCTTCAGCGCCTTCTCGGCGGCGATGCGGCGCGCTTCTTCTTCGGCTTTGCGCTTCGCGATGATCGGCGCGAGCTGCTTCGTCACCTCGGCCTTGGTGGTGTTGAACAGCTCCGCGATCTTCGGCGCCACTTTCACGGGCAGCACTGCTTCGGGCTTGAGCGAGAGACCTTCGCGGAAGGCGGCGATGGCCTCTTCCTTCTTGCCCATGTCCGAGAGGATCACGCCTTCGTAGAGCGCGATGGCGACGTCGTCATCCACGCCACCTGAAGCGGCGCGCGCCTTCTTCAGCTGGTCGAGCGCGCGTTCGTTCTCGAGGTTTTGGTACAGCAACGCGGCGGCATCGATGTAGCGCTGCGCACCGGAGCTCTGGCCAAACGCCGTGTCCGGAAGAAAAGTCGAGAGCAGCAGCGCCAGCGCGAGGCAGGCGCGAGGGGAAGACCGCATGCGATCCACTTGGGGTCGGAGGGAAGGCGAGATTAACCGCCCGCGAGCAGTTTACGCGCGGCTTCGATCAGCAACGGCGGTTCGATCGGCTTCTGCATGGCGGTCACGCCCGCGCGCGTCGCCTGGTCCAGCTGGCTCACCGTGTCCGCGGGATAGCCGGAGAGGAGAAGGATCGGCATCGCGCGTCCCTGACCTCGGAGCGCGGCGATCAGTCCCACGCCATCGAGCACCGGCATCATCAGATCGGTGATCACCAGGTGCACTTCCTGACTGGCTACGAGTGAGAGGGCCTGCTGGCCATCAGCGGCCTCGAGCACCGTGAATCCCGCGCCTTTGAAGAGCCGGCCCATTGCCTTGCGCAGCGGCGCGGCGTCCTCGCACACCAGCACAGTGGCAGTGCCCGTGGTGGGCCCTGGGCTCACCGGCACCGGCGTGGTGGTCACCGGAACGGGCGCACCGGCGACCTTGAACTGGAGTGAGAAAGTCGAGCCGCCCTGGACGCGCGTCTTCACCGAGAGCCCTGCGCCAGCGCGCGTCGCGATGCCGTGGACGACCGCGAGCCCCATGCCGGTGCCGCTCGCCGCGTCCTTGGTGGTGAAGAACGGTTCGAACGCTCGCGCGAGGGTGTTCGCGTCCATGCCGTGGCCGCTGTCTTCGACGCTGAGCTCGACCAGCGAGCCCGAGGGAGGCGGCAACACCACCACTTCATCTCGTGGCACGGGGTCGAGGCGCGTGCGGAGCTTCACGTGGCCCTTCGCACCCACCGCGTCCTGCGCGTTCACCACGAGGTTGAGCAGGAGCTGATCGAGGTGCGCGGGTGCGAGGCGAATCGCGGCGCCCGGAGCCTGGCAATCGATCACCAGCTCCACGTCGGGCTTGAGCAGTCGGCCGAGCAGGGTGCGCGCGTGCGCGACCGCCGCGTCGATCTGGGCTGCCGGTGCTTCACCTTCATCGCGCCCGAAGACGAGGAAGCGGCCGGTGAGGCTCTTCCCTGAATCGATCGCTTCCTGCATCTCGGTGATCAGCGGGAGGCTCTGCGCGTCGTTGCGCACGCGGCGCAGCTCTTCGAGCTCGAGCTGCAGCACGGCGAGCACGTTGTTGAAGTCGTGCGCCACGCCAGCAGCGAGCCGGCCGAGTCCCTCCAGGCGCTGCGCATTGGCGGTGCGGGTGAGGAGCGCGTCTCGCTGCTGAGCGGCCTCTCGTTCCGCGGTGACGTCGGTCGCGGCGACGAGCGTGTGCGGTACCCCACCGAGCGTGAGCGGACCGAGCGCGAGTCGAACGAGCCGCTTCTCTCCTGCCTTGGTGATCAGCGTGTGCTCGGCGGCGCGCGTCACTTGCCGGGCCTGGGCGAGTAGCAGGCGGAACGCCTCGCGCTCCGAAGGCTCGAGGAACGAGATCAGCTCTCCCGAAGCCGGGCCTCCGAGCAGCTGCTGCGCAGCCGGGTTCAGCTTCTCCAGCGCGCCTTCTCGACCGAGCAGCAAGAGCGGGCCCGGAGAGCCATCGAACACGGTCTGATAGACGGCGTCGCGCTCGCGGCGCGCGGTCTCAGCGCGCTCGTGCTCGAGGAGCTGCGCCTGCAGCGCGTTGGCCCGGCTGCGAAGCACTCGCACCCAGCCCAGTCCCGCGAGGCCGAGGATCAACGAGAGCACGAAGCGCACCAGCGGACGATCGGTGAGCCCAGGCTCGACGGTGAAGGGCACCGAGACCGGAGGGCCCGGCACTCCGGCGCTGTTGAGGCGGCGCGCCTGGAACAGGTACTCGCCTGGCGCGAGGTCCAGGTAGGTCGCCTCGAGCCCTCCGACCTCGCGGTGCTTCAGCTCGCCGTCCCTGAACAATGAGCGCTCGACCTGCGTGACGTCGGACCACTGATCGTGCGGCGCCGAGAGGTGCACGATGAAGTCGCGCTCCTTCTGACTGACCACGTGCTCCTCGACGTAGAGCGAGAGCGGAGGGCGCGGCACGCGCACCTCTTCGGGCTCGATGACCGCGAGCCCTATCACCGTGGGGAAGATGAGCTGGCCGGTGGAGAGTCTGCCTCCGGCGGTCTGCCCTCCTCCGTTGCCTTCGCCCGAGTCGAGGAGCCGGAACTCGAGGCGCGCCTTGCCGAGCGCGAAGGCCTCGAGCTGCTGGCGCACCACGCGGAAGACGCCGCGGTTCGAGTTGATCCACACCTCGTCGTCGACGGGGACGATGCGAGAGAGCTCTTCCGAAGGGAGACCTTCTTCGGCGCCGAACCAGCGCGCCGTGCCCGGGCCTTCCTTCCCTGGCTCGATGCGCGCCAGCCCTTCGCCATAGGTAGCGAGCCAGGCAACTCCTGCGCGATCGTCGATCCAGAAGTCGCGCACGGCCGCCGCGCGATCGCTCTTCGCATCGATCATGCGTTCGACGACTCCGGCGTGGATTCGGACCGCGCCGCGCAGAGTGCCTACCAGGAGATCTCCGTTTCGATCGAACGCGAGCGAGCTCACGGTGTCGTGCGGAAGCCCTTCCTTCACCCGCCACCGTTGGTGGAGCTTCAGCTCGCGGCCCTCGGGTCCCAGCCGCCAGAGCCCGCCGGTGGTTCCGAGCCAGACGTCGCCAGAAGGGTCTTTCAGGATCGCCCGGATCTGCTCGAGGTTCGCGGGATCGCCGTCGGGTTCCTTGAAGACGAGGTCGAGTGCGCCCGTAACTGGATCGAAGCGGTGGAGCTCGCCCGCCAGACCAATCCACGCAGCGCCGTCGAACTCGGCGATCGACCACACGCAACCCGACTCGTTGGTGATCGGGATCGTGGTCACCCGCCCGCCGGCGAGGCGCTGCAAGCCGTGGCAGTACGTGCTCAGCAGCGCGCCGCCCGAAGAGAGCGGGAGCACGAGCGATGCGGACTCGCCGATCATTCCGTCGACGATGCCGATCTGCGAGAGGTGCCGGTCGCGCACGCGGAAGAGGCCGGCGTTGTTGGTGGCGACCCACACGGTTCCTTCAGCGTCGATGAAGAGCCGGCGAATCGCGACCCGCCACTCGCCTGCTGGTTGCGAGCGCCTCAGCGGATGGAAGAGGAGCACCTCTTCCTTTCCGTCGGCGGTCTCCACGCTCAGCTCATCGGCCCTGGCGCTCCACGTGTGGCGGCGCACGCGATCGACCATGAGGATGCGCCTGGGCTCTCCGCTGCTGAGCAGCTCCAGCCTTCCGTCCTGGACCTCGAGTACCTGGCCGTCCTCGTTGAGCACGCGGGGCCGGCCGTCCTGGGAGATCCACAAAGAGTGCCCATCAGCGACCTGGTGGTGCGTGCCAGCCGCGCAGTGAGGGCCGCTGCATTCGAGCCCATCTTTGCCGAGCAGCCAGATGGTTCCATCGGGAGCGATCTCGACGTGATCGACGTGAGAGCGAGTGAGCCGCGTCACCTTCTCATCGACCGCGTACGCGCCGTGGCGACCCGCCGCGACGACGAGAACGTTGTGCGCCATCTCGAGCTGCCAGATGGGGTCGTCGCCTCCCGCCTCGAGCATCACCTCGGCGGGGGTCGCGGTGCCCCAGTTGGCGATTCGAAAGAGCCGCCCGTGTTCGGTGCCGACCCACACCGTGCTGCCCATGCAGGTGACCGCGGTGAAGCGCAGGCTGCCGAACTCCGAGCCGGTCGCGGCGACGCGCTTGAAGGCGTGCCCGTCGAAGCGCACCAGGCCACCGAGGGTGGTGACCCAGAGGAAGCCGCGATCGTCCTGCGCGATGTCGGTCACCGTGGTCTGAGGCAGACCTTCGGCGATCGACCAGTTCGAGGTCGCGAAGCGCGTCGACCAATGGCGCAGACTCGGGGACGAAGGGGCCTCGGCGGCCCCGGTCGCCCCCACGACCATCAACGCGATCAACGCGACCATCAAGGATCGGAAACTTAGCCTTCCTCTCCCCACAATGACCCACGAATTGGAGCTCGAACGACGAAGGCGGCATGAACGCTCTTCGCCTCGGATTTCTCGCCCTGTTGATGGCCGCCTGCGGCCGTCCGGATTCCACCTGTGAGTGCTCGGTTCCTTCGCTGACTGGAACTCAGATCATCGAGTGCGGCGACTCGGTCTGCGTGAACGGAGGGGGCTGGCAGTGCCTCGCGCACGGCAAGCCGTCGTCTTCTCCGTTCGCCTGTCCACCGTCGACGACTCCGCCGGCGACGACGTGCACGCCGAAGACGTGCGCGAGCTTGAACACGGTCTGCGGCCCGGTCTCCGATGGCTGCGGCGGTACGCTGGAGTGCGGCACCTGCTCAGGCTCGAGCCGCTGCGTGAGCGGTCGATGCGAGGTCGACGCCTGCGCGCAGGCCGGAGCCGTGTGCGGAGCGATCGGCACCACCCCGTGCGGCACGTGCGCGAATGGATCGACCTGCTCGTCGGATCAGCGGCAGTGCATCGAGACGCTCGCCACGGCGACGAGCATCGGCAGCGCGATCGTCGCGAATGACTCGCTCTACCTCTCGACGATGAGCTCGTCGGTCATCGAGGTGAACCTCACGTCGGGTACGCGCCGCGACGTGATCACCGGTCAGATGTATCTCTCGCCCCTCACCACGAATGGCTCGCACCTCTTCTATGCGAGCTCCACGGGGCTACACCGGGTGGCGGTCGGCACCACCTCGGTCGAGGACCTCACTGGCCTCAACGGCTCGTGCTTCTCGCTGCTCGCTGATGCGCAGTACGTGTACTGCGGCACCGGCGGCGATCCGCGGTATGGCGTGAGCTACTACGGCATCGATCGGGTGCCGGTGGCGGGCGGCGTGCGGAGCGACGTCGTGAGCTCCCTGAACTACCCGCGCATGGCGAAGTGGCAGAACCTGCTCTTCCACGTCGGCACCACGGACAACTTCTCGTCCTTCGCGGTGATGGGCGTGACGGATCTGAACGACATGTCGGGGCAGAGCCTGGTGAGCGGAGGTCCGCTGGGTCGCCTGGTGCTCGCGGACTCCGATGCGTTCTATTTCCTCGATGGGCAGAAGCTGACGCGCGCGCCGTACGACAACTCGATGGCGCCGGCGCTCGCCGAGGTGACTGAGCTTCGCCAGGAGACGACGATCGCGGACGGCACGGCGGTGTTCGCGATCGGCGAAGTCGCGGGGCAGGGCGGGCTCTACAAGATGCCGGTCAGCGGTGGACCTGCGGTGAAGCTGCTCGGTGAGGCGGACTTCGGCGGTGATTCGAATGACGTGGTCGCGCTGATCAAGTCGGGTGATCACTGGTTGATCGTCACCAGCACCACGGTGTTCCGCGTTCGCGGCTGAGCCTTGAGAGTCCGGCTTCCTGGTGCGTGAGTGAGCGAAGCGTTGATGGAGGAGGCCGCCCGGCCGCGAACCCAGCGCACAGGTTGATTTTGTTATCTCGCCGCGTCGTGGAGTTCCGAGGGTTTGGCGGAATAACAAAATCAATCGCGCCTCGCGCAACGAGTCACGAAAAGCTGGAAGTTGAGAGGCCTGCTCGAGCCGCGCACCGCCGATCGCCCATTGAGACGACTCTTTCCTCGAAGCAGATAGATTTCTCCGCCTGTTCGCGATCGTCACAGTCCTCCTCGGGATCATCGGCGGTGCACCTTCGGACGGCGCGGCCGTGGTGTGCATCTCTGCCGACACGTTGCCGATCTGCTCTGGAGTCTTGATCGCGCCGCACACGGTGCTCACCGCTGGCCACTGCATCAACACCCTCGGCACCGGCGTCACCTACTTCGTGAACTTCGGACCCGACTGCACGAAGCCGCGAACCCGGAAGCGCGTCGAGGAGCAGCTGACGCATCCCTCGTACACGGCCGAGGGCGCGCCGTTCGATCTCGGAATCATCAAGCTCGCCACCGAGTCCGACGTGACGCCGATTTCGCTCAGCGACTCGTTTCCAACGGTAGGAAGCACGGTGCGTCACGTCGGCTACGGCACCAATCAAGAGGAGCCGATGTCTGGTCGCGGTGTGCAGCGCACCGTCTCTCACGCGCTCCTCCGCATCGATGACGACTTCCTCTGGTCGGGCGACGCGATGGCGAACACGTGCCTCGGCGACTCCGGTGGACCGGTGCTCGTCAACGAGCAGGTCGTCGCGGTGGTGAGCGACGGCCCTGATTGTCACTCCGAGTCTGCGGACCAGCGCATCGATCGCGGCCGCGAGTGGATCGACGCGACTCGCGCGAGCTTCGAGCCCAGGTTAGCGGAGCCGCCCAAGACGGGCTGCTCCGCCGCACCGATGTCGATGCTCTGGCTCGCGTTGGCCGCGCTTGCACGTCGCGCTTCCCAGAAACAAAGTCCCCGACGATGAGCGACCGGGAGCTCCGCGACGAGATCGAGGTGTTGTACGGCCAGCTCAAGCAGGAGCGCGCGATCGCCGATGCACGGCTGGACGAGGAACTCGCGAAAGCGCGCACCGCGCTCCAGAACGAGATCGCCGAGCTCAAGGATCGCAAGATCGCCCTCAAGGCTCGCCTGGCCGAGCTCGAATCCTTGAAGCCAGCTCGCGAGCGCGAAACCTCGAAAGCGAAACGAGAGCTCTCGAAAGCGCGCTCCGAGATCGCCGAACGGCAGCCGCTTGGCGATCCACTCGCGGAGTCGCGCTCCAACTGGGAAGTCCCCGCCGACCCGAATTCCAGCGGATGTGCGGTGGGCGTCTGGGTGATCCTCTGCTTCGGAATGAGCGCGCTCGGGTGGTGGCTCACATGATGACCGAGACCGAAGAGCTCACCATTCGCCGAGACACGCTGAAGGCCGAGCTCGAGAAGGCGCGCCAGGACGTGCTCGCGCGCGAGGGAGAACGCCAGTTGGCGCTCCACGACCTCGAGTCCCAACGCGACGAGTTGCTCACGAGCGTGAAGGAACTCCAGCAGGAGGTCGACGACCTCGAGGCCTCGATGCTCGAGCTCAACGAAGAGTGGAAGAAGGCGACCACTGAAGCGGCTGGTGCTCAGCGGCACCTCGAGGAGCTGCGCCGCGGCTCGTAATCCCCCGAGGGGATGCTTCGCGATCAAGCAGCGCGGCAGAGCACGAACCAGTTGTCGAGGCGGCGAGTGCCTCTCCACGCGCGGCCGATCGCCACGTGCTTCGACACCCCGCGCACCAGGTCCTTCGTCTGGTTGAAGACGAAGAACGAGAGTCGCGCGGAGTTCGGAAGGATCTTCGGCGCGCCGGTGAGCGGCTTCTTCGGCAGCCGCGTGTAATCGACCAGCACCTCGTCGCCTTGCTGCACGGCCACGAAGTAGCCGGGCCCGACGGTCGTCTTCACCAATGGCGTGCCGTCGTTGAAGCCCCAGCGCTCGGGCTCCGCGGTGGTTTCATCCGGCACGGCGAAGACCTTCGCGAAGCGCGTGAACAAAGTGAGCGAGTTCTTCCCTTCGTGCCGCACGCCGGTGAGCGCAGTCGTGTTCGAAGGAGCGAGATCGTCGAGCGTGAGCCGTCGTGCGCCCTGGACGATCTCGAACAGCTTCGCCTGATCGTTACTGGTGAGTGACATCGTCTGCTCGAGACGCTCTGCGTCCGAGAGTCCGTCGAGCAGCGACGCCAGCGCTGACGCAGTGACGCTGGAAGACCGGATGAGTTCTGCGAGCGACATCATCAGCCAGTAGCACGAATGACGCGCGGCGCTTCGGTGCGCTCGGATAAAGACGCGCGTCATCATGGCAACCAAGAAGCCCGCGACGAAGAAGCAGGTGAAGTCCGCCCCGAAGAAGAGCGCCCCGAAGAAAAGCAAGGAGCCCGTGCGCGGAGTCGCATTGGTCGAGCTCGCGTTGGCCGAACGTGAAGACGCGGCGCCGACGGATCCGAAGGTGCTGGCGAAGACGAAGCTCGGCAAGAAGCCGCTCACTCCCTCGCTCAAGCGTTGGCTCGAGAGGGACGGTGAATTCTTCACGCTCGGTGAGCCGCAGTCGCTGGGCGAGATGATCTCGAGCGAGTTCGGTGACGAGCTGCTCGAGGCGTACGAGCCCGTGATCGCATTGCTTCCTGAGCCCATCGTGCTGTTCGAGGGCTGGGGCTCCGACTCGCGCCGCTTCATCTATCTGGGCAAGCCCGATTCGCACGGCGAGCTGCCGGTGTTCACCCTCGACACCGACGACGGCATCTTCCTGTGCCTCAACGGACCGGTGGACGTGTGGCTCGCGCAGCAGGCCGGCGCGATCGAAGACGAGCACGTCTACGGACATCTGCCGAAGGCCTACGAGGCCTCGCGCACCGAACAGGCGAAGCTGAACTTCGACGGCTACAAGCAGTTCGCTGACTGCGAGTTGCTGACCGAGGCGCCTTCCGCAGACTAAGGCTTCAGCAGCACGTCGAGCTCGCTCAGCTCGGACTTGTGCGCGTCTGCCGCCTTCTCGAACACGGCCTTCGCCTGCTGCGCGAGTGACGTCACGCGCAGCTTCGGCCCCTTGTTTTTCTGAAGCGCGAGGGCGAGCTGCATTCGGGCGCTCGCGAGATCGCTTTCTTCGACCTCCTCCGCCATGCCCTCGAGGATCTTCACGGACTCCTCGAGCACGGGCACCGCGTCAGCAGAGCGGCCCAGCTGGCGGAGAATGCTGCCCTGATTCGCGAGCGCGTCGGCGAGGTAGCTGGGGTCAGCCTCGGTCTTGCGGAGCGCCGTCACGGCGCGAGTCGAGCGCTCGAGCGCCTCGGGGAGCCGGCCCAACCGCCGCAAGAAGGCCGCGCTCGAGGAGAGCGAGTTGGCGGTGAGGTAGTGGTCAGCCCCCAGCGCCTTGGTGCGAATGGCGAGCGCACGCTCACTGGCCGCGAACGCCTCGTCGTCGCGCCCAAGCGGCGAGAGCACCGCGGCCAGATTCGCGAGCGACGTTGCGACGTCGGGGTGCTCGGGGCCGAGCGTCTTTTCTCTGATCTCGAGTCCCTTCTGTTGATGCTCGAGCTCTTTCTGGAGATCACCCTTCGTTCCGACGGCGATCGCGAGGTTGTTGTGCAGGGTCGCCACGCGCGGGTGATTCGGGCCCAGCACCTCGAGGTAGATGCTCAGCGCGCGCTCGAACATCTCGATCGACTCGTCCACCTTCGATTGCTGGAAGAGGGCGAGCCCGATTCCCGCGAGCGCGATGCCGGTCTCGAGGTGCCGCTCCCCGAGCTTCTTCCTTCTCAGCTCGTACGCGTGCCTGAACGCCTGCTCCGCCTCCACTGCTTCGCCAGCGGTGAAGTGGAGGTTGGCGGTCACGTTATCCTTCGTGGCTTGCAGCACTTCGCTCGAGGGAAGGCTGTCGAGGGTGCCCTGTGCCCACGTCGTGTACGGCATTCCTTCGGCCGGGCGTCCGAGCGCGTCTCCGATGGTCTGAGCCAGGCCCATGCACGCGTTCGCCATCGCCTCGCGATCGTTCGAGCCCAACGCCTCGGCCATCGCGCGCTTCTGCGTCACCTCGGCGACCTTCGGTTCTCCCGCCTGGCGCTCGAG
>CBIHPJ010000030.1:0-23501 GCA_966211295.1 uncultured Myxococcales bacterium | reverse complement strand
CACTGCGAGCTTTTTGTCACTCTGGAGCGAAGCTTCGTGGCGTTCGCCCTCGAAATGTCGACGTGGGCGGGCTGAGTACAGACTTCTGTACCCACACCGCCCAGGTCTCACTTCATCGAAGCAACGCTGAAATTGAGGGCCAGAAAGTGACGTGCCGAGGGGCCTGCCCGCCGTTCGGCACACCGCAGGTCACCCAAACTCACCGTCCTTCCCGGCGCTGTTCTGTATAAACCGCGCTCCATGCGTCGCACTCTTCCGCTGATTCTCCTCGCAGCCTGCGCCACGCCTCAGACCGTCACCAAGACCGACGAAGTGCCCGAGCCCGTGGTCGACGCCGGCACTCCTTCCGTCGCTGATTCACCCCCGAAGAAGCCCATGCTCCCTCCGACTCGCACCGAAGCGATCCCCAACGATCCCTACCGCTGGCTCGAAGACGAGAAGTCACCCGAGGTGCAGGCGTGGATGAAGCTGCAGGACAACTTCACGCGCGAGCGCATCAAGGAACTTCCCGCGCGGGAGAAGCTCCTCGCCCGCTACCGCGAGCTCTACTACCTCGACTCGATGGGAGCGCCCATCAAGCGCGGCGGCCGCTACTTCTACGTGCGCACGCACAAGGACAAGGAGAAGGCGGTCGTCTATTGGAAGCAGGGCCCCACCGGCGAAGAGAAGGTGCTGCTCGACCCCAACACGTGGAGCACCGACAACACGGTCAGCCTCGGCACCTGGGTGCCCAGCTGGGACGGCAAGAAGGTCGTCTTCGCGCAGAAGCCCAACGCGGCCGACGAAGCCACGCTGTACGTGCTCGACGTCGAGAGCGGGAAGCGCAGCGAGATCGACGTGATCCCCGGCGCGAAGTACGCGAGCCCCTCGTGGCTGCCTGACTCGAACAGCTTCATCTACGAGTGGCTGCCGGTCGACTCGACGATCCCCGTCTCCGAGCGCCCGGGCTACTGCGAGGTGAAGCTGCACAAGCTCGGCGGTGACCCCGCGAAAGACGAGCAGCTCCACCCGCGCACCGGAGATCCCAAGACCTTCATCGGCGGCGGCGTCTCGCGCGACGGCAAGTTCCAGTTCATCAGCATCATGCGCGGCTGGAACGAGAACGACGTGTTCTTCAAGCGCATGGGCAAGGACAAGACCTGGCAGCTGCTCGTCGCGGGGAAAGACGCGAAGTACTCCGTCGACTCCTGGAAGGGTCAGCTCTACGTGTTCACCGACGAGGGCGCGCCCAACAAGCGCGTCTTCAAGGTCGACCCCAACAAGTTCGAGCGCAAGAACTGGAAGGAGCTCATTCCCGAGGACAAGGACGCCGCGCGTGAGTCGCTGGTGATCGTCGGCGGGCACTTCGCGATCGCCTCGCTCAAGAAGGCCGTGAGCGTGGTCGAGCTCTTCACGCTCGACGGCAAGAAGGTGCGCGAGGTCGAACTGCCGGGCCTGGGCACCGCGTCGAACCTCTACGGCGACGAAGACGATGACGAGGCGTTCTTCAGCTTCAGCTCGCTCACCATGCCGACCCAGATCTTCCGCACCAGCGTGAAGAGCGGGAAGTCAGACGTGTACAGCAAGGTCGAGGTCCCGGTGGACGCTTCGAAGTACGAGGTGCGCCAAGTCTTCTACCCCTCGAAGGACAACACCCCGATCTCCATGTTCATCGTGGCGAAGAAGGACGTGGTGCTCGACGGCAACAACGCGGTGCTGCTCTACGGCTACGGCGGGTTCGACGTCTCGCTCCGCAGCTCGTTCAGCTCGTTCATCTATCCCTGGCTCGAGGCGGGCGGCGTGTACGCGATGCCCAACCTGCGCGGCGGCGGCGAGTACGGCAAGGCGTGGCACGACGCGGGGAAGGGCGCGAAGAAGCAAAACGTCTTCGACGACTTCCACGCCGCGGCCGAGTACCTCATCAAGGAGAAGTGGACGAACCCCAAGCGGCTCGCCATTCGCGGAGGCAGCAACGGAGGCCTGTTGGTAGGTGTCGCCATGACGCAGCGCCCCGAGCTGTTCCGCGCCGTGGTGTGCGCGGTGCCGCTGCTCGACATGGCGCGTTACCACCTGTACGGCTCGGGCAAGACGTGGATCCCGGAGTACGGCGATCCCGAGAAAGCCGATGAGCTGAAGGTGCTCGAGGCCTATTCGCCCTACGCGCACGTCAAGCCGGGCACTGTGTACCCTTCGCTCTTGATGATGAGCGCCGATCACGACGATCGGGTCGATCCCTTCCACGCGCGCAAGATGATCGCGTGGGTGCAGGCCGCGTCACCGAAGAGCCTCAGCTGGCTCAGAATCGAGGCCAACGCCGGACATGGCGGGGCCGATCAGGTAGCCAAGGCGATCGAAAACTCCAGTGACCAAATCGCCTTTCTGATGGACCAGCTGGGTCTGTAAACGTGACGGGTTCTGGCCGCGGCGCTACAACCCGTCACAGCCATGTTCTTCAGCCGCGACGACAAGAAGGAGGCAGCGATGCTGCCCATGCTCCCCCTGCGGGACATCGTGCTGTTCCCGCATGAAGTGAGGCCGCTGTACGTCGGTCGCGAGAAATCGATCGCCGCGCTCAAAGACGCGATGAACAAGAAGGGCGCCGATGGGAAGGCGTGGTTGCTCCTCGCCGCGCAGAAGAAGGCGAAGACCAACGACCCCGCGCCCGACGAGCTCTTCGCCTACGCGACGCTCGGGCAGGTGGTGCAGCTGCTCCCGCTTCCCGACGGCACGGTGAAGGTGCTGGTCGAGGGCGTGGCGCGCGCGAAGATCACCAAGTTCGCTCCGCACGAGCCGTTCTTCCTCTGCGAGTACGACCGCGTCACCGAAGAGAACCCGAAGGGGGTCGAGCTCGAGGCGCTCGTGCGCGCGGTGCAGGCCACCTTCAAGGCCTACGTCGAGCTCAACAAGCGCATCGCGCCCGAGCTGCAGCAGCAGGTCGGCACCATCGAAGACGCCTCGCGCCTCTCCGACACGATCGCGATCCACCTCCCGTTCAAGTCGGTCGCCGACAAGCAGGCGATGCTCGAGACCGAGTCGCCCGTGAAGCGCCTCGAGAAGCTCTACGAGCTGATGCAGGGCGAGATCGAGATCCTCAAGGCCGAGAAGCGCATCAAGTCGCGCGTGAAGAAGCAGATGGAGCGCACGCAGCGCGAGTACTTCTTGAACGAGCAGATGCAGGCCATCCAGCGCGAGCTGGGCGACAAGGACGAGGGCAAGTCCGAGCTGCAGGAGCTCGACGACAAGCTCAAGGCCAAGAAGATGCCCAAGGAGGCGCAGGCCAAGATCAAGAAGGAGATCAAGAAGCTCAAGATGATGGGTCCGATGTCGGCGGAAGCGACCGTCGTGCGGAACTACATCGACTGGGTGCTCTCGCTCCCCTGGGGTGACGAGACGAAGGACAAGCTCGACATCAACGAAGCCGAGGCGGTGCTCAACGCCGATCACTACGGCCTCAAGAAGGTGAAGGAGCGAATCCTCGAGTACCTCGCGGTGCAGCAGCTGGTCGGTAAGTTGAAGGGACCGATCCTGTGCTTCGTGGGGCCTCCGGGCGTCGGCAAGACGTCCCTCGGTCGCTCCATCGCCAAGTCCCTGGGCCGCAAGTTCGTGCGCATCGCCCTGGGCGGCGTGCGCGACGAGGCTGAGATTCGTGGCCATCGCCGCACGTACATCGGCGCGATGCCGGGCAAGATCGTGCAGTCGCTCAAGAAGGCGGAGTCGAGCAACCCCGTCATCCTCCTCGACGAGATCGACAAGCTCTCTTCCGATTTCCGTGGCGACCCGTCGTCAGCGTTGCTCGAGGTTCTGGATCCCGAGCAGAACCACACCTTCGCCGATCACTACCTCGACCTCGACTACGACCTCTCGAAGGTGATGTTCATCTGCACGGCGAACTCGATGCACAGCATCCCGCAGCCGCTGCAGGACCGCATGGAGGTCATTCGGCTCGCCGGGTACACCGAGGAAGAGAAGCTCGCGATCGCCAAGCGCTCCCTGGTCCCCAAGCAGAAGGAAGCGAACGGCCTCGGCGACGTCGAGGTGAAGCTGAGCGACACCGCGATTCGCACCGTGATTCGCCGCTACACGCGCGAAGCAGGCGTGCGCAACCTCGAGCGTGAGCTGGCCGGCGTGTTCCGCAAGTTGGCGCGCGAGGCGGTGAAGAACGGCAAGAGCCCCTTCGCGGTCGATCAGAAGAAGGTCCTCAAGCTGCTCGGCATGCCCAAGGTGCCGAAGGACAAGAACGAGAAGGAGAACCAGGTCGGCATGGTGAACGGCCTCGCCTGGACCGAGTTCGGCGGCGAAGTGCTGGTCACCGAAGCGACCACCATGCCGGGCAAGGGCAAGCTGATCGTCACCGGCGTCTTGCGTGAGGTGATGAAGGAGTCCGCTCAGGCGGCCGTCACCTACGTGCGCAGCAAGGCGCGCCGCTTCGGCATCGAGGACAAGTTCTTCGAGCAGAACGATCTGCACATCCACTTCCCCGGTTCGTTCCCGAAGGATGGACCCAGCGCCGGCGTCACCATGGCGACCGCGCTCGTCTCGGCGATCACCCGCATTCCGGTGCGGCGCGACGTGGCGATGACGGGAGAGATCACGCTCCGTGGCCGCGTGACGCCGATCGGCGGCCTCAAGGAGAAGTGCCTCGCCGCCCACCGCCTCGGCATCAGCACGATCATCGTGCCGCGCGAGAACAAGAAGGACCTGCGCGAGGTGCCCAAGAAGGTTCGCAAGGCGATCAAGATCGTCCTGGTGGACTACGTCGACGAGGTGCTCCGCGAGGCGCTGGTGCTCGAGAAGCCCAGCGAGTTCGCGAAGCCTCCGGTCGAGGGTGGAGCGACCCCGGTCGCGCAGTGATTCACCTCGTCACCCAGTGAACCGAAATCGCACCAGCATCATCTTCGCGCTGTGCGCGCTGAGCCTCGGTCTCTCCTGGTTTTTCGCCAGGAGAGGACCCGTGGGCGTGTCTGCACGCTCCGACTGCCTCACCAGCTCCGACTGCCAGTCCACCGAGGCGTGCGTCATCGTCCCCAAAGGCGATGGCTTCGCCACCCTGGGACAGTGTGGAGAGAAGTGCATTGACGATGATGGGTGCCCCAATGGTTGGACTTGCCGCGCGTGGATTGAAGAGCACGGTTACCTCTCGCCGGAGCGCGGCCGGGGGGCCGAGCTACCGCGGGTGAAAGCCTGCGCCCACCATTCGGTGCAATGACAACTCGGTGCCGTCATTCGAGAGTGAGCCGTTCAACATGCGTCATGTGATCTTCGGTGTCCTGCTGCTCCTCTCTGCGTGCGCGACGACTCAGTCGGCGCAGAGAGACGACGGGCCCACGCCCGTGGTGGCGAAGTTTCAGAACAAGGTGATCCGGCTCGCGGAGGTCGACGCGAAGGTCGCCGACGAGCTGGTGAAGCTGCAGGAGCAGATCTTCGAGCTCCGCGCCGAAGCGGCCGATCGCATCGCCATCGAGGCCCTCGTCACCCAGGAAGCGAAGCGGGCGGGGCAGAGCGAAGACGAGTGGCTCGCGCGCAACATCGAGAGCGGCCTCTCGGAGCCGAGCGAAGCGCAGATGATGGCGCTCTTTCAGAAGGCGCGCGGCCGCCTCCCGCCCGAGGTGACCTACGAGCAGGTGAAGCCGGAGATCCGCAAGGCCGTGCAGCGCGAGGAGCGCAGCAAGAAGGCCCGCGAGGTGTTCGCGCGCCTGAAGAAGGAAGCCGGCTTCAAGATGATGATGGAAGGCCCGCCCAAGCCCCGCAAGGTGATCGAGGCCTCGGGCCCGAGCCGCGGCAATCAGCAAGCGAAGGTGGTGATCGTCGAGTTCGCCGACTTCGAGTGCCAGTTCTGCGCGAAGGCCCACGAGACGGTGAACGAGGTCTTGAAGAGCTACGGCAACAAGGTTCGCCTGGTGTTCAAGCACTACCCGCTCTCGTTCCACATGAAGGCCGCGAAGGCCGCCGAGGCGACCGCGTGCGCCGACGAGCAGGGCAAGTTCTGGGAGCTGCACGACTCGCTCTTCGAATCGCAGGAGCTGGATCTCGAGGCGATCAAGCTGCAGGCGAAGGCCGCGGGCGTTGACGAGGCGAAGTTCGACAACTGCCTCGACTCGGGCCGCACGGCGACGCTGGTGAAGCGCGATCTGACCGCGGGTCAGGAAGTCGGCGTGACGGGAACGCCTGCGTTCTTCATCAACGGCTTCATGCTCTCGGGTGCGCAGCCTGAAGAAGCGTTTCGCCGCGTGATCGACGCCGAGCTCGAGCGCCTCGGAGAGAAGTGACTCATTCTCCCTGCGGAGCGGGGAGAGGGTCGGGGTGAGGGGCGACGCTCAGTCACACGCCAGCAGCACCTTGCCCACGTTCTTCCTCGCCTGAACGTGCTCGTGCGCTTCTCCCGCCTTGTCGAGCGGGAACACCTTGTCGACGTGCGCAGTGAGCTTTCCCTGCGCGTTGAGCTCGAGGACTCGATCGAGGTGATGCGCCATCAGCTCGGTCTCTTCCCACATGTGGCCCATGTTGGTGCCCGAGACGCCGCGGTTCGTGTCCATCAACTCCATCGGGCTGTAGCGCTTGAGCTGGAGGAACTGGCTCACCACGCGAATCAGACTTCGCTTCCCGTCCTGCACCATGTTCGCCCAGCCGAAGCAGTGCAGATGGCCGCCGGGCTTGAGCAGGTTGTAGCCCTTCTCCCAATCGGGCCCGCCGAGCGCGTCGAGCACGCGATCGACTCCGCGCCCTTGGGTGAGCTCCATCACCTCGGTCGCGTAGTCCTTCGTGCGGTAGTCGATGCAGTGATGCACGCCCTGGGCTTTGAGGAACTCGTGCTTCGACGCTGACGAGGTGCCGATCACGGTGACGTTCGGGATCGTCTTGCAGAGCTGAATCGCGAGCAGGCCGACGCCGCCCGCGGCCATGTGAATGAGCACCGTCATCCCCGGTTGGATCGGGGCCACCCAAAAGAGCATGTGGTACGCGGTGAGCGCGTTCACCGGCAGCGCCGCGGCTTCGTCGAAGGAGAGCCCGTCGCGAATCTTTCTCACCTGGCCGGCGGGAATCGCGACCAGCTCAGCCTGCCCACCGAAGCGGCACATCGAGACCACGCGATCGCCCTTCGCGAGTGAGGTCACTCCAGCTCCAAGCGCTTCGACGACGCCGCTCACCTCGTAGCCCATCACCATCGGGAACTTCGGCGCGTCCGGGTAGAGCCCGACGCGTGCGGAAATGTCGGCGAAGTTGAGGCCTGCCCGTTTGACGCGAACGAGCACCTGACCGGACTCAGCCACGGGGTCCGGGCGTTGCTGCACCTGAAGAACCTCAGGACCACCTGCCTTGATGTTTACGAGGGCGCGCATTCGGCCTTGCTCCATACCCGTGGAGCGCGGTTTATGCTCGCGCTCGTGAAGTCGCTTGCTCCTGGGTTCCTGATCGCCACGCCGCAGTTGCTCGATTCGAATTTCGAGCGCGCGGTCGTGTTGATGATCGAACACACCTCGAAGGGCTCGATGGGGTTGGTGATCAACCGCACCGCGCCACTCACGTTCAAAGATCTCGCTCGCAGTCAGGAGCTGCAGGTCGCGAACATGCGGCGCGACCACGCGCTCTTTCACGGCGGGCCGGTGGAGCCGTATCGCGGCTTCGTGCTGCACGACTCGATGCTCATCGAAGAGCGCAACGAGGTCTCGCCGGGTCTCTTTCTCTCCGTGACCAGCGATGCGCTCTCGCCGCTGCTCCTCGACGAGTCGGCGTGCGTGCGGTTCTGCCTGGGCTACGCGGGGTGGGGACCGGGTCAGCTCGAGCGTGAAGTGAAGCTCGGGAGCTGGCTGCACACCGACGCCAATCCGCGCGCCGTCCTCCACGAGGACCCCAAGCAGATCTGGGACAACGCGATTAGGAGTATGGGGATCGAACCCGGATGGCTGGTGCCGTCCGGGGGCGTGAACTAAGCGGAGCCCCATGCTTTCCCCAGACTGGATTCGTGAGCGAGTGTTGATCGCGCTGCCGGGCGCCGAGGTCGAGGTGATCGATACGACCGGGACCAACGATCACTTCGAAGCGCGCGTGGTCAGCGAGAAGTTCGTCGGCCTGCCGATGGTGCGGCAGCACCAATTGGTCTACGCGCCGCTCAAAGACGTCCTCGCGACGGGTGAACTGCACGCCCTCGCGCTCAAGACTTTCACGCCCGAGCAGTGGGCGAAGGTGAATTCCAAATGATCAGCGATACCCTGAAGAAGCGTTTCGACGACGAGATCAAGGCGCACCCCGTGGTGCTGTACATGAAGGGCAACGCGATGTTCCCGCGCTGCGGCTTCTCGGGCCGCGCGCTCGAGCTCTTGAAGCCCTTCGGCCCGGTCCACACGGTCGACGTGCTCACGGACCCCGAGGTCCGCGAGGGCATCAAGGAGTACTCGAGCTGGCCGACGATCCCGCAGATCTACATTCACGGGCAGTTCATCGGCGGGAGCGACATCGTGGGTGAGCTCGCGCAGCGCGGTGAGCTCGAGAAGCTCGTCAAGGGCGCTTGAACGAGCTGCGCTGAAGCGCGTCTGGCACGCCGCCCCCGGCTTTCTCCGCTATGAAGAAGCATGGGCGTCGACACCACGATGTTCGCTTGCTTCGAGGGCCGCCTGACGAAGGCGCAGGTGAAGTCCTTCGGGCCGTGGCACGACCAGCAGTTCGCGGGCTGCGGCTTCTACTCGACAGCGACGGCCCATTGTCACGACGAAGCAGAATTGACGCTCCTTCGCATTGAGTTCGAGTCGGCGGACGCTGATCTCGACGCGGCGTTCACGAGCTTCGTTCAGTCGCTCGCGCGCAAGAGCCGCAAGCGGGTGACCGTCGTGTTCGACCACGATGGCGACTACGACGCGTCAGAGCTGAACGAGCTCCTCGAGCGCGCCGACGACCACGGGCTGTTCAGCGACCGACTCGAGCCCGAGGGCGATTGGGTCGAGCTCGAGCTCGCCACGGGCGAACCGCGTCAGGCCGAAGAAGGAGCCGGCCCCGCAGAGGACTTCGCGCCCCCACCGGCCGACCCCACGCGTCAGCGCTGGCACACGCCGAGCGAGCGCGACCTCGAGGCCTACCTGGGGCACTTGCGCAATGCCGACCCCGTGATCGAGCGGGTGGAGATCGAGAGCGATCTCGTGTTCACGCGCGGGCCCGAGGGGCGGCTCTCCCGGTTGCTCATTTGCCGCTCGTCGGGTCGCCGCGAGCTGAAGCCGCTGCTGCAGGTGCTGCGAGGCTTCGTGCGGGAGGTCACCGTCGAGTCGAGCGATGACATCGCCGAAGCGCGCGACGCGCTCGACCTGTCGGTGCGCGTGCAGGGCGTGAAGAACCCATTCTTCGACGACTGAGTCACCCGCGTCGGGCTCGCGAGAAGCTCGTCAATGGGGTCTTCCGGTGAAGTAGAAGAGAGGCTGCATGAGCGCCGAAGCAGCCCCCGTTCCCCCTGAGCCGTCGCCCTTCCCCGAAGCGCCCGCGCCGAAGGGAAACCTCAGTCAGCGCTTCAAGTCGTTCAAGGAGCGGCACCACATCGCCTTCGAGGTCAGCTTCTTCTTCGCTGGCTTCTTGTTCGACGTGGTCCTCCTGCACCGCATCGACAGCACGCCGCTGCTGATTCACCAGGGGCTCTATCTGGTGCTGAGCGCGGCGCTGATCTTCTGGGACCACCGGCTGCACGTCGCGGGCAAGGAGCCCGACGGCTTCCTCGGCAAGGTCGCGAGCTATCGCCTCTGGGTGATGCACTTCTTCCTCGGCACGCTCTTGAACGCCTTCATGGTGTTCTATTTCCGCGCGTCGTCCGGAGTGCTCTCGTTCATCTTCCTCCTCGCGCTGGCCGTGATCATCGTGGCCAACGAGCTGCCGCGCTTCCGCTCACAAGGGCCGATCGTCCGCGTGATGCTCCTGTCGTTCGCGATGACGAGCTACCTCGCGTACCTGATCCCCGTGCTGTGGGGGCAGCTGCACAGCTGGCAGTACATCGTCGCGGTGATCTTCGGGAGCGCGGGCACGTTCGGGCTCTGGAAGTTCTTCACGCGCTTCACGCACGACCCGAACTGGACGCTGCAGCGCGCGGTGTATCCCGGCCTGGTGATGCAGGCGGTGCTGCTCTCGGCCTACTTCCTTCGCGTGATTCCTCCCGTGCCGCTCTCGCTCAAGCACATCGGCGTCTACGCGAGCGTGGGCTCCACGAAAGACGAGAAGGGCCACAAGCACTACGAGCTCGCGTACCAGCCCGCGCCTTTCTACGAGTTCTGGGCGAAGGAGAACGACACCTTCGTGGGGCCCGTGGGCTCGAAGCCGTTCGTATTCGTTCGCATCTTCGCGCCGACCAAGTTCCACGATCAGGTGCGCTTCGCGTGGGAGTACGACGATCCCGACAAGGGGTGGACCGCGCGCGGTAGCCCGTTCGCCACCGGCATCTCGGGCACGGGTGAAGAGGGCTACCGCACCTACGCGAACTCCACGATGAGCAAGCCCGGCAAGTACCGCGTGCGCGTGCTCACCACCGACGATCGCGAGATCGGTCGCAAGACGTTCACCTTCGAAGAAGGCGAATCACCCGCGACCGAGACCGAGATCGACTGAGCTCTACGGTCCTCTACGGCGAGGTCGTGAGGAAGAAGAGGTTGCTGCTCCGCGAGGTGAGCAGCACGAAGCCACCGAGGGTGGGCAGGTAGCGGAAGCGCTTGTTGATCCCCGCGCCCACCGCGGCGGCCGGCATTCCAGTCACGGGCAGCACGCTGAGATCCCACACCGTGCCTGCGTTCGGCGTGATCACGTAGACCTTCCCCGTCTCCACGCCGCTGTAGAACAAGAAGCGATCGTTCGCCGCGTCGTAGTCCATGCCCGCGTAGGTCGGCTGCGCGGTGGTGAACTCGCTGAGGGCCTGGCTCGGGTTGAAGGTGATGTTCTGCGAGTCGCCGGTCTGCGTATCGAGCAGCTTCGCGGTGACGCCCAGGTTGAGGTCGTAGCCCTGGCCATCGCCGTACTGCAGGTTGAAGATCGCGTGGCGCGCGGGCGCCGTCGCTTGCGGAAATCGGCCCAGACCGGGGCCAGAGCCAGGAGTGCTCCACGTCGAGCTCGCTGGTTCGAAGCGCTGCCCCACCGCGGTCCACACTCGACCTTCACCATCGACCTCGATCGCGTAGGCCACGAACGGAGTGATGTCGGGGAACGTCATCCGCGGCAGCCACTCGTTGGTCGTCAGATCGAACAGGTCCATCCCTGGGCCCGTCGGTGTGCCTCCGCCGTAGCCGTAGCGGCAGCCGCCGAGCAGCACCGCGTTGCGTGCGGGGAGATAGTGGAGGTGGTGGTACAGATGACGCGAGGTCGGCAGGCCGTCTGCGTAATAGAGGACGTCGGCCTGCGTGGACGTGCTCGACGCGCGGCGGAGCACCCAGCTCGGCGCGTCACTCATCAGCGAGATGCTCACCACGCGGTTGTCGCTGCTGTCGCCGTGACCTCCGGCCGCCGCGATGTAGAGCTCAGCGGTCGCCTTGTTCTCGGCGAGCGCTCCCCACGCGTCGACTGCCGCGCCACCTGCGCCGCTCGTGTTCGGAATCTCGATCCACTGATGGAGGCCCGCATCGCGCCGCCAGGACGGAAGCGTCAGCGTCGTGCCGGCATCTCCATCGCCGCCACCTGAACCGCCACCGGTTGCCGCGTCGCCTCCTCCGCTGCCGCCACCGGAACCCGCGTCAGCGCTCACATTCCCGGTGCAGGCGGAGAGGGTGATCGCGACGGCCAGAACAAGAAGCGAACGGATGAAGATCACCGCAGCGACTTAATCCACTTCTCCACGGCGCTCGCCTCGGAGGGGATGCCCTTCGACAAGTTCTCGAAGCCCTTCGCGGTGACCAGCAGGTCGTCTTCGATTCGCACGCCGATGCCGCGGTACTTCTTCGGCACGGTGAGGTCGTCTTCCTGGAAGTAGAGGCCGGGCTCCACGGTGAGCACCATGCCGACCTGCAGCGGGCCGTAGCGGTAGACCTCTTGCCGCGCCTTCGCGCAGTCGTGCACGTCGAGGCCCAGCATGTGGCTCACGTTGTGGAGTGAGTAGCGCTTGTAGAACTGGTGCTCGTCCTCGAGCGCTTCGTCGGCGGTGGTCTTGAGGATGCCGAGCTTCACCAGTCCCTCGGCGAGCACGCGCATCGCGCGGCGATTGGGCTCCATGAAGTCGTTGCCGGGTTTCACCGCTTCGAACGCGGCCTGTTGGGCGCGCCACACCAGCTCGTAGATCTCTCGTTGCTCCTTCGAGAACTTGCCGCTGATGGGGAGCGTGCGCGTGATGTCCGCCGTGTACAGCGCGTGACCTTCCACGCCTGCGTCGAGCAGCAACAGGTCCTTCTTCTTCAGTGCGCCGTCGTTGTTGGTCCAGTGCAGGATGCACGCGTGCGCACCGGCCGCGGCGATGGTGCCGTAGCCGACGTCGTTGCCCTCGACACGAGCGCGCGTGAAGAAGTGCGCTTCGACCTCGCGCTCGGTCTTCGCCTTGCCGAGGTTCTTGATCACGTCTTCGAAGCCACGCTTGGTGGAGGCGATCACCTTCTTGAGCTCGTCGATCTCCACCTTGTCCTTGCACAGGCGCAGTTCGCTGAGCGCAGCGGCGAGCTCCTTGTCGGCGGGGCGCTCATGCGACGGAGTGCGCAGCGAATCGACGTACGAAGACACGCCGCGCAGCACGCGCGAGAGCGGATACTTCTCGAGAAATTTCGGCAGCTCGGGAAGACCGCGCGCGATCTCGACGTCGAAGTGCGCGCAGCTCTGCGTCACGCCGAAGCGGGGGCCGACCCAGAGCTCGCCCTTCTTGCGGTCCGTGTAGAAGGTCTCGTTGCTGCGTCCCGGGTTCGGTTCCACGAAGAGGTGCGCGTCGTGGCCGTGCGCGCTGGGCACCATCACCAGCACGCAGTCAGGCTCGAGGTTGCCGGTGAGCCAGAAGAAGTCGCTGCCCGCGCGGAAGCGGAAGTGCGTGTCGTTGGCGCGCACCTGCTCGTGCCCGGTGGGGATCACCAACACGTCACCGGGGAAGAGCTTCGAGAGCGCGTCGCGCCGCGCGCGGAACACCTTCGCGTGCTGGTGCGCCTTCGGGAGCGCGTCGGACTGGGGCTTCCAGTCCTTCATCATGAACTCGAGCAGCGCCTTCGGATTGACGGTGTCCTGCTTGCGCTTCGTCGTGGGGTCTTTCTCGAACGTCATGGCGGGGGCGATTGTTACTCCGTCAGATGGCCGCGCGCATCGCTCCGATGACCAGCCGTTGTTGCCGAGGCTAACGTCAGCTCGTGACCTCCAGGCTTCCTCCGTCGCTCCGAAGCCGAACGGCCCGGGAGTCCGTGCTCGAGGACATCGAACCGTGGGTCGGAAGCACGATCGAACAGCGCATCAAGGCGCTCGAGTCTCTCTGCGCGCTGGCGATCGACTTGTTGCGCGCGAACCCGAACGCGGCTGCCGCGGTCGCTTGGCAGGACCCGGTTTCACCCTCAACGCGCGAGCACTGGTCTCGGCTGATGCGCCTGAAGCGGGAGCGCGACGCCGCATTCAAGTAGCCGCGCGAACGGCACCAAGCACAGTTGGCACTGCTACCTCGCCGCGGAGCACTCGCTGCCCGAGCGACACCGGCGTGAAGCCGTTCTTTTCGAAGAGCTCGAGCTCGAAGGGGACCCAACCTCCGTCCGGACCGATCGCGAGCACCACGTGTTGCGCTGCAGCGACAGGCTTGAGCGGGTTCTTCGCGTGAGGGTGGGGTACCAGGCGGACGGCATCCTGCGGCGCCCAGGTCTTCAGCTCGTCTTCCACGAAGGGCTTCAGTCGCTCGCGGATCTCGAGCGTGGGCCGCACCGTGTCGCACGCCTGCTCGAGGCCGAGCTCGATGAGTCCGTCGAGGAACTCCTGCGCGAGGACCTTCGAGTCGAAGTAGCTCTTCTCTACGCGCGCGGCGTTCACGAGGACCACGCGATCGACTCCGAGTGAGGCCACCGCGGGGATCACTCGCTTGAGCGCTTTGGGTCTGGGGATCGCGAGGACCAGAGAAACTCCCGCGCGCGGGGGAGGGGGATCGCTCACGTGCACCTGCAGCACGAGGTGTTGTGCGTCGCGCGAAAGAACTTCCGCGGTGCCCATCAGTCCGCCGAGCACGCCGACCTTCAGCGACTGGCCGGCCTGCACGCGCAGCACTTCAGCCGCGTGCTCGAGTCGTCGGCCGGAAAGGCGAGCGACACCGGAAGCGTCGACTTCTCCCGGTTGCAGGAGGAGCAGGTTCACAGTTTCGCCAACTGCGCCTTCGCAGGCATGAACTGGGGCCACTTCTCGACGACCGCGCTGACCTTCTCTTTCGCGACCTTCGGATCGCCGGACTTGAGCGCGCGCAGGGCCGCGCCCCATGCACGAGCGAGCTCTTCGTTCACGTCGTAGCCGTCTGGCCGCGCCGGCATCGGGAGCTTGAGTGCCTCGACGATCGCCGACGTGAACTGACGGCGATCATTCCAGAGCGAGGGACCCTTGAGCTTGGTGGAGAAGAGGAGGTTGTTGTCGCGGGGATCGATCAGGCGCGCGGTCACGACGAGCTGATTGCCCGCGCGAATGATGGTGCCCACGGCGACATGGGTCGCTCCTTCGATCTTTCCCTCGGCGTTCAACTCGGCGTCTTCCGTGCGCGCCTTGATTCCGACGGCGGCGAGCTCGTGGACCATCAGGTTCTGCATGGTGAGGCCGAGGTCGGCGTCCGCGGGGTCAATGCTCTTGACCTCAAATGGAGCGACCACGACCAGCGGAGCGGCAGTGAGCATGGCGACGGCGATCACCGGAAGCATGGCGGGGGACCTTATGCGAAGTCGCCGCTCGCCCCTCTCCCCAACCCTCTCCCCGCTGGCGCAGGGAGAGGGAGTCATGGCAGGAGGGCTTTGGAATGGAAGTCGTCGCAACCGAGTACCGGGAAGTCTGTCTGCGCTGCCGCCGGCCCCGCTCGGTGTGTTGGTGCGACGCCGTCACGCAGGTGCCCAGCAAGACGCGCGTGGTCTTCATTCAGCACCCCCGCGAGGCCAAGGTGCCGATCAGCACCTGCCGCATGGCGCACCTCTCGCTGCCGAACTCCGAGCTCCACGTGGGCTTGAGCGCGATCGGGAATCCCTCGCTCGAGGCGTTGTGCGCGAAGCCTGGCGTCGCCGTGCTCTTCCCCAGTGAGTCAGCGACCGACGTCGACGCGCTCCCCACTCCGCCCGAGACGTTGGTGGTGGTCGACGGCACCTGGTCGAACGCGAAGAAGGTGGTGGAGAAGTGTCCGCTCCTCTCGCGCCTGCCGCGGCTCAAGTTCTTCCCCGATCAGCCCGGCAACTACCGCATTCGCAAGGAGCCCGAGGCGCACTGCCTGGCGACCATCGAGGCCACGGCGTTTGTGCTCGATCGTCTCGAGAAGCAGCCGGGCCGCTTCACGCCGATCCTCTCCGCCTTCGACGCGATGGTGGAGAAGCAGCTCGACTACATCCGCGAGAACCCCTCGACTGGTTCACGTCACAAGAATCGCAAGCTGCCGAACCGCGAGCCGGTCGATCACGCTGCGGCGCTGCGGAATCGCGAGCTGGTGGTGGTGTTCGGAGAGGCGAACGCCTGGCCACTCTGTGATCCGAACCGGCCGCTCCCCGACGACCCCGAGCTCGTGCAGCTGGTGGCGGAGCGGGTGTCGACCGGCGAACGCTTCGAACGGCTCTTGAGGCCGGAGCGTCCGCTCGGTCCTCGGGTCCCGCTCCACCTCGATCTGATCGCGGAAGAGATCGGTCGCGCCGACGAGCGCAAGGTCGTGATCGAGGAGTGGAAGAAGTTCCTCAAGCCCGGCGATCTGCAGATCGGTTGGGGCAGCTTCTGCAGCGATCTCCTCGCGCGCGAAGGCGCACTGCCCGAAGACTTCCTCAATCTGCGCACCGTGATCGCGCGTCTGCTCGACGCGAAGCCCGGAAGCGTCGAGTCGCTCGCCGAGTCAATGGGAGTCACGCTCCCTGAAGGCAAGGGCAGGGCGATGCGACGCTTGAACTCGCTCACCTTTGTGGCGCGCGCGGCGATGGACGGGTGGATCGTGCCGGTGCGCAGACAGAGGCGCGCTGCCTCGTGATTTCAGTGGCGGTGCGTGTCGCACCTTCACGCCTATCAGAGCACTGTTGACCTGCCTCAACGGGCTGCCGACACTGCGTCGATGCGCACTCGCATCTGGCTGTTGGCCGCAGCCGTGTGGGCTTCCGGCTGCGAAGGACTGATTCGCGGCGTCGGCGAGCTCGGAAGTGTTGGTGGCGGCGAAGGCGGCGGTTCCGCAGCTGGCGGAGGAGGCGGCGCTTTCGTCTACGTCCCGCCCGACGTCTCCTGTGACATCGCGCAGTTCCCGACCGTGCGCATCGAAGAGATCGCCGGCGCGTTCGCTTCCGACGTCTATCCCTCGATGGCGAGCGGAGAGGGACAGTGCGTCTCCTGCCACGCTCCCGCGGCGGGACGGCGCTTCACCGTAACCGCCGACGCGACTGAAACTTTCTATCAATCACGCGGTGCGGGGTTCTTCGCAGACGATCAGGGCTCGATCCTCGCGCGCTTGATCAATACGGACGCCCGCACGCGGATGCCGCAGAGCGCAGCGCCGTGGCCCGACGCGACCGTGCAGGCCGTCGCGCGAGTGAACTGCATGCTCAAGGCGTTCGAGGCGGGCGGCGGAGTGGCCGCCGACGAGCAGTTCCCGCCCGAGCTCTTGCTCCCGTACACCGGTGCGCCGATCTCTTCGTACGACAACCCCTTCCTCAACTACGTGCAGCTGAAGAACAAGGTGCGCTCGGTCTTCAACGACGACTGGGTGCGCACCGGAGTCGATCAGTTCGAGCGCAACATCGGTCTCTTCGGCGGCGTGAACTTCACCACGCACTTCGTCGAGGCACGCGTGGCCACTCCGGACTTCCTGCTTGGTCTCGACTCGCTCGCGCCTGACGTCTGCGGCGCTGCTTCGACCGCGGGAACGGGTCCCTTCGGCGGTCTCACGCTCACCTCGCCCGTGATCGACCAACCGGCCCAGGCGACGACCACCGTTCAGATCGAATCGCTCACCCCGAGCCCCGCGACGGGCGCGGGCAACGCCTCGACGAATCCGGCGGGCTTCTTCTGTTACACGAACTGCACCTTCGCGACGCCGTACACGATCACCGCTCCCGGCACGTACCGGGTCACCGTGCGCGGCAAGCCCACGCTCGATGGCAACGGCGATGGTCCTTCGCTCCGCGTGCAGATCGGCACCGCCACCGGCCCGCAGCTCGACTACACGAACGCCGCTGCCTACGAGGACAAGAGCGTCGACATCATGGTGACCGACGTCGGCATGAGCTCGGTCTCGGTGAACTTCTTCAACGATGCGGTGGTCAACGGCGGCGACCGCAACATCTACCTCGATGTGATCACCATCGTCGGTCCGCTCGGCGCAGGCACGGGAAGCATGCGCGCCGACGCGGCGAAGGCGCAGATCAACACGCTCTACCAGCACATGCTGTACCGCCCGGCGACCGCCGCGGAGCAGACCGCCGCGTACGGGCTGCTCGTCGATCTGACGGCCTTCGGCAGTCAGGGCTCCGCCTGGAGCGGCGTGTGCGAAGCGCTCATTCGCCACCCCGACTTCCTCTTCACCATGCCGCCGCAGGTGGAGAAGGTCACCACCGCCGCCGAGAAGAACCCGCTGCGCCTGGTGGCGCTCACGCAGCGCGCGCTCGGCCGTCCTCCCACCGCGGCCGAATTCACCTCGCTCAACAGCGGCGGCTTCCCCGCGATGATCGACGCGGTCTTCGCGAGCCCTGACTTCCGCAGCTACTACTTCAATCGCATTCAGCTGCGCATCGAGAGCCAGGGCACGCCCGAGTCCGACGAGCCCGCGCGCCTCTGGACCTACGTGACTTTGAACGGCCGCAACTTCGAAGAGGTGCTCACCGCCGAGTACACGGTGGACGAGAACTTCGCGCAGCAGCCGCGGCCCGCGGAGCACGGCAAGACCGGTCTCCTCACCGCGCGTGGCTACTTGAACAACAAGCCGGGCCTGCCTCACTACAACTTCCCCGCGCGCGTGCTCTCGGGCTTCATGGGCTCGGTCTTCGAGGTACCTCCCGAGGTGTTCGATCAGCGCGGCACCGCCACGGCGACCTCCACCGTCGATCCTCAGAGCGTCTGCTTCTCGTGCCACCAGCTGCTCACGCCGCTCGCGCATCAACGGCTCAGATGGAAGGACGACGGCACGTACAACACCGACGCGACGATCGATGACAGCGATCGCGGACTCGTCGCGAACTATCCGTACAAGGGCATCGGCCTCGAGGCGTTCACCACCAGGGCGGTGAAGAAGGAGCCCTTCGTGCGGCGAATGATCAACACGCAGGTGCGGCTGCTGATCGGCCGCGAGCTGCGCGCGCAGACGGACGAGCGCGTGCTCTACAAACAACTCTGGGACACGACGTTCGCGAACGGCGGTGACATGCGCGCGGTGCTCAAGACGATGGCGGCTTCGCAGAACTTCCAGGGGGCGCCATGAAGCGTCGTGACTTGCTCAAGGGCGCTGCCGCGATCGGCGTGCTCGACTGGCTCGGCTTCTTCCGCAGCTTCGGCGTGCCCGGCACCCAGAAGTCCCTGGGCATCGCGCGCGCAGTGGCGCAGACGATGGAGCCGAAGTTCCTCGTGATGTGGTTCCAGGAGGGCGGCTGGGACAGCTATTCGATGTTCAGTCCCCTCGACACGCCGAACCACGCCGGCCTCACCATTCCCGCGGGAACGCTCAACCCGAACCCCGCGTGGTCGAGCCAGTTCTACCGGCCGAAGAACTACTCCCTCGACGCGACGCACTTCACGCCGCGCACGCAGGGCAACATTCAGTACGGCTACCTCGCGCAGGACGGGCTCCCGCTGTTCAACGACATGGCGGTGTTGAGCTCGCACGTGGGCAACACGTTCCACTCCGGCGGCCGCTGGGACTACCAGTACGGCAAGTACCCGCAGTACGCGGCGCTCACCGCTGCGCGTGGGCCGACCGAGCGCTCGGTGATGCAGGCCTTCGCCGAGACGTACGGAGCGAACTACCCGCTCGCGAACGTGAGCTGGCACCGCTGGCTCAGCGACGGCGAGCTCGAAGAAGCGAACTACCCGGAAGGCACCGGCTACTACGAGAAGCTCGGGCCCGCGTACGCGCATACGGTCTACGGCCGCACGCCCGCCGAGATGCGCAATCGTCTCTCTCAGCTCGGCAACGTCACCGCCGGCGCGCGCACGCAGCGCATTCGCCAGTTCGTCGACAACCTGCACCAGAACTTCATCGCTGAGCACAACGGCGAGTCGGTGGCCGCGTTCAGCTCGGCGGTCGACATCTACAAGCAGCTCACCTCGGGCACGGGCGTGATCGTGAATCCGGCGACGCTCTTCACCGATCCCACGCTGCGCTCCGAGTTCAACGTGACGGCCTCTGACGAGGCGACCAACTCCACCTCGGTGAACGGCAACCCCGCGCGCTCGAAGGACAGCCCGCAGGTCAACGTGCAGGCGCTGATGGCCTACGAGCTGATGACCAAGGGCCTCTCGCTCGGCTTCTGGATCGAGAACCGCCAGATCCGCGGCTTCGACACGCACCAGGATCGCTCGGGCATCATGAACAACGACGGCCAGCAGGATCAGCTCACGATGCTGCGGCGCGATCTGTGGAACCCGCTCAAGGTCTTCGTGAACAAGCTGAAGACCACGCAGTTCGGCACCAGCGGCAAGTCGTACTGGGACCTCACCACGATCGTCCTCGCCTCCGAGATGGGCCGCACGATTCAGGGCGACGTCGCGTCGATCCTCTCGTCCACCGATCCCGACGCGACCAAGTACACGAAGATCATGGAGCAGGACTGCTGCCAGCACTGGAAGGTGAACTCCGTCGCGTTCCTCGGAGGGACCGTGCAGGGCGATCGCCAGTACGGCCGCGTCGGCACCAGCAGCCTCGAGGGCATTCCACTCATGCCTGACGGCACGCTCGATCCTGCGTACAACCCGACCACCGGTGTGCTCACGGGCACCAAGAGCGCGAACTCGGTGGTGCCGAACGCGGGCCACGTCTACGCCACCGCGCTCGACCTCTGCGGCATCAACCCCACGGGCAAGGGGAAGAACAAGGAACCGGCGCTGAGCTACATCAAGAAGCCTTGAGCCCGGAGCGGAGCATGGTCCAGCGACGGCTGGACCATGGAGCGCAGCGACCCAGAAGTCAGGCGGGCTCGAGACTCACCATCATTCCTGAGACGACGTAGACCCTGTAGCGACTCCGGCCGTCGACCAGCTGCCATGCTTCGTGGCTCACGCTGAAGCGTTGGCCGCCGAGCACGTAGTAATAGAAGTCGCCCACTCGACGCTGGCGCACGTGGAGCCGCTCGATGATCCCTTCCACCACCGCGACCTGGCCCGCGTCGAACAGGGCCCGCTGCTTCTTCACGTCGCGGAAGGTCGACATCGCCATTCCGAAGATCAGGAGCGCGACCAGGGTGCCTCCCCCCGCGAGCAGCTTGAGGCCATTCAAGTCGGTTCGCCCGACTTCCTCCCGCAGGTGATGGCTGAAGTCGTAATAGAGGGCCGCCGCGCCGCCGGTCGTGCCGAGGAACACGAGGATCGAGAAGACCAGGCAGCCGATGCCGCCGCCTCTCCCTGTGCTCCGCAGCCGCACTGCCTGATTGGGATGGATCTTCCCCGCGCGATTCGTGGCCAGCTCCTCCAGGGTGAACCCGTGCAAGCGGGCGAACTCGGGGTGGACTGGAGAGGTCATGAGGTGAGCCTCGCCTGAACGTCAGGCGGTGACGAGGGAACCAAGCAGGTCATGAGTGCGCTTCGTGACGGGGACGGCGTTTTTGGCTATTCGCACGAGAACTTCCATGAGTGAAAAAGTCGCTGTCATTGGTCTGGGCTACGTTGGTCTCCCGGTGGCGCTCGCGTTCGCGCGCAAGTTCCCCGGGACGATCGGTTTCGACATCAACGTCGAGAAGGTGAAGGAGCTCCAGACGGGCTTCGATCGCACCGGAGAGCTGTCGAAGGAGACGCTCCAGGGCGCGCCGCTGCAGATGACGTGGGATCCCGAGGTGCTCAAGCAGGCCACCTTCTTCGTGGTCGCGGTGCCCACGCCCGTCGACACCAACAACCGGCCCGATCTCACGCCGGTGGTGAAGGCGAGCGAGACGGTCGGTCGCGCGCTCAAGAAGGGCGACGTGGTGGTGTACGAATCCACCGTCTATCCCGGCGTGACCGAAGACGTGTGCGGTCCCATTCTCGCGAAGCTCTCGGGCCTCAAGCAGGGCGTCGACTTCAAGCTCGGCTACTCGCCTGAGCGCATCAACCCCGGCGACAAGCTGCACACGCTCGAGAAGATCACCAAGGTGGTCTCTGGTGAGGACCCGGCGACGCTCGACCGCGTGGCCGCCACCTACGGTGCGATCATCGACGCGGGCGTCTTCAAGGCGGCGAGCATCAAGGTCGCCGAGGCCGCCAAGGTGATCGAGAACACCCAGCGCGATCTGAACATCGCCCTGATGAACGAGCTCGCGTTGATCTTCGATCGCATGGGCATTCGCACCCGCGACGTGCTCGCAGCCGCCGGCACGAAGTGGAACTTCCTCAAGTTCAGTCCGGGCCTCGTGGGCGGTCACTGCATCGGCGTCGATCCGTACTACCTCACCACCAAGGCCGAGGAGCTCGGCTACCAGCCGCAGGTGATCCTCGCGGGCCGCCGCATCAACAACGAGATGGGCCCCTATGTCGCGCAGCGCACCGTGAAGCTGCTGGTGCACCAGGGCTTGCCGGTGAAGGGCGCGCGCGTGGGCGTGTTCGGCCTCACCTTCAAGGAGAACGTGGCCGACATTCGCAACTCGAAGGTGCCCGACATCATCAAGGAGCTCCGCGAGTTCGGCATCGACGCGAAGCTCACCGATCCCTACGCGGATCCCGGCGAGACGAAGCACGAGTACGGGCTCGGCCTCACCAAGCTGGAAGAGATGAAGGATCTCGACGCGCTGATCCTCGCGGTCTCGCACTCGCAGTACGTGGGGCAGCCGCTGAGCTTCCTGATCGATCGCCTGAAGCCGGGCGGGGTGCTCGTCGACGTGAAGAGCGCGCTCAAGCCTGAAGAGCTGCCTGCCGGACGCGTGAGCTACTGGTGCCTCTGATCTCTGGGAAGTCGAAGTGGTTGGTCACCGGTGGAGCAGGGTTCATCGGCTCGCACCTGGTGGAGACGCTCCTGCGCGAGGGGCAGACCGTGGTCGTGCTCGACAGCCTCGTCACGGGCTACGAGCGCAACCTCGAGGACGCGGTGAAGCGGGCGGGGGGCGCTGAGCGTTTTCGCTTTCTGAAGGGCGACATCACCTCGTTCGAGATGTGCCAGCAGGCGTGCAGCGGCGTCGACTACGTGCTGCACCAGGCGGCGCTCGGCTCGGTTCCGCGCAGCATCGCGCACCCGCTCGACAGCCACCGCGCGAACGTCGACGGCTTCGTGAACATGTTGATCGCGGCGCGCGACGCGAAGGTGAAGCGCTTCGTGTTCGCGTCTTCGAGCTCGGTGTACGGCGACGAGCCCACGCTGCCGAAGGTGGAGTCGCGCACGGGAAACGTGCTCTCTCCGTACGCGGCCACCAAGCACATCAACGAGGTCTACGCGGCGGTCTTTCAACGCACGTACGGCCTCGAGACGATCGGCCTGCGGTACTTCAACGTCTTCGGTCCGCGGCAGGATCCGAACGGTGCGTACGCGGCGGTGATTCCGCGCTGGATGGCGGCGCTCCTCGAGGGGAAATCCTGCACGATCAATGGCGATGGCAGCACCAGCCGCGACTTCTGCTTCGTGCTGAACGCGGTGCAGGCGAACCTTCGCGCGGCGATCACTTCGAACCCGAACGCCACGGGCACCGTCTACAACGTCGCGGTGGGCGACAAGACGAGCCTGCTCGAGCTGCACGATCACCTTCGCGCGCGGCTCTCGAAGAAGCGGCCTGAGATCGGGAAGCTCCAGCCGGTGTTCCAGCCCTTCCGCGCAGGCGACATCAAGGACTCGCAGGCCGATATCAGCAAGGCGCGAGAGCGTTTGGGGTATCAGCCCACGCACACGGTCGCGCAGGGCCTGGATGAGACGGTCGCGTATCTCACGGGAGAGTGAATGAGGATTGTCGTTACAGGTGGCGCGGGTTTCATCGCTTCACAGATCGTCGACGCGTACCTCGCGCTGGGCCACGAGGTGATGGTGGTCGACAACGTCTCCACGGGCGATCGGAAGAACCTGAACCCGAAGGCTCGCTTCGTCGAAGCCGACATCCGCACGGTCGAGGCCGCGAGCGCGCTCGAGAACTTCAAGCCTGAGGTGCTCAACCTGCACGCCGCGCAGATCGACGTGCGCAAGTCGGTGGAGAAGCCTGCCTTCGACGCCGAGACCAACATCGGCGGCACCATCAACCTGGTGGAAGCGGGTCGTCGCGCTGGTGCTCTCAAGCGCGTGATCTACGCGGCCTCTGGCGGCTCGATGTACGGCGACAGCAAGG